>JAZRRI010000021.1:0-104061 GCA_045650605.1 Bacteroidaceae bacterium | reverse complement strand
GGATGGTGTATAAGCTACCATTTGGCCGAATAAGAGCTTCTTTACGCAAAAAATGCTTATAATCGGAGCTTTCAGGCAAAAAACAAAAAGAAAGCGATAAAAAGTAGAGACCGAGCCAAAATTACTTTTGACCCGGCCTCTCTTTTTTTCCTGTTTTCATATTGGTGCTTTCGTCCCAAAAGCGTGCCGGCATAGCGAGCTTGATTAAATCCCGAAAGTCTGAACTATCCCTGCGAAGTTCTTGCCAATCGCGGAGATCCTTACGAGGTTTTCCGCGATTGTCGCGATAGGTAGATAGCCATTCAGGAAGACATACCGTGTGAATGTCAATGAACCGCAAGGCGATTTCTGTGCCTTTTCTACGCCCTGTGCTGTCGATGTCGGGGATATTGTATATTGTCTTGGCATACTTGTATAAGGTATTCAAGTCCTGTTCCGTCATTGTATATGTTTCGGAGTTGAACCATACAGGGCAATATCCCAATGACTTGCAACAAAGAGCATCACGCTCTCCACTGCAAATGAACACCTCTTCAAGGCGTGTATCACCGCTTGGGGCATCTTCCTCTTCATCGTCAAGGCAACTATTCTGTTTGCCGAATAACTCCTGTAACTCACGCAAGCCGTTGATGTAACGCTTTGGCTTCACTCCTTCAGGGGTGTAGGAAAAACGCCACTGCTTTTCGGGGTTGAGGGGTTCGTATATCTTATAGAACACCTTGTCATCGTCCGTATGGCACTCACGCATAAAGATAGGATAATGCTCTGTGGAGTATTTGAGGGTTACTTCCCTGTTCTTGATATAGCCGACATATTCAGCCTCGTACCAATTAAGTGCTTCTGCGTGTTCGCGACGCACCTTTGGTCCGAGTACTTTAAGATGTTCTTCGGGTATGGAGTCCAAAAGGGAGAATATGCGTGTTCCCTCTTTCTCTTCGCTCTTTGCCGGGCGTTTCTCGATGCGAGGCTTGTTTACAGTGTGGTTGAGTTCATCGCGAACATCGAATATTTGTGCTAACCGCAATACAGCCTCATAAATATGGGTGATACCTTCCTCTTTCATACATATATCAAGAGGAGAAAGGCCGTGTCCGTCATCGCCATAATCTACCACTTTCCACACCTCACCGGCTGAACTCTTTGAGAGTACGAGACAGGCAGAGGGTGTTTTCTCATTCGGGCGTGCCCGGAACTTATTCTTCGTGCCGACGACTTCCCTTGCTTGCGGATAGTAATGCAGAATAATATCCAAGCCGTCGCGTGTTGCCTTGTATATATCCTGAATTTGTATCATACCTCATACTCATCATCTTCTGTTACACGGTAGATTAACCACTCAATAAGCAATTCATCGCGTAAGTGATACGACAGTGTCAATGTACGCAGATAGGAGAGCTTTTCACCTACAACGATATTGACGGGCAGATTGTGGTCGAGAACCATTTGGGATAAGCGATTGCACAATGAGGCTTTAAGTGCTATTTGTTTTTCTTCCATATATGTAGTTGTTAGAGGTTAAAAAAATGCCACTCACAGTGGGCTTCACAGCTGGCTGTGAGTGGACTTGGTGTTAGGGGAATTTATCAACAAATCTTCTCACTTTAAGAGGAAGTTTGTTATCTCGTTCTTACTGAAATAGTATGTTTTCTGTCTCTTATGGAATGGGAGTTGCTTGCGATAACACATCTGCTTCACTGCAGCTTCCGTCTTGTTCAGTTTCAAAGCGACATCAGACAGCGACAGTATTTCATCATTCAGGTTCTGTAATTCTACCGCAACCTGCTTTGCTATTGCTTTTATATCGGCACTCTTCAACATATTCTATGAAGTTTTATTGTTCCTTAATTCGCTGTAACTCGATATTCGGTTAGCAGTAATCGTTATAACACAATTTGGTCGGTCGTATGTGGCAGTGATGCGTATTCCCCTTGCAGGTCCTTCTTCAATATTCCAGCGGTATATCAGCACTGACATTGTTGTACAATCTTTAGGAGTATCCAAACGGCCGGATTTTGTTTCTCCTCTGCGTATGCTACGCAACCATTCCATTTTATTCTCTATCTTTTCCATCGTGCTTTTATCCCTTTCTGTGATGCTATCCTTTTTACATTCGCCAGGTATAATGGCGATTTCTTCAAGGAGAGTGCAAAAGCATAGTTTTTTACTGTAGTAACACTCATTCTGAATGTTTCTGCTAATTCTTGGTTGCTTGAAACGGGGTATTTTTCCTTGAATACTTCCGTCTCTTCTGAATTAAGACACTTTTTTCTCATATGCCATAAGTCATTTTGATGTTAATTTGTTTGTTAATACAGATTTTTCTCCCTATATTTGCATTCGTAATGACGCTAAAACGCGGTTTTTATGCTTTTGGGAAGTGAAATTGGAACTGTATTGTTTGTTAGTCGATGCAAATATATTTCAATATGAAACATTGAAAAAGCCCTTTGGCATTAAAAATTTATCAAAACGATGTGATATTTATTAACAATATATCAAAATGACTGAAAAGGAGAGAATTAAGAAGTTGATAGAAATTCACGGGTCATACGAAGCTTTTGCAAAAAGGCTCGGTATTCCCAAAACAAGTATCACGAATTGGCTACTCCGTGGATTGTCGTCAAAAGCAATGAGAACCATAGCGATGCAATGCCCGGAAATATCATTGAACTGGCTTGCAACAGGTAACGGTGATATTTTATTAAATAAGGTAGATACGAAAGATGTAATTAAAGAAAACACTGCAATGCAGGTGGTGAACAACTATTATGCAGATTTAAGGGTAAGTGCAGGACAGGTTGGATATGTAAATGCAGATTGCGAACCGTCGCCACTGCTTGTACCCTGTAATGTAAAAGCCGATGCTTTCTTTCCGGTTAGCGGTTTCTCAATGATACCGACCATAAACGAAGGGGATATCATTGGTGTAAAAGAGGTAGATTGTTTTGAAGTAATTGACGAAAGTAAGATATATGTCATCATCACGAAAGATGACGAGCGTATGGTAAAGCGAATTTGTCCACCAAAGGATAATGACGATTTTGTTAAGTTAATTTCGGACAACCCCGAACAGAAGGATATAATATTACAACGAAATATGATACTCAAGCTGCTTCGGGTAGTCTACATAGGCAAAGCAGTATAATTTTTTTTATTACCTTTGTCTAACAAACAAACGATGCGTACTTTAGTATGCGTACTTTGTATTAAAAGCATTGCAATAAGAAACCAAAAATAATGAGATAAAATAAGGACAACAGAGGCAACAATAAAAGCGAAGATTAAAGCGAAATCCCGCTCAAAATCTGTTTTTTAGCATATCAGAAGGCCGAAATGCCGATAACAAGCAATAATACAGAAGTGATAAGGTTTATTTACAAAACCGCGTAAATCCCAACGGAATCACTTTTGATTGCTTCGGAATCACGAGTAATCGCAACGGAATCACAAAAATAGGAAAAATCGATTCGATTTTTCCTATTTTTGTTTTACATACGAGACCCTCTGCTTTTGAACAGATTTGGAATATTCATCTTCTTTTACTACATTCGCAAAGATTAACGGCAACTGCCACAAAACAATTATATAATGAAACTACTTGAAGGAAAAACAGCCCTGGTTACAGGAGCTACACGAGGGATAGGCCGCGCCATTGCGGTGAAGTTTGCACAGGAAGGTGCAAACGTTGCATTCACTTACCGACAGCTGAACAGCAATGCCGAGGGACTGATGAAGGAGATTGAGACTCTTGGCGTGAAATGCAAGGGCTATGCGGCCGACGCGGCCGACTTTGCTGTAACCGAAACCGTTGTAAAAGAGATTGTTGCCGACTTCGGACGCATTGACATATTGGTAAACAATGCCGGCATAACAAAGGACGGCCTAATCATGCGAATGACTGAAGAACAGTGGGATGCAGTAATCACCACAAACCTGAAATCGGCATTCAACTTCACCCGCGCCGTGGTGCCTGTGATGGCAAAGCAACGCGGGGGCAGCATCATCAACATGTCGTCGGTTGTTGGCGAGAACGGCAATGCCGGACAGTGCAATTACGCAGCATCAAAAGCCGGACTCATTGGCCTTGCAAAATCAATAGCAAAGGAAATGGGACCACGCGGCATCAGGTGCAACTGCATTGCTCCGGGTTTCATTGTGACAGACATGACAAGTGCCATCCCCGAGGAGATGCGCGCCGAGTGGGCAAAGACAATCCCGTTGCGCCGTCCCGGAACGCCGGAGGACGTGGCCGGTGTTGCACTGTTCCTTGCAAGCGACATGTCGGCCTACGTTAGCGGTCAGGTAATCAACTGTTGCGGTGCCATGAGTTGCTGATTGAAGTTACAGCTACATACTCAAACGGACAAATGCCATGCACTTGTCCGTTTTTTGTGCCATCGGGCAAAACAATACCGTATACACGATTGTTTTATATATGAACACTCCGTTATCTATTCACACGGACAGCACACTTGTGCAGAAAAAAAGCAAGGAACAGAATGTTTATTTACTTAAATTCCAATAAATTGTGGAACACAAATCACGCAAAATTATTTGATATAATAATTTAACATTTTACTTTTGCAAAAATTCTGCGGCATAGCAGCTACAAAAACGACACTATACAAACACTATACAAATACTATACAAACACTATACTATTTATGATTCACATTGGCAACATCATTAAAAAGCAATTCGAAGCACAGGAAGAATCCGTATCCTGGTTCGCCAAACAGCTATGCTGTGACAGGACCAATGTATACAGCATTTTCAAACGCGAGAGTATTGACACTGCATTGCTTGAAAAGATTTCGATAATATTAAACCATGACTTTTTCAAATATTACAGCCAGAACATCAACATCAACGAAAAGTAATCAAATTTTCAAGATACACAAGAAAGGTGGGGTGAGCTGTTAATTCACCGCCCTGCCCCGAGGGAAACGGAAATCTCTGCCCGGTTCCCTCTTTTTTTTGCCATTGTAACACAATTACAAGTAACAAAATGCTGACGCGCAAGGAGTTGCCGGCGCAGTTGCTCCGCTCAATCCAAGTCCTTATTTGTATGTTTTTTAGAGATATCCCGTATTCACCCGGGATTACAATCCATTATCTGTAGCGCAGGAACTCACAAGAATACTCACCATCCCTCAAGAGTAATCTGTTGCCATATATGCTCATCGCAAAAGAGTACATATGGCCGGTAAAGTTAGACTCGAGCCTCAACACTCCGTAGCGCACATAATATGTTCCGGCATCAACCTCATAGATACTCTCTCCAAAGACATTATCATAGACATAACGATAGGTCCAACGACCTGTGGGGTCAAAATCATAAGCCTCTTCCTCGAACACAGTCTTATCCTCATAGACTGCACTCCATGAGCCTATAATCTCCTCTTCAAGATAGAAATCATTACTGTCGCACGAAACAATGCCCAAGGTACACACAACAGCGACGGCAAAAGCCAAGTTCTTCAGTATAATTCTCATAGCGTAGATTTATATAATGTAATGCACAAAGGAAATAAAAAAGAATCAATAAAGCAACTGTTTCATCATAAGACCCAATAAATACAGTTGACACACCAATAACACAACAGGGAGCGTTGTCAGACAACGCTCCCTGCAATGCTTATAATAATGTCATTATTACATCATACCGCCCATGCCACCCATACCTGGCGCACCCATAGGCATCTCGGGTTTGTCCTCCTTCTTCTCAACAATGACACACTCTGTTGTGAGGAACATGCCTGCAATTGAAGCTGCGTTCTCAAGAGCAACACGTGTAACCTTGGCAGGGTCAACAACACCTGCAGCAAAGAGGTTCTCATAGACATCGGCACGAGCATTGTAACCGAAGTCACCCTTACCCTCGCGCACCTTCTGTACAACCACAGCACCTTCCTTGCCGGCATTGGCAACAATCTGGCGGAGTGGCTCCTCAATGGCACGCTTAACGATTGCAACACCTGTCTTCTCGTCCTCGTTGACAGTCTCAATACCCTCGAGCGAGTCTATTGAACGGATATAGGCAACGCCACCACCGGGAACAATACCCTCCTCAATGGCTGCGCGTGTAGCGCAGAGAGCATCGTCAACGCGATCTTTCTTCTCCTTCATCTCAACCTCGGAAGCTGCACCAACGTAGAGAACAGCAACACCACCGGCCAACTTGCCAAGACGCTCCTGGAGTTTCTCCTTGTCGTAGTCGCTCTTTGTAGCAGCAATCTGCGCCTTAATCTGGGCTACACGTGCATCAATAGCCTCCTTGTTGCCGTTACCGTCAACAATTGTAGTATTGTCTTTGCTTACAGTAATCTTGCCACATGTACCAAGCATCTCAAGTGTAGCCTGCTCCAGTTTGATACCCTTCTCCTCGCTGATTACGATACCGCCTGTGAGTGTAGCGATATCCTCGAGCATATCCTTGCGGCGGTCGCCAAAGCCCGGAGCCTTAACGGCACAAATCTTGAGCTGTGTACGCAAACGGTTCACTACCAATGTAGTGAGAGCCTCGCTCTCTACATCCTCGGCAATGATGAGCAGAGGACGTCCTGTCTGCACGGCAGGCTCCAGAATGGGGAGCATATCCTTGAGGTTGGTAATCTTCTTGTCATAGATGAGGATGAACGGGTTCTCCATCTGGCACTCCATCTTCTCGGTATCGGTGATGAAGTAAGCCGATAGATAGCCACGGTCGAACTGCATACCCTCTACAACACCGATTGTGGTGTCGCGGCTCTTTGCTTCCTCGATGGTGATTACACCATCCTTTGAAACCTTGCGCATTGCATCGGCAATGAGTTTTCCTATTTCAGCATCGTTGTTGGCCGAGATTGAGGCAACCTGCTCAATCTTGTCGTAGTCGTTGCCAACCTCCTCGCTCTGCTCCTTGATTGAAGCGACAATCTTTGTCACAGCCTTGTCGATACCGCGCTTGAGGTCCATTGGGTTAGCGCCCGCTGTAACGTTACGCAGACCCTCGGTGATTATTGCCTGTGCAAGCAATGTTGCTGTGGTTGTTCCGTCGCCCGCATCATCGTTTGTCTTTGCTGCAACCGACTTAACCAGCTGTGCACCGGTGTTCATGTAAGGGTCGGCAAGTTCAATCTCCTTGGCAACCGACACACCGTCCTTTGTGATGTGTGGAGCACCGAATTTCTTCTCAATGATTACGTTGCGGCCTTTGGGACCGAGTGTAACCTTCACTGCATTTGCAAGCTCGTCAACGCCCTTCTTCAACTGGTCACGGGCATCCATATTGAATAAAATTTCCTTTGCCATAATATATGGGAACAAAAGTTCCGGATTTAGTATTTAAATAAATATAATTACAATATTACTGTCATTTTTCGGGCATAGCCCTCAACAATACGTCTGAACACAGTGAATGTTGCGACTGGGCGAGTGAAATAAAACTTGTTTAATTTCACAACGAGCATTAGCAACATCGCCAAAGGCTTTGAATCTCTTAAATTATTTTGAGATGTTTCGCCTTCGCTCAACATGACAAAACGCATTATGCGGCAACTCTACATTTGCTATTATCCTATTATCGCAAGCACGTCGCTCTGACGCATGATAAGATATTTGACACCCTCAAATTCAACCTCGGTTCCGGTGTATTTGCCATAGAGCACCTGGTCGCCTACAGCAATTACCATCTCCTCGTCTTTTGTTCCATTGCCAACGGCAACTACCTTACCCTGAAGGGGTTTCTCCTTTGCTGTATCGGGGATGATTATGCCACCGATAGTCTTCTCTTCTGCAGGCTGAGGCAAAATGAGCACTCTGTCTGCCAATGGTTTAATGTTCATAAGTCTATTGTTTTTTGTTATTGTTTTCATTTACACCCCCTCCGTGACTTCGTCTCTCGTCCCCCTAAAACAGGGGGACAATATTGCTCCACTGTCTTAGGGGAGCTGTCACAAAGTGACTGAGGGGTAAAATCTGCGTCTCCAAATATCATTTAACCAAAACCGTGCCAAATTGTTCACGGCACACCTATTGTGACAATTTGGCAGACGATGCGTCAGGCATTCATCACAAGCCATGTGGTATATGCCACATAGCCTGCAACGAGCAAAGCGCCCTCGAAGCGGGTAATCACAGCCTTTCCACCAAAGCGCGCCACAAAGTATATGAGCAGTGACGAAGCAATGAGTACATAGTAATCGACAAAACTGAAACCGTCGAGAGCTATCGGGGTGATGGTAGCACTTACACCAAGGATAAAGAATATGTTCAGGATGTTACTGCCAAGTACATTGCCCAGCGCAATACCCACATTGCCCTTGCGGGCAGCATTCACGGACACAGCAAGTTCGGGCAACGAACTGCCGGCCGAGACAATTGTTATACCAATCACAGCCTCGGAAAGGCCAAGTACGCGTGCAATCGCCGTTGCACCGTCCACAAAAATGTTACCCCCGAAGATGAGCGCCGCCAGACCGGCTGCAATAAAGAGCATCACCTTCCACACCGGGTACACTTCACCGGCTTCCTCTTCACCGCCATCGTTGGTAATAGAGAATGTATAACGCACAAAAACAGCAAGAAAGCAGAGCAACAACATGCCACCGTAGCGTGTTATCTGCTCACCCGGGGCACCGCCGACGAGCATGCTGCCTGACACAAGGATGAGTGCGATTGAAGCCAACAGATTAAAGGGGATTTCGCGTGTGAGCATCTTGGCATTGAACTTTATGGGACACATGAGAGCTGCTACACCAAGAATGAACATACCGTTGAAGATGTTGCTGCCGATGATGTTTCCAAGCGCAATGCCGGGGCTACCTTTCAATGCAGAACCGGTGCTGATTACAAGCTCGGGCAACGAAGTGCCTATAGCAACTATTGTAAGGCCAATGAGCAGCTCGCTCATATTGAAACGGCGTGCAAGAGCCGATGCACCTTTGGTGAGCCAATCGGCTCCAAGAATAACGAGTACAATACCCGCAACGAAAGAGATTAAAGATAGTATCATATATTAAAGTCTACGTTTTACTCAACCTACAAAGATACAATATTCGCCAATCACAGCAAATAGAGTGATTGATTTTATTGAAATGTTAGAAAAAAAATCATATAATTGCATCCCGCAAACTTCACTCGATGAGAAACAGAATCAAGACAACAACGCAGAAACTGAAACTTTTATATAAGGACAGAGAGATTGGTGGCAACGTCGTTCTATGGTCGTTCATCAAGTTCCTCACCGGCCCCGACAAGGTAAAGCAGGCTGCGGCAGCACTAACCTACCACACACTCTTTGCTCTGGTGCCCGTTATGGCAATGATGATTGCCGTGGCAAATTTCATGGGATACGGCGAGGCCTTCAAGGAGAAGGTTGAGCTGTTTTTCGTGGGGCAGGAGAACATAGCCGGCGAACTACTGAAATTTGTGGACACATATCTGGGTAATACCGACACAAATCACATATTCGGTGTCATTGTCGGATTGTCATTCCTGCTCTACTCGGTATTTTCGATATACCAGACTATCGATGCATCGTTCAATTCGCTTTGGGAACTTAAAGAACATAGCCTCAAGAAACAGATAAAAGTATTCCTGCTTGTTCTGCTTATACCGTTCGTTGCCATACTGCTGCTTGCAATATGGATGAGTTTCTCTTCGTTCTTCGAAGGGAAAGGGCTGTTCCGCGAAGTAAATATCTTTGTGCTGACAACATGTGCATACATTGCAGTGCTGTTCATTGCATACAAGTTCATCCCCAACACAAAGGTAAACATTCGCCATGCTACCATTTCGGCAACATTCTGCGGCATAGTGTTTGCTATAATGCAATACTCGGCATCATTAATACTCGGACTGTTCGGTACCTACAGGAACATATACGGCAACCTTGCAAGCCTAATGATATTCATACTGTGGATATACTTTTCGTGGACAATTTGCCTCTCGGGTTCAAGGTGGAACTATCTGCTGCAAGAGGGCAACAGGCTCGATGCCGAGAACAAATTCAAGCGTCTGAGCCACAACTATCACAAGTTCCTGACAATGCTCACCATTGCCAAGTGCAAAGAGGCGGTCGGGAATGATGGAAGCGGTTCATTCACCGCAAAAGAGATTGCAGAAAAGATGAGCGAGGCATATAGAATTTCAGTACATACGGCAGCCAGAATCGTTTACACTATGGAACGCAAGGGTATAATCACCGCCGATGATGATGAGCGCTACACATTGAACGATGATTACAGGGAAGGTGATGCAAATGAGCTCATTGACACCCTTGACCGTGCAGGCAACAATGATGTCACCGAAATTGAGCAGTGGCTCAACGAAGATGAAAAAGCGCTGTGGCACAGAATAAACGG
The DNA here is from genome assembly GCA_045650605.1 of Bacteroidaceae bacterium. Classification (GTDB taxonomy): domain Bacteria; phylum Bacteroidota; class Bacteroidia; order Bacteroidales; family Bacteroidaceae; genus HGM04593. The sequence continues at coordinate 93,715 of JAZRRI010000021.1, read as the reverse complement.
TGCAGAATAAAGAGTGAGGTTTGTACCATCTTTCGGCAAGACAGGTGGCGAGCCGGGAGAAAAATAAATAGCGATTTATTTTGTTCTCCCCGTCACATGCCTTATCTTTGCACACAGATTTCAATTACGGGGTGCCAAAATTGTCTGCACTTGCAGCACAGAGGCTGAGATCATACCCATGAACCTGATCCGGGTAATGCCGGCGTAGGAAACAAGCGGAAAGCGGAAAACGGAAAACGGAAAGGTAAAGATGAAAAGGTAAAAACGAGTGAGCGCAACGAGTTAGAGCCAAGTTTCAAACAAAGAACCTTTCACATTTACCATTTAACCTTTCAGCTCAAGGAAAAACCCCATTTTCCGTTTAACCACGGAGCATGGAGGTTTCTTTTTTTACCCCACGCTCCACAAAAAGATTGAAATTGCAATGAAAAAAAGAACATTGCGTTGCTGCCTTCTTGTGGCAGCACTACCCTCTTTGCTACAGGCACAAGAGGCAGTGAGTGACAGCCTGCACACCCATCTGCAGGAAGTGGAGATAACAGCGACACGTGCTACAGAGCTGACGCCTATTGCACACACCAACATCGGTAGGGAGCAGCTATCGAAGATGAACACGGGAGTAGACTTCCCCTATCTTGTGGCTGCAACACCAAGCGTGGTGACAACAAGTGATGCCGGTGCGGGAATTGGTTACACCAGCCTTCGCATACGCGGCACCGACGGCACACGCATCAACGTTACGGCGAACGGAATCCCGGTGAACGACGCCGAGAGCCACAATGTCTTTTGGGTGAACATGCCCGACATTGCCTCATCCATCAAGGACATTCAGATTCAGCGCGGCGCAGGAACATCCACCAACGGTGCAGGCTCCTTCGGAGCAAGCATAAACATGCGGACCGACAGGTTCAACACACAGCCGTACGCCAACATCAGCGGTTCATACGGTTCGTTCAACACCCACAAGGCTACAGTGGGCGCAGGAACAGGCATTCTGCACGACCATTGGGCGGTAGACATGCGCATATCGGGCATAGGCAGCGACGGTTACATAGAGCGTGCCGCCACAAAATTGCAATCGTTCTACCTGCAAGGAGCGTATTACGGCGAGAGGACAAGCGTGCGCCTCATTACATTCGGTGGCCAGGAGCAGACATACCACGCATGGAACTATGCCACCAAAGAGGAGATGGAGCAATATGGCCGCCGTTACAACAGCTGCGGATACATGTTCACCGACAGCACCGGCACAGACCATTACTATGACGACCAGACCGACAACTACACGCAGACCAACCTACAGTTGCTCATTGACCACAGTTTCACCGAGAACCTGAACCTTAATGTGGGACTGCACTATACAAAGGGCGACGGTTACTACCAGGAGTACAAGAGCGGGCGCAAGTTCAAAGAGTATGCACTGCCCACTTTCTTCATCGATGGCGAGGAGGTCAAAAAGAGTGACCTTGTGCGCAAGAAAGCCATGGACAATCATTTTGGCGGTGGTGTTTTTGCCCTGACATACAAGAACGAGAAGGTGACAGCCACTGCCGGCGGTGGAGCCAACCGTTACTATGGCGACCACTTCGGGCATGTACTGTGGGTAAAGAACTACACCGGCGAATTGCAGCCCAACCACGAATACTATCGCAACAACGGCACAAAGAACGATGCCAACATATACCTGAAAGCAGAGTACCGGCCAATAGAGTGCCTGAACATATATGCCGATGCACAGTACCGCCACATAGATTATAGCATTGACGGCAACAACGACAAATGGAACGATGCCACCGACAGCCACCAGCAGCTTGCAATAGACGAGAAGTTCGACTTCTTCAATCCCAAGGCGGGTATCTCATATTTGCCCGACAGCAACAACAGGCTCTACGCATCGGTGGGTGTGGCACACAAGGAGCCCACACGCAACAACTACACCGACGGCAAACTGGATGAGCGCCCCACCGCCGAGCGACTCATTGACTACGAAGCCGGTTACATCTACAGTGGAAAGCTTTTCACAGCCGGGGCAAACATCTACTTCATGGACTACAAGGACCAGTTGGTACTCACCGGCGAACTTAACGAGATTGGCGAGCCGCTTGCAGCGAACATCCCCAAGAGTTACCGCACGGGAATTGAGCTGACTGCCGCATTGAAATTGCCTTGCGGCTTCGGATGGGGTGCAAATGCCACGTTCAGCCACAACAGGATAAAGGATTTCACCGAGGTGCTGTACGATGACAACACCTACGAGAAGTGGGAGATTCACCACAGCGACACACCGCTTGCCTTCTCGCCCGCAATTGTTGCAAACAACACATTCTCATACGAATGGCGCGGTATTGAGGCTGCATTGCAGTCGCAATATGTGAGCAAGCAGTATATGAGCAACTACGGAGTTGAGGAGCACGTGCTCGATGCCTATTTTGTAACAAACCTGCGCCTGGCATACTCGTTCAAGCTCAAAGGGGTTAAAAGGATTACCGTGGGAGCAACCATATACAACCTCTTCAACGAGGAGTATGAGAACAACGGCTATGCCGGCAGCGGATATTACACCGACAGCGACGGTACCCGCCACCGTTACAACTACGCGGGCTACGCCGCCCAGGCAGGCATAAATGCTATTGGACACTTGACTGTAGAACTTTAAAAAAAGGATATGTTTCTCGAGATTTTAGGAGTAATAACAGGAATAATCTACCTGTGGTTGGAGTACAGGGCAAGTATCTACCTGTGGATTGCAGGAATAATAATGCCGGCGATATACATTTTTGTATACTACAACGCAGGGCTGTATGCCGACTTTGGAATTAACATATACTATCTGCTCATTGCCCTTTATGGTTGGGTGGCATGGAAAACGGGCTTCACCCTCTTTGGCAGCAAAGAGCCAAAGAAGGAGTTGCGCATAAGCCATGCCCCACAAAGGGCGTGGATAAAGGCAACCGTAGCATTCATTGTAGCGCTGTTGCTCATAGCGTATGTGTTGATAAACTACACCGACAGCACAGTACCCTGGAGCGACTCTTTCACCACGGCACTGAGCATTGTGGGGATGTGGATGCTTGCACGCAAATACATTGAGCAGTGGTGGGTGTGGTGCGTGGTCGACGTGGCATGCAGCGCGCTCTATGTATACAAAGGATTGCATTTCACGGCCGCTCTCTATGCCGTTTATGCAATTATATCTATCTTTGGATACTTCAAATGGAAAAAACTGATGCACAATGAAGAATAATGTATTTGATGCGGTGATTGTTGCAGGCGGTGAGTTCCCCACCGCCCCGCAACCATTGGAGGTTTTGCAGAACGCTCCGTTGGTAGTCTGTTGCGACGGTGCGGCCGACCGCTACATAGCCACAGGCCATGTACCCGATGCCATTGTGGGCGACGGCGACTCCATAAGCGCCACGAACCGCGAGAAATACGCACACTTGCTGCACATAATCAGCGAACAGGAGACAAACGACCAGACAAAGGCCGTGCGTTTTCTTGTGGAACACGGCAAGCGCCGCATTGCCATTGTGGGCGCAACAGGCAGGCGCGAGGACCACACCATCGGCAACATAAGCTTGCTCATTGAATATGCCCGTGCGGGGTGCGACGTCCGTTCCTTCACCGACCACGGCGTGTTTACCCCATGCAGCGGCACCACCACACACAAATGCCACAAAGGGCAGCAGGTGTCGATATTCAGTATAACAGCCCGGAATCTGAGTGCCGAGGGACTGCTCTATCCAATATACGACTTCAACAACTGGTGGCAGGGAACACTGAACGAATGTACCGGTGAGGAGTTCACCATAAATGCAAAGGGAGAGTACCTACTATTCATAAACTATTGATTCCGGCTCTACATTTTACAGGAGAATGAAGAAGATATTGCTGAACATTTCCGTTCTTTTGACGACAATGACATTATTGTCATGCGACAACGATATTCCCGATACACCGAACTATTCGGGAATAAGAAAAATTGCCATAATGGGAGACAGCTATTCGACGTTTGAAGGGTGGTCGAACAAGGACATTGCAGGAAACGGGAACAGCTACTTTGTCTATTACCCTCACGAATGTCCCCTGTCAGGAGTGGACTGTGTTGAAAAGACCTGGTGGTACATGTTGTGTCAGGCCCCCGAGTTTGAACTTGAGATTTCAAATTCGTTCTCGGGTTCGGTCATCTCACACACGCACTACAACAGTGTGGATGTTGCGGGCACTGACATTTCATTTTTGAACCGCGTGGGAAAGAACTCCAATGGAGTCGATTATAACGGCGACCCGGATATCATACTTGTTTTCGGCGGAACAAACGATTGTTGGGCCGGTGTGGAATTGGGAGACTACATCTACAAAAACTGGAGTGCCGATGACTTGAAATGTTTCCGCCCCGCATTCAGCAAACTGATTTCAAGCCTTTTGGAGCTATACCCCAATGCTACGGTGTATAACATTACCAACAGCAACGACCCCTACGGCGTAAGCAACCCTTTTGCAAAGTCCATGAAGAAAATATGCAAGCATTACGGTGTGACGAATATTGTACTGGAGGATATAGAAAAGATAGACGGCCATCCCACTTACGCCGGAATGCAGGCAATCTGCGAGCAGATATATTATGTATTGAAATAATATACAGAACCTGTTCAGATATAAAAAACTGATGACATCCCGAGCGGGATGTCATCAGTTTTTATCTAATAGAGAATGGAGGGCTTACTTTACCAACACCTTTTTCCCATCAACAATGTACAAGCCCTTGGTTGGGGTCTCAACTTTCCTACCCTGCAAGTCATAAACAGCTTTCACGGTTTCACCTTTCACCTCGTCAATTCCTGTTTCAACATCAACAACGTCTATACGGAAAAGGTTGCTGTAGTTGGCACTGTAACCCTCGGAACCGGACCATGCATCGAATGCTCCCGAAACGAGAATTATCAAGCTACCGTCGGTTGTGCCATTACTGCGTTTGGAAACAAGGTAGTATCTGTCGGCAACAGAACCGGGATTGATGCTCCAGTCGCAATATGTTGCATTGTACGTAGCAAGAGTACCGCTGTTATTGTTGTGGCCATAATTTCCACCGGCGCGCCAAATCATATATAGCTGCGCCGCCTCATTAAAAAAACTGTACTTGCCACTTGCCTCTTTCTTGCAGGTGAATTGCGCCGAAGCGCCAAGTTCCTCGGCTGAGGAGTTGCTTACATCAAGAACATTGTTGCCATTGATATAAAGCACGCGTTCCGTGCCATTCTGCTGCACATTGGTAAAAGTGAGCACTTTGCCATCCCACTTGTCGGCAGGAACATCGCCTGCAAGTATTGAATAGATCTTGTCAATCTCAGCAACTGTGGGTTCTGCGCTCAACTCTTCAAGTGCTGTTGCCAACTCGGCCTTAATATCATCCGACGCATCGGCTGCAACCGCAGTAAAATACTCCTTCAGGAATGCTGCACGGTCAACATCGCGCTTGATGCTGTATGCACCGTTTGTGATATATTCAAGGTCGTATGCAACGTAGATATTGTCGAAACCGTCGAAGTTATGCTGTCCCTCGCCATTGGGGAAGCTTGTAGATACAGGGTTGTTGCGCTTGCCGAAACCGGTAAGTGTCTCCTCGTAGATGAAACCAATGCGGTCATCGGCCTGAAGGTCCATTGAACTGTATGCCGAAGAGGTATTGCTCACCTGGAAGAATCCGTTCCAATCATTTGCAAAGTTCGCAACGGTATTGAGGTCGGTAACATCGGAAAGTTCTTTGTAGAAGATACCTACGTTGGTGCGGCCACCACCTGTAGGCAACGACTGCAGTGCAAGGTACATCTCCTTTTTATCGCTGTTGCGCTGCACGGGAACAACAAGAATCTCGCCATTGGTTGAGTTGCCGCCGGGTGTAAGGCCTGAACCGGCAAAAGTGCTCTTTACATCGGTACTCCAACTACCCTCGCCTGTGAGGGTGTTGCTGTAGGTATAGATGTTATAGATTCGGCCACCACCTACACGGCTCGACAGGATTACACGGCCGTCGGGCATCTCCTCGCACTTTGGTTCGTCACCGCCGGGAGCCGGGAGTGCCGATGCACCGCCAAGGGCATGCCATGTGCGGCCGAAGTCATCGGAGTAGATTACACGGTTACCGTTGGGGCGTGCACACATTGCCGCATACAAGCGGTAATATTTGTCTTTCTTTACTATACGGCTCTGGAACACCTTGCCACCGCCCACGAATGCCGACTGCACGACATTGCCGGCATCGAAAAGGCTGTAGATATCCTCGGTAACATTGATTGGTTCTTCCCATGTCTCGCCGTTATCCTTACTGAGGATAGTGGCAATCATGTTGGGGTTCTGGCGTGTGGTATTGCCGTTGCCATATACGGTACAGCCTGCAACTGCAATTATGAGCACCTCACTGCTTGTGCGGTCGGCAACGATGGCCGGGTCACCGAATGCAGTGTCGAAATAGTTAACGGTTGCCGATGTACGGCCTGTTCCAACTGCGACATCAATCATGTCGCTCCATGTCTTGCCATGGTCATCACTGACACGGCACACGACGTCAACCTGTCCGTAGCCTGGGTCGGTACCGCACACAAGGCGTGCCGCAGCTGTTATAAGACGGCCGTTGCTTGCTGTCGAGATACCGGGAATACGATAGGGAGGAATAACACCATCGCCCTTGCTGGTGTTGTACAAATCCTGTTTCTTTGGCGATTCAAGAGTCTGGACATCTGTCACTTTGATGGTGTTGCCATCAATCGTAACATCTGCACCTTTCAGCACGTTACCGACAATACCTACAGACAAATCGGCTGCGTCAATGTCAGTTGCTGTTATAAAGAAGCCTCCGTTGAAGGCATATCCGCCATCGTAGGTGACATATACCTCATGCTCACCCTCTACAACGATATCATACACACTCTTTCCCTCCATGTCAACAGGTTCAAAGCGCCACTGGTTGTCATCGGCACTGGCACCGCCATCGCTCCATGTAGTGATGAAATCGACACCACCAACCTTGAAGTTCGCACCACCGTTGGTGCAGTTGAGAGCCTCGGTGAAATAGTAGTATCGAAACTCGCCGACATCGGCAGTCGAGCCCACAGTGAGTTCGGTATAAGAGCCGGCTATTGAGCTACCCCAATTTGTACCGGCAACAACAGGCTTTCCGTCGCCGTTCTTTATGCCAAGCTTGTTGTTATCCTTTACGGTAATGTGCCATACGCCATTGTTGGTATTTACCATTGAGTTTGACTGAAGGGTAAACTTCATGCTGTTACCGTTGAGCAATGCATCGTTATAGAGATGTTCGGCACGTGAAGCAGCCTTGCTCACCAGATGATAGTAACCTGTAGTCACATCCTTTGCTACAGGCACTTCAACCTCAAGGCCATTGAGGAAGTCCTCAAGATCATTGACAACTGCAGCACACTCCTCGCCGGCAATTGAACCTGCGAAACGATTCAGAAGTGCATTCAGAACCGCGAGTTTCTCACTGTCATTCCTGTACTCCTCGCGAAGAATCTGAATCTTTTCGTATTGGTGTATACCCTCGATAAGACGCTCGAAACGCACGCTTGAACGGTTACCGGGATAGTAGCAGTAGGTGTCGCCCGAACCGAACTTGCGGTAACGGCTGTCGGTGAGCGGATGCTCGTCCCAGTTACACCATGCCCAGTGCAGATAGCCGTCGAGGTTCATCTTTGCCGCATAGATTGGCAAGTAGGCAGCCTCGGCAGGATATGAGTTTGTATAGATGTTAGGCTCGCTGTTCGCACAACTGGTGTAGAATGTTGTGACACGGTTCTTTGACTTGCGGTCGGCAAGCTGTGCCGCTGTAAAGTAGTGCTCCTGGCCAAGCTGCACACACTTGTCGTGCAGGATATCGCTGAGCGAACCGTGATAGTTGCCGGCCAAGGCCATCTTGAAACCGAGGGCATTGGCAATCTCATGAGCCTTGAGCATTGCAGCCTCACCGCGCTCATCCACGGCAATGACAGTCTTCTCGAACCAGCCCTTCTGCTGCAAGTGCGCCTTGAAGGCAGTGAGGAAGCTGGTCCACAGTTCGCGGTATTCTGCTGAAGAGTATGTTGTTGAGAGTGTCTTGTAGCTGCCGGAAGCCTCATCGAAATAGCGGAAGCTCATATCCCATGGCAGCATGCTGAAGCAGTTGATTTGCTTTGTGATGCCATACTCTGCACAAAGTTCCACATATCTGTCGAACACCGTATAGTCATACTCCCATTTTCCGTTGCTCTTCTTGGTTGTCTGCACCATAGGGTCAAAGAGGTCGTGTGTCTGCTCGCCCCAAGGCTCATAGAAGAGAATTGCGCTGACAACGCGCTGGCCGGCACGGCCAAGTGCCTGCAGATAGGGACGCAAAGCCTCGTAGTGTTCCTCGCTCCAACGCTCGACACCATAGTAGCGGCTGATGGCGTATGGCTGCTGCCAGAAATCGAGATGGAATTTCTGATTGGCAACAGTCGGCAACGAGTGAGAATTCACGTTGACAGTAAGTGCAAGGCTCTTTACCACATTTCCATCAGCATCGACAACCTCAAGGGCTGTTGTGTACTCACCGGCCTCAATGTCGCGCGGAACCTCAACCGTACACCAAACGGGGCGTGTCTCCATTGCAGGAACAGCATGTGGTTTGTCCTGGTCAATGACATCGGCAACAAGCCACTGAGGTAGTGTCATTGGGTGGTTGCCGCATGAAACAAAGTCATCGGTAATCACATAGTTGACAAAACGTGCATCACCGCCTTTGATACCGGTAGCCTTGCCGTTCTTCTGCCATTCTGTCATGCGCACCGAAAGCACACCCTGGTCGCTCTTGCTGTAGAGCACAGCCTGAATGTTTGCACGCTCGCCCTTCCACGCATGGAGGGTTGCCTCGTTCTTTTGTACAACCTGTGGTACTTCGTGCAGTTTGTAGTGTACATCGCGCGAGGCCCAAGTAGCGTTCAGACCGTCGGGCAAAGCATTCCATGCAACCGCATCGGGTGTTGTGCCCACGCGAGGCTCGGTATAATCGTCAATGGGATAGCCACTCTGGTCATCCTCGGATGCGACACCCGAAATCTTGAGTGTTACATCGATGATTGAACCACCGTCGCTGATAAAGTTGGCGTATGAGCCTGTGGGGTCTATGCTGTTCCACTGGATTGCATAACGCATGCGGTAGGTAGAACCCTCCTCAAGTCCCTCGGGCACGCGGAATGAACCCGGAGCAAGTACATCACCGCCGGGTTGGTAGAGACCGGCACTGTTCCAGCCGCTGTCGCCGTTGCCGTTGTGGCTGTAAAGCGACCAGCACATGAGTTCATTGCCTTCGCCTTTTATGTAAGGGCCTTCGCCGGTCACATTAACATCGAACTGCTTGTTGTTGTTCCAGTCGACAAAGACATAACCGTGCATCCATGCACCGTTGATGGTGATGAGAGGAGTGATTGTCTCGCCACTCTTCACCTCAAAGACTGTAGATGTCTTGTCGAAATATGCAGCACAGCGGGGTGCTGTAGCAATATTGTCGAGCACCTGCTGGTCGCCACGCACATTTGCAACGCCGACCGCTTTGGGATAGTGCGTTGCGTGCGTTACATTCACATCGGCACCATGCTTCACATAGTAGTCGCTTTGCGCACTCGCGCCCAAACTGATGAACATGGCCGACAAAGCCGAAAGAAGGATTGATTTCAATTTCATAGATTTTATGTTTAATGTTATATTTCAGTCACAAACGTATATTAATATTATGCAAATTAAATAAAACTATCAGCAGAAAACAACGAAAGAGAAAAGTTTTTTTCCCGCATCAAAATGGGGGGGGTAAAACATTGATTACCAACGATATATCAAACATCACATTTAAATAATTCATTCTCACATTTAAGCGTTACCGGCACCCTGCCCATGGGGTGCACGAACGAGATGTACGAGGCATGGAGCATAAGCCTCTCATTCAATGTACCATAAAGTGCATCGCCCACAATAGGGCAATCGAGCCCCTCTCTGTGCGCCGCATGGACACGCAACTGATGCGTGCGGCCGGTGACGGGTTCAAAGCAGACAACGGCACATTGGCGGCCATCGCGTTCGACCGTACCAATAATTTTATAACGGGTTACTGCGGGCTTGCCATTGAGATAATCGACCTTTTGACGCGGGCGGTTGTCATAATCGGCAGCAAGAGGAAGTTCAATTATACCCTCGCTCTTCTGCGGCAAACCTTCAAGGATTGCCGTATACCGTTTCTTTACCTCGCGACCGGCAAACTGCCGTTGCAGTTCCGTGTATGCCTCCATTGACTTTGCCGCCACCAGAAGACCCGATGTTGCCATGTCAAGGCGATGTACAACAAAGAGTCCATTGCTGCGCAGATACTCATCGCGCAACCACTGCTGCACCGATGTGCCGCCCATTATTCCCGGCACGGAGAGCACACCGGACGGTTTGTCGACAACAACTATATGTTCATCCTCAAAGACTATTTTAACACTGCTGATATCACCACCCTTTTCGAGTGCATTCTCCTCTACATCGAGCCCCTGCAGCATATAGCCAAGAATGGGCTCACACTTGCTCTTGCAGGCACCGTAGAAACAGCCGTCGCGGCGCACCTCGCCATGCGGCGATTCGCCCACCCAGAACTCGGCCACCGCAATGGGGGTCAGTGAGTTACGATAGGCATATTGCAGCAATTTCGGTGCCGCACACTCCCCTGCTCCGCCGGGAGGGATAATACCCGAATATTCGGCAAAAATATCGAGCAGGCTCTTCTCCTTGCCATAGGCATTAAGCACCTTGAACTGCTCAAAGAGCCAACGTTGCAGGGCGGCCGAGCGGCGCTTGCGCTCCTCTTTCATTGCCGCAACAGAAGCCTTCAATGGAGCGAGAGCGGCCTCATACTCTGTCACCCGTTGTTGCCACCTTGCCGTGGCGCGTTTCAGTTCGGCTTTCTGGAACTGGCTTTCTCGCACCAATGCAGCCTCCTCGTCGGCCGTAAGGGAACCCGTGGCACGCAATTCATTGCGTCGTTGCTTGCTTTGGCGCATTGCATCGCGCATGGTGGCAAGTCGCTGTTCCATCTCACGTTTCGACTCACTCACAGCAGCAATAGCAGCCATATATTCATCGCCACATTCAATCTCCTTTATATTTCTGTTAAGCGCTGTAATTCCGGCCTCTTCCTGTTTGAAATACCCTGTGGGCGACTGCAAATCGAAAACAGGCGGAACAAAACCATCCACACGGTTGCTGCCCGCAAGAAGCCCCGAAAAGGCTGCAAGATAGCCGAGTTCGCCGCCGCCGTCGCGCACCACAAGGACACCAAACATCTTGCCTTTTGCAGCATCGGCGGCAACAGCGCTGTCACCCATGAGCATGGCGCGCACCTCGCCGGCAGCCATCACGCAAAGCGCATGGGGCGAATAGTAAAAAGGGTTGTTGAAGCGCTGTGGCACTTCAACAACCGATATATCCTGTTTAAAACGATGCAGCAAAGTCATCAATTACGGTACATTACATCCTTCTGCTCATCAAAGCCATTGCTGAACTCATTGTCCTCAATGGTCACGTTTGTCACCTTGTCGAGCAGGAAACGGTATCTGTTCCAATGGAATGGCACGAAGTCATTGTTCTGCACCACAGTGTTGCCACGGAACACAAGGCCGTCGAGCGACTTTGCATAGACAATCGGTGCGTCGAAGGTCTCGAAAGTATTGTTCTCAATAACGACACCTTTGCCGTCGCCGCCATGGAAATACTTGGTCTGCGATGCAAGGTCGGGTATTTCGGGATAGATAGAAATTATACCGTTTGTAAACTGGAACATACTTGTGAGAGCATTGACAAAGCGGTTGTTACGGATAACAACGTCGCGACAAGCTCCTGTTTCGAACCAACCGTTACAGTCACCGCAAAGCAGAATTGCAGTACCCGATGTATGGTCAAAGAGATTATTCTCTACGAGTGTCTTCTTAGGTGTACTGAAGAGCGCACCACGCGCACGGTTGTTGCGAATTGTATTGCCGGCAAAATAGACCTCGGGAGTCCACTCCAGGTTCTCTATGCCATATTTTCCGTTGGCAATGTCGGCCGGCAGGGGTTTCTCGAACTTGATTTTGAACTCCTTTGTGCCGTCGAGTTGGAAATTCAATTCAAAATCGGGAGACATACAACCATCAGCTATTTCCTTGTTATAAGGTTTAATATCCACAACGCGGTTACCTTCGGTAATCTCCATCACGTCGGAGCGCACGAACTGTACGCTGTCACCCGCACCGCCCCAATAGAAGCCGTAGGCCTGGCCATGCATATAACGGCCAACCAAAGTGTTGTCATCGAGGCGCTCTACCACGCGCAGATAGGTGCCATGGACATTGATGGCATCGTCCATCATACCCTCATACAATCCGTTGATTGAAACAATCTTGCCTTTACAGCCCGAGAAGTGTGTAGCATCGGCCTGAGTGGTAAAGTAACGTTCGTTATCACGCATCGACACACGGAAACCGTCGAGTGTTATATTCTCGCTCATCTGGGCAAGCAAGCCCATACCCTCGGCATAGAACACCCATGAGTTCAACAGGGTTGTATTCTTACATTCTGTAACAAAAATGCCGGGTGTTGGACGGGCATAAGAGCGCATTGCTATTACACTGCCCGGAACAAGGCGCGCATCGTTCCACGGCGCACGGATTACGCGGGGAGCAACCTCCTCGACACCCGAAGTGCCGACACCAATGTCGCTTGTGGTATATATGATATGCTTTGTATCGCCCTCGAAAGCAATGCCCCATCCGGGAACAATCTCCCAGTTGCTGCCATAAACAACCAGACGGCCGTTGTCGACACGGTAGTTGACGTATGGTGCAATGCGGTATGTTATATAACCGCCCGCATTCTCAAGCACCTCGACCTGGGTAATCTGTGGCACACGTGTATCTACCGCAATACCGCGCAACGTACAATTCTCACAGCCGACCATGGCAAGCGGCAACATGCGGCCATTCATCATCAAGTTGACATACTCGCTGCCACGGTGCGTAGGAAGACTTTTCAATGTAAAATTTTTCATACCCTCGAGAGCCACTGCCACACATTTGGGATTATCCTGGTCGTGGTTCGACACGTAATATTCACGTACAAGAGCACTGTCGGGATAGAAATCATACTCACCACAGTCAACAAGCAGTTCGGCCTTGACCTCGCCCTTGCACTCGGCTTTGATGACTTCAAAAGCCTTTGCAAACTCCTCGGTCATATCCTCGCCTGTGCCGGGCACGATACCGAAATCACGTGCGTAATAGACTTTCACGCCACCGGTACACGATGTCAAGAGGAGCACAAATGACGAAACAACTGCAAAAAATATCTTTTTCATAGCAAAATCATTTTCTGCGAAGATAGGACTTTTTAATTTAAGAGTGGCAGTTTTTGACCAAAATCTGCCAAATACTGCCATCTCTTCTGCTTTGGCATGGTTTTTGCAAGAGGATAAGTGAGAAACGCAAAATTTAATCTGCAATATATAAGGAGAGTTTGACAAAATATCATTACCTTTGCAAGTAACAGCGCACACAAGTTTGCGCCACACCAAAGAATAAAAAACAACATTATATGGGATTCAACGAATTTATAAGTAAGATTTTCGGCAACAAGGCAAGCCGCGACATGAAGGAGATTCAGCCTTGGGTTGAAAAGGTAAAGGCCGCATATCCAAAGATATCGGCATTGAGCAATGACGAGTTGCGTGCGGCATCGGCAGCACTTAAAGCAAAGATACAGGGTACAGTAACCGAGGAACGCGCCAGGATTGAGGCACTAAAGGAGAGCATCGAGAACACCGAGCTTGAGAAGCGCGAAGCTATCTTTGCACAGATTGACAAATTGGAGAAGGAGGTTCTTGAGAAGCTCGACAAGGCACTCGATGAGGCTCTGCCCGAGGCTTTCGCCATTGTAAAGGACAGCGCACGCCGCTTTGCCGAAGACAAGGATGTTGTTGTAACGGCCAATGACTTTGACCGCGAACTCGCTGCAAAGTTCGACTTTGTGACAATTGAGGACGACAAGGCTATATACCACAACCACTGGCAGGCCGGCGGAAACGACACCGTGTGGAACATGATTCACTACGACGTACAGCTGTTCGGTGGCGTAGTGCTGCACAAGGGAAAGATTGCCGAGATGGCTACAGGTGAGGGAAAGACACTGGTTGCAACACTGCCGGTATTCCTCAATGCCCTCACAGGCAATGGTGTACACGTGGTAACAGTGAACGACTACCTTGCAAAACGTGACTCGGAGTGGATGGGACCGCTCTACATGTTCCACGGACTTAGCGTAGACTGCATAGACAAGCACCGCCCCAACTCGGACGAGCGTCGCAGAGCATACATGGCCGACATTACATTCGGTACAAACAACGAGTTCGGTTTCGACTATCTGCGTGACAACATGGCCACACAGCCAAGTGACCTTGTACAGCGCATGCACAACTATGCCATTGTCGACGAGGTTGACTCGGTGCTCATTGACGATGCACGTACACCGCTCATCATTTCGGGTCCCGTGCCACGCACGGCCGACCAGATGTTCGAGGAGTACCGTCCATTGGTGGAGCGCCTTGTTGAGGCACAGAAGAAACTTGCCACACAGTTACTTGCCGAGGCAAGAACAAAAATATACTCCGACAACAAGGAGGAGGTGAACGAAGGTTACCTCTCCCTCTTCCGCAGCCACAAGGCCTTGCCAAAGAACAAGGCGCTCATTAAGCTGCTGAGCGAGCCGGGGGTAAAGACAGGCCTGCTGAAGACCGAGGAGATTTACCTTGAGCAGAACAACAAGCGCATGCCCGAGGCCATCGAGCCGCTCTACTTTGTCATCGACGAGAAGCATAATACCGCCGACCTTACCGATAAGGGTATAGAGTTGCTCACAGGCAACCTCACCGACCAGAACTTCTTCGTGTTGCCCGACATAGCATCGGAGCTCTCACTGCTTGAGAGTGACGAGACCCTTTCGGGCGAGGAGAAGATTGCAAAGAAGGAGGAGATGCTCACAAACTTCTCAATCAAGTCGGAGCGCATACACACCATACATCAGTTGCTCAAGGCATACACAATGTTCGACCGCGACGTTGAATACGTTGTATCGGAAGATGGACAGGTAAAGATTGTCGACGAGCAGACAGGCCGTATTATGGAAGGCCGTCGCTACTCCGACGGTTTGCACCAGGCTATCGAGGCCAAGGAGCGCGTGAAGGTTGAGGCTGCAACACAGACATTCGCCACCATCACGTTGCAGAACTATTTCCGCATGTATCACAAGTTGGCCGGTATGACCGGTACAGCCGAGACCGAGGCAGGCGAATTCTGGGATATCTACAAGCTCGATGTGGTGGTTATACCGACCAACCGCCCCATTGCGCGCAAGGACATGAACGACCGCATCTACAAGACAAAGCGCGAGAAGTACAACGCCGTAATCGAGGAAATTGACATGCTTGTAAAGGCAGGCCGCCCTGTACTTGTGGGTACGACATCAGTAGAAATTTCGGAGTTGCTCAGCCGCTTGCTCACAATACGCAAGATACCGCACAACGTACTCAATGCCAAGCTGCACCAGAAGGAGGCCGACATTGTTGCAAAGGCCGGTCTCTCGGGCACAGTTACCATTGCCACCAACATGGCCGGCCGTGGTACCGACATCAAGCTCAGCAAGGAGGTGCGCGATGCCGGAGGTTTGGCCATCATAGGTACCGAGCGCCACGAATCGCGCCGCGTAGACCGCCAGTTGCGTGGTCGTGCCGGACGACAGGGCGACCCGGGTTCATCGGTATTCTTTGTATCACTCGAGGACAACCTCATGCGTCTGTTCGGTTCGGAGCGTATATCAAAGACTCTCGACCGCCTTGGTTTCAAGGAGGGTGAGATGATTGAGCACTCAATGATTTCAAAGTCAATAGAGCGTGCACAGAAGAAGGTCGAGGAGAACAACTTCGGTATCCGTAAACGCCTGCTCGAGTATGATGACGTGATGAACAAGCAGCGTACCGTTGTATACACAAAGCGCCGTCACGCACTCATTGGCGAGCGCATAGGCATGGACATCGTGAACATGTTGTGGGACCGTTGCTGCAACATCGCCGAGAACTATACATTCGAGGATGCCAAAATGGAGACATTGCGTCAGTTCTCCATTGAGATGCCAATCACCGACGAGGCGAAGTTCGATAAGATGGAGGCCGAGCAGAAGGCCGAGCTCATATTCGAGGCAGCAATGACAACATTCAAGCAGCGCACCGAGCGCATGGCCGAGATTGCATTGCCATTCATCAACTTCGTATACAAGGAACACCCCGAAATGCACGACAAGAACATCTACGTTCCCGTGACCGACGGCCGCCACGTATACCAGATACCCGTAAACGTGAAGGCTGCATATGAGTCACAAGGCAAGGAGGTAATCAAGTGCTTCGAGAAGTCAATACTCCTACACACCATCGACAACGCATGGAAGGAGAATCTGCGTGACCTTGACGAGCTGAAACACTCGGTGCAGAATGCAAGCTATGAGCAGAAAGACCCGCTGTTGATATTCAAGTTGGAGTCGGTAACCCTGTTCGACAACATGGTGAGCAAGATTAATGACCAGACATCATCTATACTCATGCGCGGCCAGATACCTGTACAGGAGAAGGAGCAGACAAGAGTGAATGTAGCTCCCGACCAGAGCCGAAGCAAGCAGCAGCCCAAGTACAGCGAAACAAAGGTTGACCTCAACGACCCGAACCAGCAGGCTGCCGCACAGCAGGACACACGCGAGGGTGCAAAACGTGAACCGATACGCGTAGAAAAGACCGTAGGCCGCAACGACCCATGTCCTTGCGGAAGCGGAAAGAAATTCAAGAACTGCCACGGTAAAAACATTTAAAAAACAGAGGATATGTCACTAAGCAGAGAAACAAGAGAGATGCTGCAGAATACCATCACAAAAATGGTGAGCAAATACATTTCTGCAGAGGAGAGCAATGTCACCGATTTCCACATCAGGGTAAACGGAGAAAACGGTGAGCTCACGGTCTTTGACGATGACGATGCGCTCATCGCGCGCGTACATATTAAAGAATGGGAAGGCGAACACAACGAGGAGGTGTATGAGAAGGAGCTGCAGAGCCTGCTCACGAAGATGCACCGAGAAGGAGCATTCGACAGCCTCAACATCGTAAAGCCCTACTCTTTTGTACTCACCGACGAGGACGGACAGTCTATTGTAGACCTGCTTATCATTGACGACGATACGCTCATCCTCAGCGCCGACCTCCTGGAAGGCTTTGATGAAGAGATGAATTCTTTCTTAAAAAAATTATTAGAGGAATAATTTTTTCAAGAAATGGATAGACAAACCGAGCAGCAACAGGTCGCACGGAACGGGCGGGTTGTGCTGGGCAAGATAAAAAACAAACATATCCAAAAGAATAGGGAAATTTCCCTATTCTTTTGGATATGTTATAACGCAAGTATTTATTCTGCAGCAATTCCAATAATGCAGTTGCGCTATCAGCAACTCATCAGAACTGGTAACCGACGCTCAAATATAGCGGCCTATAGGCATACCAAGGTCCCCGAGCAAAGTCTGCACCTATTTTTACATTTAACAGATGATTGTTCTTCAACATAAACCTCTTGCCTAAAGCCAAGCCGGCTTGCACACACAAACCATCGAGGTGAAGTTGCCCCATACCTAAACCAAGTTTAATTTCGGCGAACATTGGTGCCGGTTTACGCGAGAAATTGAGTTGCAGGTCGGCATACACCGGGATATACGTATCTGTTTGCCATGGACCGTACTCCACATAATGATAATTTCCGTCATTATCGGTCCAACCTGCAGAGGATTTGCCTACGTAATTGAAATATATATCGAAACCAAAACCGACTCCCAAGAATACTATAGGGGTAAATTGCCTTCCGTAAATAGCGTCAACACCTACTCCAACCGGAGCAACATATCTTCCCGATAGCATCCATTGATTATGTTTTTCGAACGATGGTGTTTGAACATTTTGCGCTTTGGCCGTTGCAAAAAGAGACATAAAAACAACGCACAAAAAGAATAACTTTTTCATATCATAAATTTAAAGTAATGACCCGAAAATCAGCAGTTTTGCACAAAAATATATTTATTTTTTTTAACAACATAACTGCGGTACTTTATTTTTTTTAAAAAATTTTCAATATCGCATAACACAGAGACTGCATGCAAACAACACCTTGAGTTAATCAGCGAAGTAAATAACACTTTTTTTCTTCAATAGAGGATGTCGCAGTCATCGCAGACCGAAGAACTGCGTATATGGGCAAGAAAGCCATAAGTACCATATTATAAGCAGATTTGTCCATTTTTACAGCGCAAAAAACAAACTAATTCTTCAAAAAGTTAAATATTGAAAAATTTCCGCAATTAACAGCGAAAACTTTTTGCCGATATAAAGTTTTCATAGTAAATTTGCAGTCAGAAATAAAATAGGACAAAAGCGTGAAGGAGAACAACCCCAAAAAAGAGATACAGAACCTGATTGTTGAAACAGCCCACACACTTTTCATTGAACGTGGCATAAAGGACGTGAAGATGGATGACATTGCTGCCGAGCTGTCAATATCGAAGCGTACAATATATGAACTTTTCAATGACAAAGAGCAGCTTCTGCACGAGGTTTTGATTTTCCAGCATGAGCAGATGCGTGAAAGGGGAAAGGAGATTATCCGCAGTTCGTCGCACATCCTTGAAATAATTTTGAAGCTGTTCAACCTCCATTTCGAGTTGTTGAAGAAAGTCAACAACAAATTCTTCTCGGAACTCGGCAAATATCCCGAGATATGCAAGGAGAAACAGAACAAGGAGAAACAGAATGCAAAAAAATTCACGGCATGGATGGAGATGGGAAGGCAGCAGGGACTCTTCCGCGAAGATGCCGACTTTGAAATTCTGACATTCATCCTGAAGCGAGACCTCACGACAATACTCGAGGTAAAACTGCAGAAAGGACACACAGAACTGAACAAATACACACTGGACGAACTGGGACGCAAACTTTTCCTTTTTTACCTGAGAGGAATATCGACCCCAAAAGGACAACAGATTATAGAAGATTATCTTAAAGAAAACGAAATAAAAATTGAATAGTTATGAAGATGAAGATGCGATTAATGACAGTTGTTGCATTGTTGACACTATTCTCCGTGACAGCAAAATCACAGGAGAACACTCCTACAATGCAGATTACGCTCGACAAGGCTATTGAACTTGCATTGAGCGACAACCCGACAATGAGGGTTGCCGAGAAAGACATTGAACTGAAACAGATTGCAAAGACCGAGGCATGGCAGAACCTTTTGCCACAGGCGAGCCTTGACGGTGCAATCCAATACAACATCCAGGTTGCCTCTATGAAAATGGACATGGGCGGCCAGACAATGGAGATTAAGATGGGTAAGGACGACTCGAACACCTGGAACGCAGGACTACAGGTTGCCATACCGCTCTATGCACCTGCAGTGTACAAAGCCATGAGCCTCTCCGAAAGCGACCTGCAGCTCGCGCTCGAAAAGAGCCGTGGCTCAAAGCTTGACCTCATCAATCAGGTGACAAAGGCATACTACCAGCTGATGCTTGCGCAGGATTCATACGAGGTACTCAACAAAAACTACGAGCTTGCAAAGGCAAACTTCGACATCGTGAACAAAATGTATGAGCAGGGACGCGTGAGCGAGTATGACAAAATCAGCGCCGAGGTTCAGATGAACAACGCATGGCCATCGGTTGTAAGCGGCAAGAACGGCGTTGAACTTGCACAGCTACAGCTTAAGGTGCTCATGGGAATCACAGCCGACGTGAAGTTTGTCATTGCCGACAACCTCAAGAATTATGAAGACGAGATGGCTTATGCACTGAAAGCGGAGATTGACCTCAGCAACAACTCGTCATTGAAGCAGATTGACATGCAAGGCGAGCTATTGCACAAGCAGTACAAGATGTTGAACACATCGTTCCAGCCTACACTTGCACTTGTCGGCAACTACCAGTACCAGTCAATCTCGAACACAAACTGGAACATAGGCAAATACAATTGGAGCGACGCTGCCACAATAACCCTGTCGCTTAGCATTCCGCTCTACAAGGCCGGAAACTTCACAAGCCTCAAGACAAACAAAATACAGCAGCAGCAGCTTGCCGAAACAAGAATAAACACCGAGCGTATGCTTAACATGCAGGCACAGAGCTTTGTGGACAACATGACCGCAAGCGCCGAGCAGCTGCAGAGCAACAAGGCTGCGGTAGAGCTTGCCGAGAAGGGACTCGAAATAAGCCAGAAGCGTTACGATGTGGGCAAGGGAACAATCCTTGAGCTTACAAACTCACAGGTTTCACTCACAAACACAAGATTGTCATACAACAACACAATCTATGACTATCTGGTTGCAAAATCCGATTTGAACAAAGTACTTGGAAAAGAATAAATAAAAAAATACAGACCTATGAAAAAGAATTTGAAATTCATTGCCATGGTTGCAACCGTGCTGTTGTGTGCCTGCGCAAAGACAGAAGAGACTGCCACAACAGTAATAACAGTAGAAAATCCCAAAGTAAAGATTGCTACCGTTACAACAGAGGCTGTAGCACAGTTGGAAGAGTACCCTACAACTGTTGAGGCAAAGGTCAAGAACAGCATCATCCCCAACTCACCCCTGCGTATCGAGAAGATTTTTGTTGAGGTTGGCGACAATGTAAAGAAGGGCGACAAACTTGTACAGCTTGATGCAAAAGACCTTGATAAGCTGCACCTGCAGTATGAGTTCCAGAAGAGAGACTTTGAGCGCATTGAAGAACTTTACAGAGTGGGTGGTATTGCAAAGGCCGACTATGAGAATGCAAAGACACAGTTGGAGGTTACAAAGAAGACACTTGACAGCCGCACCGAGAACACAATGCTCATATGCCCCATCGACGGTGTGATTACAGCACGTAACTATGACGACGGTGACATGTATGGCGGACAGGCCATCCTCGTTGTAGAGCAGATTTCACCTGTAAAGATGAAAATAAACGTCAGCGAGTCATACTATGCAATGACAAACAAGAACCTTGACGTGACACTCACATTCGAGGCCTATGGCGACGAGGAGTTCAAGGGCAACATCGACATCATCTACCCCACCATCTCTGCGGCATCGCACACATTCCCTGTCGAGATTTCTGTGGCTAACAAGGATTTGAAGATACGTCCCGGAATGTTCGGCAAGGCTGTTGTCAACTTCGGCACAAAAGAGCACGTGGTTGTTCCCGACCAGGCCGTAATAAAGCAGGCCGGCAGTGGCGATTACTATGTATACACATACGAAAACGGCAAGGTAACCAACAACAAGGTTGAGCTTGGCCGTCGCATGGGCAACCGTTATGAGGTTCTTTCAGGAATTGCTCCCGGTTCACAGGTTGTCGTTGCCGGAAAGGAGAGCCTTGCCAACGGCATTGAAGTTGAAGTAATTGAATAAGAAACATATTAAAACAAGACAATATGAGTTTATATGAAAGTGCTGTAAAAAGGCCTATTATGACCGCACTATGCTTTATTGCGGTTGTAATATTCGGTATCTTCTCATTCTCGAAGCTGCCAATTGACCTTATGCCGGATATCGAGACCAACACAATGATGGTTATCACAAGCTACTCCGGCGCGAGTGCATCCGACATTGAGAACAACGTGACACGCCCGCTTGAGAACACACTGAACTCAGTGGAACACCTCAAGCACATCACATCAAATTCACGCGAGAACATCTCAATCATCACACTTGAATTCGAATACGGATACGACATCGATGACTTGACGAATGATGTACGCGACAAGCTCGACATGATATCATCGGCATTGCCCGACGAAATCAGCACCCCTATCATCTTCAAGTTCTCGGCCGACATGATGCCAATCATGATGCTCTCGGCCAAGGCACAGGAGAGCATGCCTGCACTATACAAGATACTTGACGACAACATCGCCAACCCGCTTGCGCGCATTGACGGTGTGGGTACCGTCTCAATCTCGGGTGCTCCAAAGCGCGAAATCAACATCTACATGAACCCCGAGAAGATGGAGGCATACAACATCACAGTCGAGGCTGTAAGCTCTGCAATAGGTGCCGAGAACAGAAACATCCCCGGAGGTAACTTTGACATAGGTAACAACACCTATGCATTGCGCGTAGAGGGTGAATTCAAAAGCCCCAAGGAGATGTTGGACATTGTTGTAGGTTCATACAATGGTGCGAACATCTATCTCAAAGACATCGCCCGCCTTGTCGATGGCACCGAAGAGCGTGCGCAGAAGACATTCACAGACGGCCAGAGCGGTGCCATGATTATCATTCAGAAGCAGACCGGCGGAAACTCTGTAGAAATTATCAACTCGATATATGAGAAACTGCCCGAACTGCAGAAGCGCCTGCCATCGGATGTTGAGATAGGTGTCATCATGGACTCATCGGACAACATCAAGATGACAGTGAGGACACTTGCCGAGACCATTGCATACGCATTGATATTCGTGATGGTGGTGGTATTCATCTTCCTTGGACGATGGAGAGCAACTGTGATTATCGGTATAACCATCCCGTTCTCACTCATTGCTTCGTTCATCTACCTGCTTGTTTCAGACGGTTCACTCAACATCATCTCACTCTCTTGTTTGAGTATCGCAATCGGTAACGTTGTGGACGATGCCATTGTGGTGCTTGAGAACATCACCACACACATTGAACGCGGTTCAAGCCCGAAGAGCGCTGCCGTACACGGAACAAACGAGGTGGCAATCTCGGTTGTAGCCTCAACCCTCACAATGCTTGCAGTGTTCTTCCCGTTGACAATGATTAACGGTATGGCCGGTGTATTGTTCAAGCAGTTGGGTTGGATGATGTGTATCATCATGATTGTATCAACAATCGCTGCTTTGTCGCTTATCCCCATGATGTGCTCGCAGATGCTTAAACTGAAGAAGAAGCAGAGCAAGTTCTTCAAGGTTTTCTATACCCCGATAGGACGTGCACTCGACAAGCTCGACAACTGGTATGCAAAACGAATTAATTGGGCTGTACGTCACCGTTGGACAGTGCTTATTGCCTGCTTCTCGCTATTCATTGCCAGCCTGTTCACTTTCCCGCACATAAAGAGCGAGTTCTTCCCGTCACAGGATAGCGCACGCGCTTCGGCGACACTGGAGCTCCCCATCGGAACACGCGTTGAGAGAGCCGAGGAGATTGCCCTCAAGCTTACCAACATGTGGATGGAGCGCTACGGCGAGGACATGAAGGCCTGCAACTTCACCGTCGGACAGGCCGACGAGGACAACGCATTCGCTTCAATGAGTGCCAATGGCTCGCATATCATAAAGTTCAATTTCTCGTTCGTTCCACTTACCGAGCGCGAACTGGGTCTCTCTATAATCTGTGACCAGATGCGTGCCGACATAAAGAACAAATTCCCCGAAATTGCACGCGTTAACCTGCAGTCAGGTGGTGGCGGCATGGGTGGACAGGTTGCAGCCACTTTCGAGATTTATGGTTATGACTTTGCCGTGACTGACAGCCTGTCAAAAGAGCTTGCCCGCAACCTTGAGAAATCGCCTCTGATTTCACAGGTAAACATAAGCCGTAGCGATTACCAGCCCGAGTATCAGGTTGACTTCGACCGCGAGAAGCTTGCAATGCATGGTCTTAACCTGAGCACAGCTGCTACATTCCTGCGCAACAGATACAATGGTGCTCTTGCCACATATTTCCGCGAGGATGGTGACGAGTACGACGTAAAGGTACGTTTCGAGCCCGAAAGCCGTACAAGCCTTGCCGACATCGAGAATATTGTCCTGTACTCAAATAACGGAGCCAAGGTGCGCGTCAAGGATGTAGGAAAGGTTGTTCAGCGCGAACTGCCCCCAACCATCGAGCGTAAGGACCGCGAACGTATCGTAAAGGTCGATGCAGTTTTGGCAGCGGGCGCTGCACTCAGCGACGGTGTCGCATACGGTATGGGTATTGTTGACGAAATGAGCATTCCAAGCGGTTACTCGATACAGATTGCAGGTTCATACGAGGACCAGATGGAGTCAAATGCCGAGATGGGAGTACTTGCCCTGCTCATTATCGTGTTGGTATTCATTGTAATGGCAGCACAGTTCGAGTCGCTCACCTATCCGTTCATCATCATGTTCTCCGTTCCGTTTGCAGTGAGCGGTGTATTGATTGCACTCTACCTCACCGGCACAACAATGAACATCATGTCTATACTTGGTGCCATCATGCTCATCGGTATCGTAGTTAAGAACGGTATCGTGCTCATTGACTACACCATGCTGTTGCGTGAGCGCGGCCTGGGTATCATCCCTGCCACAGTGCGTGCCGCACGCAGCCGTTTGCGTCCAATTCTCATGACAACCCTTACCACCATCCTTGGTATGGTGCCATTGGCAACAAGCCAGGGTGTCGGTTCCGAGATGTGGCGTCCGCTTGGTGTTGCCGTTATCGGTGGTCTCACAATATCCACAATCATGACATTGGTATATACCCCGGTAATGTACTGCATCTTCGGCAGCAACGGTATAAAGCGCAACCGCAAGAAGCACAAAGAGCAGCGCGAGCTTGAGCTGTACTGGAACGAGCACAAGAGCGAGGAGATGCTCATCAACGCAAAAAAATAATAATCAATCACATCCCCCGGGGTGGTATAAGCCACCCCGGGAAATAAAAAGGAATAATATATGAAAGGTGTATTTATAGCATTTGACCAGGCACACAAGGATGCTGTCATCAGCGCACTCGACCGCCTGAACTGCCGTGGTTTCTCATTCATTGAGCAGTTGCAGGGACGTGGCAGTAACAACGGAGACCCACACTACGGTACACACGCTTGGGCATCAATGAATTCGGGTATCATAACCATGGTAGACGACGCCATTGTCGAGAAGCTTTTGGCTGCACTCAAGAAGATAGACGAGAGCGCCGAGATGCTTGGCTTGAGAGCTTTTGTATGGAACATTGAGCAGTGTTACTAAAAAACTGCCACTGCACACAATAAACAGCAGATGCTGCAACCCGGCGGGTTGCAGCATCTGCTGTTTATATTATCATCCAATAATTATCACTCGAACACCCTGAGGCAGTTGTCATTGGGGCGACGCACACGCAGCACACGCGCCATCTCCGTTGCCAGGATATTGGCAGGAGTGAGCTTATCCACAACCGAATGCCCGACCCCGGCACCGTATATTATAACCGGGAACATTACAGGCGAACGGTACACCTGACGCGACACAAGGAGTTCATCTTCGACAAGTCTCCAGCCCGGCATAAGACGCAACCACAAGTCGCCTGAGCCCACAGGGTTGTAACCGTTCTTCGCAAACTGTAGTTCGGGGCTTAGCATACCGCCAAGGCGGTATATTGTAAATACATCCTCTACCCCATCGAGTGACTTGAGGAACTCCACAGCCTGCGACACCACGGTCATCTTGTCAAGCTCCATACGCTCAATCAGTTTATTGTCAAGGAACAGCTGCGTGCCATACACACCCTCTATGTAATCGCCCTTGCCGAACTTTGCACTCAGATAGACGTTGAGCAGAGCCTGCACACGCTCGGAATAGAGTGTACCCGACGGAAGACGGTAGCTGCTGTTCTCGTCACCGCTCTCCATTACATATCCCGTTGAGGCAAGTGACACAACTACATTCTCAAGGCCAATTCGTTTGTCGAGTTCGTCAAACAGGGCTGCCAGATTCCTGTCAAGGCGTGCATATATATCCTGCACCTCGATGGGACGGTGCGACATCGCCGCGCCATCATAATTTCCTGCATAGTATGTAAGCGCAAGGCAGTCCACAATATCATCCTTACCGGCATCGGTGTTCTCAAGGAAAGCAAAGGCCATCTCGTTCACCTCGTCATTGATACAGGCCGATGTCTTGTAGGTTATGATATTCCTTTTGCCGTCGAACGCATAGGAGAATGATGACGGAGCCTTCTCGCCGAAGTTGTTGTACTCGCCTGTGCGGAACAGCGGTGTCCACTTGCGTGGTTTTCCTTGCAGTTTCTTGTTCATGTCGGCAGCCCATGAGGGATAGAGACCGTAATAGGAGGAGCTGCTCCAGTAACCCGCCATGTTGTTCTTCCACAGCACCACATCGGCAGCATGGCCACCGGCAAGCACGGCGGCATCGCCGTCGGGAGCAATGGAGCAGACAATGGCGTTGCCGCGTGTGGAGCGCTTTATCTCGTCGGTTATTGTTATCGACTTGAGCGAAGAGGGCGAGAGAGCCTCGGTGGAATATACACCTTTGCACTCCTTGTCCTCGACACAATCGACAACACGCAGTGTCCTGCGGTCGAGCCATCGCTCGGCAACAATGCCGCTGACGTATGGGTTTGTTCCTGTTGCAAGCGTTGCAACAGCCGTTGCACGGTCAATATTGTCAAAGGCGTAGTAGACATTATCATAGACCTTTCCGCCCGACAAAAGGCGCTTGAAGCCGCCCTCGCCGTAAAGCCCCTCGAATTCATAGAGGAAATCTGTCCTCAACTGGTCAACCACAATGCTGACATAAAGTTTGGGGGCTTTATTATTGTGTTGTGCAAAGAGCGACGAAGCGCAGCACAACAGCGCAATCACACAATATTTAAATCGCATATCCTATCCTTGTAAATGTGGAACAATGAGCGCACAAGCAATGCCATGGCGCAGAAGAATATCGGTGCCGGGTAAACCTGCAGATGGAAAATAGCCGTCAGCACAAACAAAGCGACAAACACCACCTGGACCCAAGCAATTTTCATGGACTTATGTTTTCTTATACGGCAGACATATACCGGCATGAGCACGAGTGCCAAAGGATTGAGCAGCACAATGAGCCAATTGACATCCACTGCCGGATGCTCGGAGAACAAAGCCATAAATAGCAGGAGGGCTCCGGCAAATCCCTGCAGCGACATAAGCAACACATCGACACCCCAATAGGTCTTGCGGCGACGCAGTTCACACAACATTGCCACGAATGTCGCAAGCAACAGCAACAATGACGCATTGAAAGGTGTGAAATTGCTGCGCACTGTTGCCACTTTGTTCTCGGGTAAGAGGATATTTGTCCCGGCAACAAGTCGGTGTTCAGTTCCGTCAGCAGCCACAACTTTCATTCCATCGAGAGCATCCATATAGTCGAGCGGCAGGAACTGCGCTGTCTCCACAGTCAACGCCTTGTCGACTCCGGCTCCAAGCAGCAGGTTTATACCGAAGGTATACCAGGGATGCTCCATGGATGGCAAAGCAAGCGCATCGCGGTAGCTTTTACCGACCGGTACACTGTCCTCATACACCACATCGCCGGCAGTTACAAGCACCTCGAGCAACTTGTCGCGCACCTTTGTGGTGCAGTTGTTGTCGAGATATCGGTAACGGTAGACCCTGTTGGCGGGCCGGATGTTTATCAACAGCTGTCTGAACAGTGCGCGTGCCTCGTCGTCGTTCAAAGCAATCACCTGCTCCACAACGGCCGAACCGCGCAGTTCGTACTCGGGAAGAAAATCTTCAAAATCGATACAACCTACCATGTAATCGGTCTCGCCAATCACAAAGCGCCAGCCGAAGTTCGGGGTGCTGAAATCGAAACAGCCGTAATTGAACACCACATCAATATCCCTCGCAGTATCGACATAACGCAACGCAGTGTGTCCATAGAGAGAGTATGCCTCGTCGCCGGGCGAACAGGTGAGAACACTCACCTTGACCTCGGAACGCGCAACGGCAATGAACGACAGGCTGAAAAGACAGAAAAAAAGGACTCTTTTAAGTATATTCATACAATATGCAACCTTATAATATAATATTCTGCAAATATACAACTATCATTTGGATTCGGGAGCTTTTTCCGGCGGAATTAAGATGCGGAGCTCAATTAAGCAACAGCCTGACCATGTCAATGTTATAATTACAGACAAAACCACACGTTAGCAAGCCAAATGCAATATATTGGAGGATATTTATTTAAAAATATGAATTATTTTCAGTATCTTTGCAAACAATTTAACAGAGACGGGTTTGAATCTTATTATAGACATAGGGAACAACAGCGCAAAGTTCTTTCTTTTCAAAGGTGAACAGATTGTACTGCACACAAGAAGAGAGAACACCGGGTTCGATGTCATAGACGAATGGAACAGGCTGTACGACATTGACAAGGCCATTGTCTCAACCGTCATTGCCGACAGCAGCGAGCTGCAGGAGAAGCTCGGCAAGCTGCAGTGCCCTGTCGTGAGATTCAGCAGCAGTACACCCTTGCCTTTAGAAATAGGCTACAGGACTCCCAGGACATTGGGCAGCGACAGGATTGCCGCAGCGGTTGGAGCCTGGAGTGAGGCACCCGGCCGCAATATACTTGTCATTGATGCCGGGACAGCCATCACCATTGACTTTGTGGGAAATGACGGAACTTACAACGGCGGCAACATTGCACCCGGCATAAAGATGCGCCTAAGGGCATTGCACGAATATACCAGCCGCCTGCCGATGGTAGACAAGGAGGGCGACACTCCCGCCATCGGTTACGACACCGAAACAGCCATCCGTAGCGGAGTGATAAACGGTGTCTGTCACGAGATTGAGGGCTATATTAACGAATTTAAACAGAAATATTGCGACCTTTTGGTTTTTTTAACTGGCGGCGACGAAAAACCTTTGAAAAATCGCATAAAAAATTGCATCTTTGCAGATAAATATTTAGTTGCGAAAGGACTGAATAGAATTTTAACCGATTATGGCAATAAATAAAAAGATATTTGCACTGTTGATGATTATGTTTTCCGTTATCGGCGCATGGGCCGACAATGGAATCAACTCGCCATATTCACGATTTGGCGTCGGTATCCTCTCCGACCAGAGCCTGGGCATCAACCGCCAGATGGGTGGCTTGGGCTATGCGTTGCGCACCCACCGTTTCGTGAACATAATGAACCCAGCCTCGTTTTCCGAGGCCGACACACTTACAATGCTTTTTGAGGCCGGTTTCTCAATGCAGAACGTAAATTTCAAGGAGGGCAAGACACGCGTCAATGCCAAGAACGCAAGCTTTGACTACGTTGCCATACAGTTCCGCCTGTGCAAGGGTCTTGGCCTGTCGGCGGGTTTCCTACCCTACTCCAATGTGGGATATTCGTTCAGCACAACGTCGTCGCAGGGCACAAACGAGGTGCATAGCGAGACTTACACAGGAACAGGCGGCATTTACCAGCCTTACATAGGCCTTGGATGGAAACCATTCTCATGGTTTGCGGCAGGTGTTACAGGCTCGTATGTATATGGCGACATCACTCACCAAGTGACATCGGAGTTTGCCAACAGCACCAACCGCTCAAAGCTATACAATGCAACCATAAGGGACTACAAGGTAGACTTCGGAGTGCAGTTTATGGCAAAATTGGCGGCAAAGCACTACCTGTCATTTGGAGCGATATACTCCCTGGGACATGAGATGAACGCGAAGGTCACATTGACAAGTACCACATCGGGTGCGACAGACGAGACCGCCATACCCAACGGGTTCAAAATCCCCCATACATATGGCGGCGGTTTGGCCTATAAATACAATAACAGCATCACCATCGGTGCCGACTACACCTACCAGCAATGGGGCGGCGCGACATTCTTCGACGGCGCCGACGGTATAAGCACCGGTACCGACAGGAGCAAGATTACACTGGGAGCGGAATACAACCCCACGCAGTTCTCGAAGAACCTGCTGAAAATGATGAGCTACCGTGCGGGAGTGCATTATGCACAGCCATATACAAAGGTCAACGGAAAGATCGGTTGCGATGAATACGGCATCAGCGCAGGTTTCTCGTTACCGTTCTACAATAACAACAACAATTACAGCCACGGCACGCTACATGTCTCGGGACAGTTCATTCACCTTCGCCCACGCTCGGCAGGACTCATTACCGAGAACTACCTGAGAATAAACATAGGAATCACGTTCAACGAGAACTGGTTCATGAAATTAAGGGTAAGATAAACAAAATAATAAGACGATAAGAGATGAAAAAACTATTTTTAGCATTCATTGCACTCGCTGCAATGACAGTAAACGCCCAGAACGGCGTAAGCAACCCCTACCGTTTCGGTCAGGGCGAGGACAGCACACGCTGCATCCAGAGCATCAGTATCATGAACACAAACGTAAAGAACAAGGACTACAAGGTGGCATACGACGCATGGAAGGTTCTGTTCGACGAGTTCCCCGTTGCACGTGTGGATACATACACAAACGGTATCAAGATTCTTAACGACTTCATAGCAAAGGAGGCAGACCCTGCAAAGAAAGAGGAGTACATCGACATGCTTATGGCTGTGTATGACCAGCAGATCAAATACCTCGACCAGCTGCAGGAGATTACAAAGACCAAGCTCTCTGAGGGACAGATTCTTGGTAGAAAGACCATTGACCTTCTCAAGTACCGCAAGAACGCTCCTGTAGAGGAGGTTTATGACATGCTTGCAAAGTCTGTTGCAATTGAGCAGGGCCAGTCGGAATACGTAGTTACCGAACTCTTCATGAAGTATTCAGGCTTGAAGTACAAGAACGACCAGAGCCACGGCGAGCAGATTATTGAGGACTACCTCAATGCATCTGTTTACATTGTTGACGTGCTCGACAAGTACCACGACAACATTGAAAAGTGCCTCCAGAAGTATGCCGAGGAGGGTGACCCCAAGGACAGCATCAACGCAGGCAAGTACAGCAAGATGATTGACGCATCACGCGTTGCCAAGAGCAACATCGACGCTTACTTCATCAACAGCGGTGCAGCATCTTGCGAGGACCTCGACAGAATCTATGCTCCACTCATCGAGGAGAACAAGGACAACATAGAATACCTGAACAAGGTCATCACAGTGATGGCTATGCTTAGATGTACAAATCAGGATGCATATCTTGCAGCATCCGAGTACGCATTCGCAATTGACCCGAACCCGACATCAAAGGCTGCCATGGGTTGTGGATACCGCTACTTCAAGAAGGGTGACATCGACAAGGCTATGGAGTATTTTGACCGCGCTATCGAGCTCGAGGCCAGTGTAACCAACAAGTCAGAGCTCTGCTACAAGGTTGCCGACATCTACTACAACCTCAACAAGTATGGCAAGGCACGTTCATATGCACAGAAGGCTCTCGCACTCAATTCGAAGTACGGTGCGCCACACATCATCATCGCACAGTGCTATGCTGCAACTTCAAACTGGAGCGACGACAACACACTCAACAACTGTACATACTACCTGTGTATCGACCGTCTTGAGCGTGCAAAGAGCGTTGACCCATCTGTAAAGCGCGATGCCGACAAGCTCATCGCTGCATACAAGAAGTACACCCCCTCGAACGAGGAACTCTTTATGAAGGGTTACAAGGTTGGCGAAAAGGTTACCATCGGTGGCTGGATCAATGAGACAACAACTATCCGCTAATATCAGCAGAACAATACGACGTACAACAACTGCCGTAATGGCGGTTGTTGTACTGATTTTTCTATTCTCGTGCCAAAAGAGCACGCGAAGCGTAATACCCACCTTCGAGCACTCCGACTCGATTGCTATAATGAGCACCTACGGGGTAAGTACAATAATAAGCGACTCGGGTCACATACGCTACAGAATAAATGCCGACGAATGGCATGTATATGGCAAGCGCAAGCCGCCCTATTGGGCATTCGAGAAAGGGTTGTACCTTGAACGGTTTGACACACTCATGAACATTGAGGCAACCATTAAGTGTGACACGGCTTTCTATTTCAACGAAATGAAACTGTGGAAACTCATTGGGAACGTCAACATGAAAAACCCCAACAACCAGCGCTTCTACACCGACCTCCTCTACTGGGACCAGAATGAGGAACTCATCTACTCCGATGCCTATATAAGAGTAGAACAGGAGGACCAGATTACCGAGGGTGTAGGATTCTCCTCGAACCAGGACCTCTCGGTGTGGCAAATAAGAAACACAAAAGGAATTTACACTGTCGAACAATAAACATCTATGCTGACGCTTTTACTACAACTGACGGTTGTCATACTCTTCTCGGCCCTCTTCTCGGGCATGGA
Source organism: Bacteroidaceae bacterium (assembly GCA_045650605.1). Classification (GTDB taxonomy): domain Bacteria; phylum Bacteroidota; class Bacteroidia; order Bacteroidales; family Bacteroidaceae; genus HGM04593. Next base: position 61,513 of record JAZRRI010000021.1, on the reverse strand, counting down.
AATTGCCTTTGTGTCATCGAACAGGCTGTTGCTGGGTATTGACCAGAGCAACCGTTCACTCACGTCGTTTGTCATCGACAAGTACTACTCCAATAGCAACAACTTCATATCGAGCCTGCTTGTAGGCAACAACATATCCATTGTCATCTATGGTATGCTCATGGCACAATTGCTCAACATGACCATACTGAAGGGATTGGAGGGAGCCACATCGCTCAACCTGTTGCTTGAGACCCTGATATCAACCATTGTAATCATCTTCACAGGCGAGTTCATCCCCAAGGCGCTGTTCCGCATAAACCCCAACCGCTCACTCAAGCGCTTTGCACTCATCACCTACCCCATCTACATCCTGCTGTATCCGTTGTCACGCTTCACATCCATCTGCTCAACGCTGCTGTTGCGTCTCACCGGTGTAAAGATAAAGGATGAGACACGCGACACCACATTCTCGAAGACCGAACTCAACAACCTTATTCTCTCATCGATAGAGAGTGCCGGCGACGAGGAGACCATTGACAATGACGTGCGCATATTCCAGAATGCGCTCGACTTCTCGAACATAAAGGTAAGGGACTGCCTTGTCCCACGTACGGAGATTGAGGCCGTAGAGTACAACACCCCGCTAGAGGAGCTGAAATCGGTATTCATAGAATCGGGACACTCCAAGATTGTGGTATACAAGGAGAACATTGACGATATCATAGGCTACATACACTCGTCCGAACTGTTCCGCTTGGGCAAGAAGTGGCAACAGAAGATATGCAAGATGCCGGTTGTGCCCGAGACACTCTCGGCGCAGAAACTGATGCGCACACTCATGCAGCAGAAGAAATCATTGGCCGTTGTACTCGACGAGTTCGGCGGAACATCGGGAATAGTATCACTTGAGGACCTTGTAGAGGAGATTATTGGTGAAATTGAGGACGAGCACGACAACCAGAACCTTGTAGCAAAGTCACTCGGCAATAACGAATACATTCTCTCGGGACGCCTGGAGATTGAGCGCATCAACGAGCTGTTCGACCTGAGGATTCCCGAATCGGACGAATACCAGACACTTGGCGGTTTCATCCTCTCGCACCACCAGCGCTTTCCACAGCTCAACGAGGTGATAAGCATCGGAAAGTACAAGATTCGTCCAATCAAGCAGCGAAGCACAAAAATCGAACTTGTCAAATTGTCGGTTACAGCATAAACGATGCCGCTCCCGTACAGGAACGGGTTCCGCAGCATGGCTACAAGACAGCAATTATGGTCAAAAAACAGGCACATACCTGTTTTTTGACCATAATTGCATTAACTTTTTGCTCAACTATTTCAATAATTCAAAGCATTTTAGTAACTTTGCCATGTTGTACATATAAAAATATATAATAAACTAAAAATAAAATTCAACTATGGCTACATTACAAAAGCTACGTAACAAAGGCTCACTGCTCATTGCCTTCGTCGGCATTGCCCTTTTGGCATTCATCGCAGGAGACATTGTAAAACTTTTCCAGAAAGGCCCCGAAGAGGCTGTTGTTGGTACTATCAATGGCGAGGGTGTCACCGCCAGCGAGTTCTATGAATTCCGTAACCAGTGCGAGCAGGCATACACACTGCTCAACGGTGCAGTAGCACTCGACGAGAGCGCACAGGAGGAGGTTACACAGATGGCTTGGAACACACTCACAAACTACAAGTCATTGACAGCACAGGCCGAGAAAGCCGGTCTCACAGTTACTCCCGAGGAGCTCAGCTACATCCTTAGCACAAACTGGGGCGGTATCGCACAGCAGTACACAAGCCGTCTTCCACAGGCATTCTCGACACAGACAGGTGCTTTCAACGTTGAGTTCATCAACTCAATCAACACCGAATACAAGAACTACGAGGAGAGCGGTTCAATGCCCGAGGAGTTGGCAACACTCCACGACGCATGGAAGTTCATCGAGAAGAGCGTAACATGCGACATCATCAGCAGAAAGCTCATGAGCGTATTCGCATTCTGCTCGGCTACTCCTAACCAGGCAGTTGCACAGAGCAACTTCGACCTCAACAACAACACACACAGCATTGAGGTTGCGGCTTATCCTTACAGCAACTATGCCGATGCACAGGTTGAGGTAAGCGACGCTGAGATTGAGGAGTTCTACAACAAGAACAAGGAGAACTTCTTCAACGTTCCGTTCAACCTCTATGACATCTACTACATCAATCAGGAGGTTAGACCATCAATCAAGGATGTCAACGCAGCACGCGAGGAGATTGAGATACATGCGGCATCATTGAAGGAGGAGAATGCCAACATCGAGGATATCGCTCTCTACTCATCAACCGAGGTTCCTTACGACGGTTTCTTGTGGACAATCGATGCAATCACCATCGACAGCGAGAATGGCACATATGTAAACAAGTTCAAGGAGAACCACAAGTTCCACGTTCAGCAGAACGCTGTAGGCGAGGTTGCAGCACCTTTCGAGGACAGAAACGACAACACAATGAACCTTGTCATGAACGTAAGAAAGACAATGGTTCCCGACACTATCAAGCTTCGCGCAATCGCAATCCAGAGCGAGTCGGCCGAGGAACTCAACGCTACAACAGACAGCCTGCTCAACGCATTGAAGAACGATGCAGACTTTGACAAGATTGCCGAGAACTACAGCGCAGATACCGTTGAGTTCAAGACAAGAAACTTTGTGACAACCATCGGCTTCATCCCTACACCCGAGGCACAGAACCAGGTTTACACAGCAAAGGTAAACGAGTATGACGTAATAGAGTTCGGAGAGAACGCAAAGCTCATCTTCCAGGTAATGGAGAAGAAGGGTGAGGTTGAGGCTTACGACGCACTCGTAATCGAGCGCAGAATACCTGTAAGCGCCGAGACATACAACCTTGAGTACAACAAGTTGAGCCAGTTGGTAACATCTTGCAACAACCTCGAAGAGTTGCAGAAGAATGTCCTCTCTACATCATACCGTCTTGAGCAGCAGCGCTCACTCAACTCAAACAGCCTCAACGTGGCAAACAAGCCCGGCACAAGAGACCTTTTGAGATGGGTTCTCGGTGGCAGAAACGCAGGCGACATCTCAAACATCCACGAGTACATCGCCGGCAACAAGAAGTACTTCATTGTTGCAGCCATCAGCGAGGTTACTCCACAGGGCTATGTAGCACTTGACAAGGTTAAGGAGAACATCAAGTTCCAGCTCATCAACGAGAAGAAGGGCGACCTCATCGCAGCAGAGCTCAAGGGCAAGAGCATCGACGAGCTCAAGGCCAACGAGAACGTGAAGTTCAGCACAACAGACCAGGTTGAGTACAAGAAGGCAACATCGGTACAGTCAATCAATGCCGACGAGTTGGTTATCAGCGCAGCAGTAGCAAACATGCAGGCTGGCGAGGTAAGCGCACCAATCAAGGGCAACAACGCGGTGTATGTTGTAAAGGTACTCTCTAAGGAGGCTAAGAACGCACAGTTCAACGCAGCTACAGAGGCTGACTACATCCAGTCACTCGACTTCTACGGTAACCCCAACGTAATCGGTCAGCTCATTCAGGAGGCTATCGGCAAGACCTACAACGTTGAGAACAGAGTATACGAGCATATGTAATTCCCAACCCGTACATATGTTTCAAACCCTGTCGCAAATTTGCGACAGGGTTTTTTCATTTAATGACCTGTTTTTTCAAAAAAGGTCAAAAAAGTAAAAAAAAGATGTTACATTTCGCAACATCTTTCGTTTACATAATAGAGAGATACACAATGAGCGACAAGACACTGACAACGGTATTTACAAAATTGCGCAGGAAATTCCTGGGCATGGCAATGGCAATACTCCCCAACGAAGAGGATGCCGCTGACGCCCTGCAGGATGCCTTCTGCAAGCTATGGCCACGGCGCGACACCATAAATGACGAAGCCAAGGCCGAAGTACTGACCGGTGTAACAATACGAAACATCTGCATAGACAGGACGAGAAAACGGGAACTTCTCACTGTCCCGCTCGACGAGGAGCACGACAACATTGACAGCGAAACGACATACAAGGAACGAGAAGAGAGATACAACACAGTAAAAGCGATAATAGACAAGCAACTCACAGCACTGCAACGTAGAGTAATTGAACTTAAGGAGATTGAAGGTATTGAAATAGAAGAAATTGCCAAGCGGTATAATATGACAGAGAGTGCCGTGAGAATGAATCTGTCGAGAGCAAGGAACAAAATAAGGGAGTGTTACAGAAAGGAGGCTGCAAATGAAGAGTGACAGAGAAAACAGAGAAATGAAATATTGGCTCGCACTATGCGAGAAGTATTTCGACGCCCTCACTACCAACGAGGAGGAAAAGGCCTTGTTGCACTTCCTTGCAAGTGACGCGGCGGGCCACCCGGCCTTCAATGAGATAAAGGCTGTCATGGGATATTTGAGCACAGGCAAAAGCATTACAAAAAAGAAAAAGAAGCACACCGTAGGCAAGGCAATGCAATGGGCATCAATGGCAGCCTGCATAGCAGTAACCGCAGTAATTGGAACATCAATCTATCGACAAGGCACACTGCCGACAACAGGAAACAGAGAGATATTCTATGCCTGCATAGATGGAAAAGAGTACACCGATGAAGAGTTCGTTATGCAGCATATGCTTGCAACGATGAACAAAATGAGCAGCACAAGCACCGGCACCATAGAGGAGCAATTGGGAGCAATGTTAAGAATAGAGTAATGAAACAAGATATGAAACGGCTATTATTTATACTCACAGTGTGTCTTATGGCAACAATTGCCAATGCACAGAAGAATATGGGAATTGCACAACTGTTCGAAGGTATGGAGAGGGCGAAATATGGTTTCAGTGCAGTTGTCATAGAGGGCAAGAGCCTCAAGAAATACAACCTCACACTCTTCAAGAGCGTCACCACTACCAAGACAGATATGTTTGACGAGCTCGAAGGTATAGTTGAGAGTGACAGCAAGGAAGCCATAGACAAGGAGTGCGGTTACATCAACGGCAAGCTCTACTACGGATTCTACCAGTTCAAACCCGCGAATGGCAAATACCGCTACATCTTCTACCGCAACAGCTCACTGCGCGACGACGAACCCGACGAAGTCACCATTGTATACATGGAGGGATACCCCACCCTTGAAGAACTCAAAAAAATGTTCCGCTGATGAAAAGATTCATATTATCAATGCTGCTTTTGGTTATGGCAGCTGCAGCCTACCCGCAATTGGGCGGACGATTAGGCAAGGTCGTTGACAAAGGGATTAAGAGGGCCGACATCATACAGATTGATTTCGCAAGCCTCGATGCAGAAACCGGGCAAGAGTATATCAACAGCATAAAGGAGCTCGTCAATAAAAAAGAGATGCTGAACTACGGCAACAACCCGCAAGAGCTTGAAAAGTCTTTGGACGAGATTGATGGCAGCAGTATCATCATTTGGAAATGCCATACGACCAAGGGGGTGAAGAAACTGCGTAAAACAATCTCAAGACTTGTTCCCAAAACACGGTTCGGAATGGGTTGGAGCCTCTACCTTTGGAAAAAGGGATGCGGCAAATATCCAAGAATGCTCAAAAGTGTCGGCATGCACAACGATGGTGTCATATTGAAATACAACCACATGACATACGATTATAACAAAGTTGACAGATTGGCAGTGACAGCACTTGACAAAACAGACAACAGGCTCATTGTAATGTATTACATCGGCACTACACTCGTATATTGGAGCAACAAATAACAAAAAACATAACATTTATGAAAAAGGTATTTTTTACAGCACTAATGCTTGCAATTTCACTTGCAGGCACAGCGCAGAACGAGAATGAAAAGAAGAGCTCCGTAATTGAGAACGGGAACGAGACAATCTTCATTTACCCGGCAAAGGTTACCGTGAACAAAGGTGCCACAACTACTGTGAAAATAACAGGAGAAAACAATGGTGCCGAATACACGTATAACATCACAAGGAACGAGGAGGCAAAATCAATTTACAAGGAGACCGATACGAGTTGGGATTTCACCATTCCGTTCGTAAACATAAAGGAGACAGAGCAGACAATGCATAAACGAGGACGGTTTGTCGTTGACCCCACATTCGGTTTCGGTCTCATCGGCGCGACGCAGCAGAGCAATGGTGTCAACCTCTCATTCGGCAACTGTTCTTTTGAGTACATGCTCGACCGCATTGTAGGGTTTGAGTACAAGACAACACGAAATTCACATGTAGGAGTTACTTTCGGTCTCGATTGGCGCAACTATAAGATGCTTGACCGCAGATGGGTAAAGGATGGCGACAAAACCTTCGTCACCGACTTCCCAGATGGTGCAGACATCGACTACTCAAAGCTGAGGACACTGAGCCTTACACTATCGTTCATGTATGGATACAAATTCAACCGCCATGTAAACATGCAACTCGGCCCGGTGGTAAGTTTCAATACAAGAGGTAAGATAAATACACGTTTTGCATTGGAAGAAGAATTGGTAAAAGAGAAACTTAAAGAAATCAATATCGCACCGGTAACAGTGGATTTCAAAGCAGAACTGAATTTCGGTTTCGTGGGATTGTATTTCAAATACTCGCCATGCAATGTGCTTAATAGCGACTTCGGTCCGGAATTCAAGCCAATGTCAGCAGGTCTGCAGTTCAGTTTCTGAACATGATATGATAAATGACAGCGAAATTCGCTGTCATTTATCATATATTCTTTACTTCCAACACTTCGAGCACTCCTTTATTGGAGACTCTGAACCTTACATCGTACCCCGCAAAAGGCATTCCATAGACCCTTTCAGGGTCATTGTGATACTGCGGGCGAGGGTCGAGTTCAAGCAACTTGCAGAGAGCAACGAAATCCTCATCGCAGAACAAAGCCCGCAAATCTTCGGGGAAACGCACTTCTACCTTTTGCCAATGTTTCTCATCAACAAAGCCGCTGCGCACACCGGCATGTGCATCGGCATACTCAACGTAAGGCTTAATATCATAGATTGGAGTACCGTCTACAAGGTCGGCACCTGCAACAACAAGCGCACCATCTTCAATACCCAACAGGCGCACCGACGAAAGCCCCAACGGGTTCGGGCGGAAAGGCGAGCGCGTGGCAAACACACCCATGTACTCATTGCCGCCAAGCAACGGCGGACGCACAAGCGGTGACCAATCGCCCTCCCTCTTTCCATTGAGCGAAAACTCCCATATGAGCCACAGATAATCGAACCCCTCAATGCCACGCAGAGCATCGGCATTGGCATATTCAGGTTCAAAAACAATGCGCCCAACAAGCTCCGGCACAAGTCCGCTCTGGCGCGGCACGCCGAACTTTGTGGTCAGTTGTGAACGGTAATGTGCAATAGGTTGAATATTCATCACAGGTACATTTACACGCGAAGATAATAAAGCAACGTGTATGTGTTAACATTTCGGGACACAAATTTGCAGTTTATGATATTTTTTCCTTTTTTTGTAAGTTGGTATACGTGTGTATTCCGACCTCAATGTTCATTGGCTCGTTCATTTCTTAGCGACCCGCACGGCATGATTTTCATCCATGCTTCGTGCGACCAGCCGCTAATGAACTCGCCGATAACAAAACTTAGTTTTGTCATTCTTAGTGCAACGAAGAATCCTTTCATCAAACGTCGGATTTTTCGCTTTGCTCAAAATGACAGACAGGACCACACATAACAAAGCATTAATTAACTAACAAACATATAGTACTATGGAAAAGATTATCGGCCTCATCGATGCCCCGTTCACTCCATTTTATGAGAACGGCGAAGTGAACTACGAACCAATCCCGGCATACGCACAGATGCTTGCAAAGAACGGCATGAAGGGTGTTTTCATCAACGGCTCATCGGGCGAAGGCTACATGCTCACCGAGGAGGAGCGCATCAAGCTCACCGAGGCTTGGGTGGCAGCAGCACCCGAGGGTTTCAAGATTATTGTCCACGTTGGCAGCACCTGTGTCAAGTCGAGCCGCAGAATGGCAGAGCATGCACAGAAGATGGGCGTGTTCGGCATTGGTGCAATGGCACCTCCATTCCCCAAGGTAGGCCGTGTAGAGGAGCTCGTAAAGTACTGCGAGGAGATTGCATCAGCAGCACCTGAATTGCCATTCTATTTCTACCACATCCCGGCATTCAACGGTGCTTTCCTCCCAATGGTGAAGTTCCTTGAGGCTGTCGACGGCCGCATCCCCAACTTTGCAGGTATCAAGTACACATTCGAGAGCCTGTACGAGTACAACCAGTGCCGTCTCTACAAGAACGGCAAGTTCGACATGCTCCACGGCCAGGACGAGACCATCCTCCCCTGCCTTGCCATGGGTGGCGCACAGGGCGGTATCGGCGGCACAACCAACTACAACGGTTGCAACCTTGCCGGCATCATCGACGCATGGAACGCAGGCGACCTTGAGAAGGCACGCGAGTTGCAGAACTTCTCACAGGAAGTCATCAATGTCATCTGCCACTACCGTGGCAACATCGTCGGTGGCAAGCGCATAATGAAACTCATTGGCCTCGACCTTGGTAAGAATCGCACACCGTTCCAGAACATGACCGACGAAGAGGAGGCAGCAATGCGCAAGGAACTTGAGGCAATCAACTTCTTCGAGCGTTGCAATAAGTTCTAAACATTTTTACAGGGCGGGCAGACCCCGCCCCTACATAAACGACGTTGTCATGCTGAGCAAAGCGAAGCGACGAGGAGTCTTTAAAGAAAAACAAGATTTCTCACATACGTTCAAAATGACAAATACTCTGTTGCTGACACATTAAACGAATTGAAACAAATCAACCCAAATACTATGAATTGGAATGAATATTTGAACGGTTGGTCGCAGAAGTACCGCGACGACCTTGTAAACGATATTATGCCTTTCTGGCTAAAGAACGGACTCGACCGCGTGAACGGCGGTGTGTACACCTGTGTAGACCGCGACGGTTCACTCATCGACAGCACAAAATCGGTGTGGTTCCAGGGCCGTTTCGCATTTGTATGCAGTTTTGCTTACAACACAATAGAGAAGAATCCCGAGTGGCTTGCAGCAGCCAAGAGCACCATCGATTTCATCGAGGCACACTGCTTCGACACCGACGGCCGCATGTACTTTGAGGTGATGGCCGACGGAACACCGCTGCGCAAGCGCCGCTATGTATTCTCGGAGAGCTTTGCAGCCATTGCCATGGCCGAGTATGCCAAGGCAAGCGGCGACATGACATACGCACAAAAGGCACTTGACCTGTTCAAGGATATACGCAAGTTCGTTGCCACACCGGGTTATATGGAACCAAAGTACCTGCCGGCATTGCAGGCAAAAGGTCACTCACTGGTAATGATTCTCATCAACACCGCATCGCGCATACGCAACGTAATCAGCGACCCCGTGCTCGACCAGCAAATCAACGAATCGATAACATCGCTCAAGGACTTCATGAAGCCCGAGTTCGAGGCACTGCTTGAGACTGTGGGTCCCAACGGCGAGTTCATCGACACCATCAACGGCCGCCTCATTAACCCCGGCCACTGCATTGAGACCGCATGGTTCCTGCTCGAGGAGGCAAAATACCGTGGTTGGGACAAGGAACTCACACAGCAGGCTCTGCAAATCCTCGACTGGTCTTGGGAATGGGGTTGGGACAAGCAGTACGGCGGCATCATCAATTTCCGCGACTGCCGCAACCTTCCACCACAGGACTACTCGCAGGACATGAAGTTCTGGTGGCCACAGACCGAGGCCATCATCGCCACACTCTATGCCTACGAGGCAACAGGCGACGACAAGTACCTCATCTGGCACAAGCAGATAAGCGAATGGACATACGCACACTTCCCCGATGCCGAGTGCGGCGAGTGGTACGGTTATCTGCACCGCGACGGAACTGTGGCGCAGCCAGCCAAGGGCAACATCTTCAAAGGCCCGTTCCACATTCCAAGAATGATGATAAAGTCGTTCGAACTCTGTAAGGAATTGACAAAATGATTCATTGTATGAAAAGACATATATTCCTATCACTCGTTCTGCTATGCTCAATGTTGGGAATAGCGCAGAACAAGGTTTGCGTAACACCGGCAGAGCCGTTGGACAATGCAGTCTCGGGGCACTATGCGGCCTGGACAGCTGATGGGCTGCAGACCTACGGCGGATGTAATTTCCCCGACGTACCCTGCGCCGATGGCGGACAGAAAGTGTACTACCCAAAAGCCTATGGCGCCAGCGTGCAAGTGCCCGGTGGAACCGTGTACATTGGCGGAATGGACTCAGCCTCCTCGCTTGGCGGTTGCACCTTCATCAATGCCGCAGACGGAACATCAACTCCCATTGCATCGTTACCTGTGGGGCTAGATAACTTTGCCGCCACATACTACGATGGCACAATTTGGGTAGCCGGCGGACAAACAAATGGCGTGCCCAACAAGGCTGTGTATGCACTGAATTTTAGCGGAAAGCGGAAAAGTGAAAGCGGAAAGGTGGAAGCAGGAAGCGGAAAGGTGAAAACGGAAAACGGAAAGGTGGAAGCGGGAAGCGGAAAGGTGAAAGGTGAAAACGGAAAACGGGAAGAGGAAAGCGGAGCTTGGAGCAAGGTTGCCGAATTGCCCGACGAGTGCCGCCTGCAGCCATGCGTGGCCGTGCAGAACACAGCCAACGGCTATGCCCTTTTCATTTTCGGAGGCTACCAGCCAAAAACCGGAAGCATGGAGGCAAAGGTGCACACCGATGGAGTGTACATGCCAATCGCTGAACTGAAAAAAGGCGGTGCAACACAATGGAAACGCACCTCGCCCACATTGGCTTGGATAGAGAACAGCACCGACGGAGAGCGCAAACAACAGTTACAGGCCGTTGTGGGCAGTACATGCAGCACTGTAGGCTACAGCCACGTACTCTTCTTCGGCGGTGTCGACCATGACATCTTCCTCAGCGCCATCGAAGGCAGGCAGGACAGCCTCTACCTGCGCCACACACCCGATTGGTATAAGTTCCGCCACGATGTACTTACCTACCACACAATCACCGACTCATGGGGAACATTGCCCGGCAGCAGCCTGCTTGCCCGCGCCGGAGCATGCCTCACCCCCGAGATTGGTGGCAAAGGCTGGAGCTACAGCGGCGGTGAATTGATGCCCGGCGTGCGCAGTACCGACGTGACACACATTGAGGTGAGCAACGAAAAGAGCTTCGGTTGGCTCAACTGGACAGTACTTGCCCTGTACCTCTTTGCCATGCTGGGAATGGGATTCTACTTCATGCGCAAGGAGAACGGTGCCGAGGACTTCTTCAAGGGCGGTGGCCGCATCCCCTGGTGGGCTGCCGGCATAAGCATCTATGCAACAATGCTCTCGGCAATTACCTACATGACCATCCCCGCCAAGGCCTACACCACAAACTGGACCTACTACCCCATGCTGTGGATGATTCTGCTTGTGAGTTTTCCGGTGATAAAGTATTACCTCCCCTACTTCCGCAAGCTCAACGTCACCAGCGCATACGAGATACTGGAGAAACGCTTCAACCTCTTCACCCGCATGCTGGCATCGACTCTGTTCTGCGTATTCATGATTGTGCGCATGGCAATTGTGCTCTACCTCCCCTCGTTGGCACTCACTGCGGTTACAGGCATTGACATTTACCTGTGCATAGTGCTCATGGGACTGGTTACAATCATCTACTGTACAATGGGTGGTGTAGAAGCGGTTATCTGGGGAGATGTAGTACAGGGACTTATACTTGTCTTTGGTGCCATCTTTGCAGTGGTGTACCTGGCAATGGGTACCGAGGGTGGAATAAGCGGCTGCATCAACATAGCTCTTGAGAACGACAAACTGCAGCTCTTTGACTGGAGCAACACATGGTCGCAGGCCACATGGTGGGTAATCATACTCGGCGGTCTTGCCAACAACCTCATATCATACACCTCGGACCAGACCGTAATACAGCGCTACCTAACCACTCCCGACGAGAAATCGGCCGGCCGTGGTATCCTGGTAAACGGTGTGATGAGCGTGTTTGTGTCAGTGGCCTTTTATATGATTGGTACAGGACTCTACACATTCTACAAGACCCACCCTGCAGAGCTTGACATAACCATGGGGCAATCGGATGCAATCTTCCCGTTCTTCATGATGAGTCAGATGCCGGCCGGTGTTGCAGGAGCACTCATTGCCGCCATCTTCGCTGCTACCATGAGTACCATATCGAGCAACATAAACAGCGTGGCAACAGCGTTCTCCATTGACTTCTGGAAACGTTTCCGCACCGGCACAACCGACTCGCAGCTTGTTGTCGTGGCACGTTGGGCATCAATAGTCAGCGGTGTTATAGGCCTGTTGCTTGCCCTGTTCATGGCCACATGGAACATACAGTCGTTCCTCGACTTCTTCAACGAGGCACTGGGACTCCTCACCAGCGGACTGGGAGGCCTCTTCTTCATTGCCGTGTTCATGAAGCGCGTAAAGGGATATGCTGCACTTGCCGGCTTTGTTGCAGGCGAGATAGTAGTGTTCTGCATGAGCAAATACACAGATGCCAACTTCCTGCTCTTTGGAGCCATAGGTATGGTAGTGAGCATTGTTGTGGCTTGGTTGCTCTCGCTCGGTTCATACATCAAAGGCAGCAAATAAAATGTACGCGAATACAGTTGTAACATCAAACTGAAAAAACAACTATATTAAATAGTCTTTTAAAGAACTGGTGACCAAAAGCAAAATATGGTCACCAGTTCATATAAACAGCATATCAGACAAACTCCATGAAAAAGCTTAACAACAACAGTGATAAGACTCAACGTAAAACAGGCTGTGTGAAACAGCCCGTATGCGAAACCTTGCAAAAACTCAGCGAGGAATACCAGAACCTTGTTTGCACATTGGCAGAAGAATATCTCCTGGAGATAGGCGGCAACGAGCAGGAAAAGCAGGAAAAGCAGAAACTGATATCCGTTTGTGCAAAAGCATTAAAACAGGCAATTGAGGCCCAGAGTGAGGGGAACAATAATTTCTCTGAAGAATTTGCAAAGCAGCACATCATAAAGGCGATGGACAAATATTACATGAAAGATTACAATTGGAGTGAACGCCTTGACCATATAGCATATATGTTTAATGTTCGCACCAAAAGAAAGAAATATGAAAATTTCATTGTAAATGCAATATACACAAAAGTAAACAATCAGGAACTGATGCCGGTAACCCAACAATGCGTCAAGAATGAGGGTAAATATTATTTTATTGATTTATATTTTCCACAGATAAACTTTGGTGTTGAAATTGACGAAGGACACCATCTTAATGAAGAAAATAAGAAAAAAGACCAAGTACGAGAAGAAGATATAAAGACCGCCATTGAGTGCGAAGTAATGCGTATCTCCATATTTGATGATAGTAAAAAGAAGAAAACATATCAAGAGATTTGCAAAGATATTGACAATACTGTAGATAGAATCAATTCTCTTATTTCAAAAAAAGGTGGCATCAGCTGGATAAGCAATGACAAGGAGATAAAGATTGTTATAGAGAAAGGTGTGTTTAGTATAACAGATAATGCTTATTACAATACCATCACCCAGATTGTTAACATTTGCGGTGGGAAACTTGATGGGAGTGGCGATGCTGAAAGCCTTGGAGGATGCTACTACAGAAGAAATAAAGAATACCACATATGGGTTCCGACTCTAACAATTGAACACAATGGTAATACAGCAGCAGCCAAGACAAAGTATATGAATTTTCTGAGTGAAGATAAGCTGACAATTACTGAGATATCAAAGAATGGCTTCAAGGAAGACAAGTATTTAGAGATTAACAAAAGAGCTGTTTTTCTTCGTTTAAAAGATGTTTTTGGCAGAATGTGCATTAAATTCATTGGTATATTCAAATTTGACGGGTATGAAGATGCTAGTATGAAAAAAAGATTCTTTACAAGAACTGAAGAGAAAGTAGAGATATCAAAACTCAAACCATAGGTAATCGCACTTGACAGTTATTGCAAAATACGAGATTAAAGACGGAGTAGGAATTATTCCGGCTATGTTACTGAAATTCATTTATTTAAAGAAGGGAATGCACAAAACACCTGCTGCGGACATAAATGCAGAAACATTTTTTGTACGCTATCCTTGAACTATTACACAAATGTTACTATTTTAGCAATAAAATAACACATCATATTATGGCAGTTTTTTGCGAATTAAGTTTGAATGCCGGCAATGAAAGCGATGCCGAGAAAATCAAGGCATACGCAAAGGAACTTAACAATGTATACAAGTTCGACTTGACCGATGAAGATGGCTATGGCGGACTTGCATTCTTTGAGAGGGGCTTCAGTTATGGCACAGTAGAACCCGACAATGCAGAGAGATTCAATGAATTCATCAATAAAGTGGTGGCAAACTTCCCCGAGATGAAACTGAATTTCTTTGGTAGTGGCGACGGTCCCTGCCAGCAGTGGGAGAAGGTTTCAAAAAACGGTGTGCTCGTTTATTTTGAGCCGTGGCAGATGAACATACACTGTGAGGGTGAACATTTCAAGGAGTTGCTCTCGAACATCGGTTACATTGAACAGCAAGGATTCGAAGTTTCACACAACGAAACGGAATGTTCATTGCACTGGGAATATGACCGCAAAAGCGAGGAGGAGAAGTGCCACAGCACTTTACAGCACATAAGCAAGCAATTGCCACAGGCCGAAATTGTATGCTACAAGTTCGAGTTAAAGGATAACGTACGATTCATCAACGAATACTGCATAATGAAGGGCGGCGAAGGCGAATGGATTGAGGCAGACAGCACAATAATGAACCTTGGCGATGAGTGCGTACGTGGCGTTCTTGAAGAGAAAGCCACAATCTTTGATGTCATAAAGGATGCAGGAGCCTGCTTTGCACTGGCACTCGAAGAGGTGAGGAAAAACCCTTCTCTATGCACTACCGTAGGTTACATAATTTCCCAAACCGAGAATGCCGTCGCTTTCATGCAATATTTCAAGCCCGAGGACAAAGAGTGGCTTGAGCAGGCCTACGACAAGTACCGCACCATCTACGATGCAATTCTTCTATGGGGAATGTATAACAGTTTCCATACTCGGCCTGAGACATTAGTTGACGAAGACACAAAAGAAGAGATTGTGATTACACGCCTGGAACTGCAAGACACGCCGTTGTTCGAGATGGGAGCCGACAAGGAAGCCGAACTGTTTGCAAGACTCTACAACACGGAGTATGGCAGGGAATGGAACAATATGCACAAGAACACAATAGAATTTTTGGAGTTCACAGATGTTGACTACACCATAATCCTGCACAAGATGCTCGACGGTAGAGAATACTCCGTTACCCGTGGAGAGATAGACAATGAGATAAAGTGGATGTGCGAGAAACTGGGCGACATCTACCGCTGGGGCTGCGAGCGCTTTGGACGTTTCATCGACAAGCAGAAAGCGAAGAAGTATTATGACATCGCAGAGATAACCGATGACAACCCGCTCGAAGATGAAAAGCAATACCCGGAGTACGAGGATACACCCACAAGTTTCAAGTATACCATTAAGGACGATGCTGCCGGCGAGCTTAAAGCCTTGATAGAGCAGCACGCCACAGAGTCATTGGATAATGAGTTCGGCATTTATGCACCTGTAAATGAGATTATGCACGAGCTTGTTGGCACAGACCCCAAACAGCCCAAATATTTTGGCAATGTGCTTTACACATCGGTGGAGAACGGTGACCTTGTTATCAAAGGCGAAGCAAACGAACCCGAGATGTTGGGATATGCCGTACTAAAGAGATACCCTACCCTTCAGGTTCTAATTGAAGCGTAACACTGTAGATGCCACAAAAAGGATATTGCTTCTATAAAAAGGCAGATGCAAGGCTATAGGGATTTCTCCTATAACGAATAGTAATTCCCCCTGCAACGATTAGGAATAATCAATTGCAGGGGGATTTTTGTGCCCATATCTTTGCAGTGTAAATAAGAGACAACAAAAGGGAAACAGGTTTAACATTTAAAATTTAAAGCTATGAAAAAGATGATGATTTTTGCAGTGATGATGAGCATGATGCTTATGCCTGCACAGATGATGGCAAAGAACAACAAGGACAATGCCAAGCCAAGAGTTGAAAACAGAGTTGAGAACAAGAAGGACAAGGAGAAGAAAGACAACAAGTTCAAGGATGACAAGAAGTTCGACAACAAGAAGAACGACAACAAGAAGAACGACAGGAACAACAAGAAACAGCCAAAACCGATAATCGTAAAGAAGCCGAAGCCAAAACCAATAA
The DNA here is from genome assembly GCA_045650605.1 of Bacteroidaceae bacterium. Classification (GTDB taxonomy): domain Bacteria; phylum Bacteroidota; class Bacteroidia; order Bacteroidales; family Bacteroidaceae; genus HGM04593. The sequence continues at coordinate 45,224 of JAZRRI010000021.1, read as the reverse complement.
TCGTTAAACAGCCAAAACCACGTCCACAACAGAATGTACAGGTGAACATAATAAATGAAGTAAACCCCGTAAATGCAGTAGCAGCAGTGGTGAGCCTGGCAGCATTGGTTGCACTGGTTGCAAACTAAACAAACCAAACAAACTTAACAACAAGAATTTAAGATAACGGCACCATTAAAATCTAACCACTAAAAACTTACAGTTATGAAAAAGATGATGATTTTTGCAGTGATGATGAGTATGTTGCTCATGCCTGCACAGATGATGGCAAAGAACAACAACAGGGATTCAGCAAGACCCCGAGTGGAAAACAGAGTAAGGAAGAATGACAGGAAGGATGCGAAGATGAAGTTCGACAATGCACGTCACGGCAAACCCGGCAAGCAGAAGTTCAACAAGAGGGACAGGGACAGGAGACCAATGCCACCGGTTGCAAGGAGACACCGCAGACCAATGCCGCGCCCGTTGCCACCTCCACCACCGGCCCGCTATCATCACCACCATCACCACCACTGTGACAACGGTGTTGTTGAGACAACAGCAACAATCATAGGCCTTGCTGCATTCATATCAGCAATAGCCGACTGATTAGGAGAAGAGGATAATAATAATGAAATTGGAATAAGCACTATTTTACTACTGACAACTGATTAGAAAAAACTGCAGAGGAGAACGACAGCTTAAAACGTTCTCCTCTGTTTATGCCCTTCATTGAGCAATAAAGATAATACAATTCTATATGGTCTATCCAACAAATTAATTTCGGACAGTGCAAAATTAGTTGCATAAAAGCCGGTGTGCAATAACAAATTATTATGAAAATGGCGGGAAGCAGTAACAACATGTGTCTACCGTAACAGGGTTAGTTATTAATAACTAAAAAAAAGCATGTTTTGGGCAATTATAGCTATTGCCAATATTGTAAAAGAGAACTATTTTTGCATATGCAAAAATAAAGGCAACAGAGGCAGCAAGCCGTGTGCCAAAAGACAAAAGAAGATGAAACTATCGGAGCTGAAAAATGGTGAGACTGCGGTCATCGTGCGCCTGTCGGGGCATGGTGGTTTCCGCAAGCGCATAATGGAGATGGGATTCATTCGTGGCGAGAAGGTGACATCGGTGCTCGACTCCCCCATGCACGACCCCATCAAATACCATGTTATGGGATATGAGGTGCTGTTGCGCCGCAACGAGGCTGCAATGATTGAGGTGTTGCCTGAGGAGGATGCCAAGCGCGAGATGGCGCCGGCACCCACCTACAACTGCATGCCGTTGTGCGAGAGTTGCGCGGGCTGCAGCGGACAGTGCAGCAGCGGCTACCACCACTCCACCGAAAGAAGGAATGTGATTAACGTTGCACTGGTGGGCAACCCCAACAGCGGCAAGACATCAATATTCAACGCACTTGCCAACAAGAACGAACATGTAGGCAACTACAGCGGCGTGACCGTCGATGCCAAGACCGGCAGTTTCAACTACAAGGGCTACCGCATAAACCTTACTGACCTGCCAGGAACATACTCCATAGCGGCCTATTCGCCCGAGGAGATCTATGTGCGCCGCCACATATATGAGCAGATGCCCGACATAATCATAAACTCGGTTGTTGCATCGAACCTCGAACGCAACCTCTACCTCACCACGGAGCTCATTGACATGAACATACGCACCGTGGTTGCACTGAACATGTATGACGAGCTGCTGGCAAAAGGAGCCGAGGTCAATTACGTTCACCTGGGAGGCATGATGGGTATCCCTATGATACCCACAGTAGCACGCAACAACAAGGGACTCGACAAGCTGCTCGACACTGTGATTGAACTGTTTGAGGGCAGGAACAACACCATACGCCACATTCACATAAATTACGGCAGCATAATCGAGGAGCAGATTGCACCGCTCTCGGCAGCCATGCACAAGGCCGATGACCTGCCGCAACAGTTCCCCGTGCGCTACTGGGCATTGAAACTGCTCGAAAATGACAAGGAGGCACTGCGCGACCTTGCCACCTGCCTTGAAGTGGAGAGATGGAAAGCATTGGCCGAGGAGGGCGCAAAGAAGATACAGTCGCAGATGGGTGTGGATGCCGAAACGGCCATCAATGGTGCCAAATATGGTTTCATAAACGGAGCCCTGCAGGAGACATACAAACCGGGAGTAAAGGACACCAACAAGCACACCAACCGCATTGACCGCCTTGTTGCCAACCGCTGGTTGGGATTCCCCATCTTTCTGCTTGTGATGTGGGCAATGTTCACCTCGGTATTCAAGCTCGGTGCCTACCCGCAGGAGTGGATAGAGATGCTCTTTGCCTGGTTCGGGGAGTGTGTGACAGCCATAATACCGGCAGGAGCTGTTCAGGATCTGCTTGTAAACGGAATAATAAGCGGCATCGGCAGTGTGGCGGTGTTCATACCGCAGATATTGATTCTGTATCTCTTCATCTCGCTGATGGAAGATTCGGGATACATGGCACGTGCAGCCTTCATTATGGACAAACTCATGCACAAGATGGGACTGCACGGCAAGTCGTTCATCCCAATGCTCATGGGCTTTGGTTGCAACGTGCCCGCCATAATGGCTACACGCACCATAGAGAGCCGCAGCAGCCGCATAATAACAGTGCTCATCACGCCGTTCATGTCGTGCAGCGCCCGCCTGCCGGTGCTCATCCTGTTTACAGGAGCGTTCTTTCCTCAGCATGCAGCATTGGTACTAATGGGACTCTACCTGCTTGGAATTGTTGTTGCAATAATCACTGCCCGCCTGTTGAGGATTGCAAAGTTCCACAAGGACGAGACACCGTTCGTGATGGAGTTGCCCCCCTACCGCTGGCCCACACTGCGCGCCACACTGCGCCACATGTGGGAAAAGTGCGCACAGTACATAAAGAAGATTGGCACTGTGATTCTGCTCTCTACCGTTGTCATCTGGTTCCTGAGCTACTACCCGAGACCAAATGAAGCGGAAAACGGAAAGGTGAAAGCAGAAAGCGGAAAGCTCGCGCAAATGAGCGAAACGGAAAGCTCGCTTTCCCGTTTTACAGCGAATGCAGCCGAGGTTCAATCACACGAAGTGGGATTAAAGAGGAAAGCGGAAAGCGGTATAATTGCGGAAAGCGGAAAACTCGCACAAATGAGCGAAACGGAAAGCGAGATGGTTGCAACAATGCAAGGTGAGAGTATTGAACAGGTTGCCCAGGAGGGTACCATAAGCGGCATTAACGAGAACTCTTTCATTGCCATGCTTGGGCATGCAGTGGAGCCGGTGCTTGCTCCAATTGGACAGAACTGGCGCTCGGGCATTGCCATAATAACAAGCATACCGGCCAAAGAGCTTGTTGTGAGCACGCTTGGTGTGCTATACAGCAGCGACTCGGAGGAGAGCTTAACCGAGGACCTGAGGACATCGGGCGACTTTACACCGCGCTCGGCGGCCGCATTTCTGGTATTCATTCTGCTCTTTTTCCCCTGTATTGCCACAATTGCAGCAATAGCGCACGAAACCGGCAGCAAGCTGTGGGCACTCTTTTCAATTGTATACAACACCGCCATAGCATGGGTGGCAGCATTTATCGTCTACACCATTGGCGGACTATTATAAATTAACCATAATGAAAAACCATAATGAAAAAGAATAGCACAATATACAACCCGCGCATGAAGATGGCCGACCTTGTCGCAAGCGACATGAGCCTGCTCTCTATTCTGCAACGCCTGGATATAAAACTCGGATTCGGTGAGGCCACAGTTGCCGAAGTGTGTGCACAGCACAACATCTCGGCCAATCTGTTCCTTATGATATGCAACATCTACTCCTTCCGCGACTATGAACCGCAGATTGAAACATTGGGCAACGAGGACATAATGAGCATTACAATGTACTTGCGCGCATCGCACAACTACTACCGCGCGATATGTTTCCCTGCATTGCACGACAACATACACCGCATGGTAAAGGAGCTTGATGAGATTAGCCGCAAGCTCATAGACAAGTTCTACGATGACTACGACAACGAAGTGACAAGCCATTTCCAATATGAGGAGGAGATTGTGTTCCCCTACATCGAGAACCTGCTCGGCAACAGGAGTGCAGGCAACAGCGAGTATAATATATCGCTATTCGAGCATAACCACGGCAATGTCAATGAGAAGCTCAATGACTTGAGCAATATCATCATCAAATACCTGAGCAAGGATTATACATCGCAACTGAGATTTGAAATCCTTAGCGAGATACACTGCATTGGCAACGACCTGATGAAGCACTCGGACATAGAGAACAGGTTGCTTGTTCCGTTAGTTGAAAAAATTGAAAAGCGCCATGAACAGGGAAGGTAAATACAATGTCGTGCTCATTGAGCCGTCGGAGATTATAGCGACAGGCATTGCTGCTATAATTAACGGAAATCCCAAATTCTGCGTGGCACAGACGCTTAACGACCCGTCGTACTACAATTCCAACGATACCGATGTGGACATTGTGGTCATAAACCCCACGGTTGTCGACTACAACGACAGGCTCGACATACGCTCGTGGTTGGGTGTGGGCAACACAGCACTTGTAGCGCTCACACACAGCAACTACGAGGAGAGCGTGATGCGCCAGTACGATGAGTGCATAGGCATATACGACAATGCCGCGCGCATAATACAAAAACTCAAAAATGCCATTGACGAGAACAGCAAGAACCCAAAGAACGACCTCAACGAGCTCTCATCGCGCGAAAAGGATATTCTTGCAGCAGTGGCAATGGGCAAGACAAACAAAGAGATTGCCGATGAGTTCAACATCTCTATATATACAGTAATCTCGCACCGCCGCAACATTTCGCAGAAACTGGGTATCAATTCCATTCCCGGCCTCACGGTCTATGCGATTATGAACAAGCTGGTAGATATTTCTGATTTCGGATAAAAAAATGAAAAAACATGAAGGATAAAAGAATTTCACCAAGATGGATTAACTCCCTTGAAAAAAACGAGATTTTTGTCTTTGGGAGCAACCTGCAAGGCATGCACGGAGGTGGTGCCGCACGTGTTGCACTTGAGCAATTTGGTGCTGTATGGGGACAAGGTACAGGACTGCAAGGCCAAAGCTATGCAATACCCACAATGCACGGTGGCATTGATGTCATTGCACCTTATGTAAATGACTTCATTACATTTGCCAAAGAGCACCCCGAACTGAAATTCCTTGTCACCGAAATCGGGTGCGGCATTGCAGGATTCAAAGCAAGCGAAATGGCGCCACTCTTCAAAGAGGCGCTTGACATAACAAACATATACCTACCCGAACGATTCGTTGAAGAACTGGAAAAGTAACCATGGCCGAGGAACTACATATTGCACAGGGAAGCAAAGAGGAGAAATATGCCTTGCTGTACAAACAGGTTGCATCACTGGTTGAAAGCGAGAGCGATTCCATTGCCAACATGGCGAATGTGGCGGCAATGATACACGAAACATTCCGCTTCTGGTGGACAGGGTTCTACCGTGTTGTCGGCGAGGAGCTTGTGCTTGGTCCATTCCAGGGACCGCTTGCATGCAGCCGCATAAAATTCGGCCGCGGTGTGTGCGGCACTGCATGGAAGGAGCAGCGCACACAGGTAGTACCCGATGTGGAGCAGTTCCCGGGACACATAGCCTGCAGCAGCGCATCGAAAAGCGAGATTGTCGTTCCGCTTTTCAAGGAAGGAAAAGTCATCGCAGTGCTTGACATCGACAGCGAACACCTTGCCACATTTGACGACACCGACAAACTGTGGCTCGAAAGGATTTTGGAGAAGTTGTAAAAAAATCAAGGATGTATCCCGACGGGGTTACATCCTTTTCTTCAATGTCTTGTAGCTGAGAATATGTATTGTCACTCCTGTTGCAATGGCAATGAACATGACACTCATCCACCACACTTTGGCGACGACAAATGCGCAGTAGAGCAATGTTGCCCACACCATTGTAACCGAGACAATCTTCACACGCAGCGGCAGTGCCTTGTGCTCCCTGAAATTCTTTATATATGGGCCAAGATGCTTGTGCGACATGAGCCAGTCATAGAGTCTCTGCGAGCTGCGCATATACAGGGCTGCCGAGAGCAGAAGGAACGGCGTAGTTGGCAGAACAGGCAGAAAAATGCCCATTATACCCAGAGCGAGCGACACGCTTCCTATGATTGCCAAAAGATATCTCATTGTTCTGTATTTGCGGCGCGAAGGTACAAAAAATATCCTACAGCGTGAAACAATGACAACGGTTGCATAGATTTTTCTTGAGAAAATGTTTTTTATTTGTTTTTTATTTGTACATTGCAAACGATAAAAGAAACATTGTCTAACCTTAAACTCCCTACACTATGAAAAAGTTCATGTTTCTATTTGCGTTTATTTTATTTTTAGGAGTTGGAACAGGCCATGCACAAGTGAAAAAGACAGGACCCGATGCCGGGCCACTTGTGGGAATGTGGCAATATGTCGAGGAGGTTACGACAGCAGAAGGCGGCAAGGCCTACATCGGCAAACAGATTTTCAAAACCATCACAGAGGATAATACCTATTCTGTAATTCTTGGTGTGAACATCCCCATCAAGGAGGCCAATTGGGAAGAGAGCAAGACAAGTACATTGGCATTCATAACCCAGGAAGGCGAGATTGAGATGAAGGAGGATAACACATACCTTGAGTACATCAACAAGCACTATCTTGACAAGAGCCTCAACAACACCATCTCAAACCTGCGCTACAGGTTCAGCGAGGAGAACAAGAACATCCTTTACGTTGAATACAACCTTAGCGGAACAGAGGATGAGAATTGGGTGAGCGAAATATGGTTGCGCGTAATTCCACTTGGAGCAAAATAATGAGAAATATCTTCACAGCAGAGAGGGTGCCCCAACAATAATTGATGGGGTACCCTCGATTCTATTTTACGGACAGTTCTCTATTTGAGTCTTAGCTCCATAAACAGCACATAGAGGAACGGTAGCACATAGAGCACTGCCTCCATAACACTCCACTGCGTGTCAAAAAGCGGTTGAATACCGGCAAACTGAAGACAGGGGACAATACCCGATGCCGGTACCAGCGCCATCATTGCAGGAAGAAAAAGAGTGAACGTATTGCCGGTGGAAACCACCACATCCATAAGCGAACGGTAGTTGCCATATATGAAGCCATAAATCAGCGACACCGACAGCACACCCGCCAAAAGCAGCAATGCCCAACCCTGTACAAGCGGAGAGAGTGAATGCTCCCCTGTTATTGGCGAAAGCAGCCCCCATGGTGCAATAGTTGAGAGATAGAGCACAACGGCATAGCACACAACAATGGCAAGCGCAAAGAGCAATGCACGCCATTCCAAGGTGGTGAGACGGCGCATGGAGACCATGTGTAACAGAACTTTTGCCAAGCCGGAGCCACGCAACAGCCCATATGAGGCCACAAGCACCATAACCATACCCCACGGCACAGCATCGATGGAGGGCAAGGCTGTACGCAAAGCCCAACGCACACCCTTTGCGCTTATGAGGGAAGGGGTATGCACAGCCTCATCGGACAACATCACTGCCACATCGGCAAAGAATGCGCCCACCCACACCAGCAACAGCACAAGCATATAGGCCAACAGGGGGTAATAGCATATTCTGCGGTTATTCATCGGCTTCAAGGTTTTCGGCATCAATTATGTGAAGTTCAATGGCACGCACAACAAGACGTGTAACGTTTATGCCACGCTGTTCACTCTCGGGGAAGAGGCGGGCAATGAGGTCGGCCTGACGCTTTTCGAGCGACTTGACACCGAAAGGCATACTCTTCAATGACGCAACCATCTCCTTGGTATATCCCAAAGCCAGATGACGCAGAAAGCACTCGTCATAGCGGTCAATCTCATAGTGTATGAGCGATTTCTGACGCGCCGCATCGCGGTTCACATTCTCACGGAAGCGCTCCACCAGTTTATCGAGCACCGGCTGGTTGAAGACATTACGTTTACCTGCCATAACGTTGTATATCTCATACTTTGTGAGCAGTTCACCCGTCTTCAGGGTTATACCGTCGGCTCCCGCATCAAGGACATCGACCCACAGTTTTTCATTGAGAAGTTCACCGGTGAAGACAAGTACCTTCATCTGCGGATGCTCTCTCTTCATCCTTGCACATATATCTACGCCCACTGTTGTCGAGCCGCCAAGCCCAAGGTCCAACAGCAGCAAATCAGGGACAGCACGCGAGAGCACCTCGTCAAGCTCCTTCTCGTTGGATGCCGTACCGATAACGTCGGCCTCGGGCAGTTCGGTACGGAAAATCTCCTCTGTACCCTTCAGTTCAAGCCTTGCATCCTCTACTATTACTACACTGAATTTTTCTATCATAATAAAATTATTTTGGCAATGTAAACAATATTACCACACCCTCTACATCGGCACGCGCCTCCATGCGCGAACCGTGAAGGCCGGTATAATCCTCGTGCATGCGCACAACCTCCTTGGCAACAAGATACTCCATTCCAAGCAGCCCGCCATCCGATGCAATGTTATAGCGCGATGGGGTGAAAAGTTCCTGTGCCTCATCACTTGTGAGGGTGCGTCGGCCATCCACAAACTCCACCTTGATGAAATCGCCGGCATCGGCAGCACGCAATTGCAGCACACCCCCTTTCTCTACCTTGAGAGCAGCATCGGCAAGCGTCTCGAAGAGATTGCCCACAAGCTCTGCGTCAACCCTCACGCAAGCCCCGGTGGGTTCATACACAAGCGACAGGTCTATTCCCCGTTTCTTGGCACAGCGTGCAACGTAGCGCCTTGCATCGTCGAACAGTTGCTCCATGCGTGTTTCGGCAAGAGTGAAACACATTGTATCCAATTCGCGCTTGGCACAGTTTGCAAGTATCCCGAATACCGAGTTGTAATAGTCGACAAGTTCTGTCATTGCTGTGATGGCGGCACTGCGGCCTTCACCGTTTGCGAGCGCCCTCTGCGCCAGCTCGCGCACACGGCTCGGATAATAGACCGTCTCGTGCTTTATGACAGAGAGGCAGTTGTCCATGACCATATTCTGTACGTGAAGGCGGTTTTCCTCCAATCTTATACGCTCGGTCTCCTCTTCAATCTCCTCAAGCGTTGTATAGCTGTTTGCCACGCGCACCGTGCGGTGGTATGCCATAGAAGCCACAAAACGTGCTATGAGCTCAATGCTCACACACTCGTTTCCACTCAAAGGACGCTCCGTAACAAATTCAATAGCACCCACAAGCACCTCCTTGCTCGAGACGGTTGCATAAAGCGGCTGCACACGCAACAGCGCATCAGGCGAGACAAAAGGCACTCCGTCATCAACCACGCCGTGCAGATAGACATCGGCCCTGCCGGCGGCAAGCGGTTGTGGTGCCGCGGCTGCCACACGCCTTGCCTCGCGTTCATCGACAAGCAACAGGGCCACACGCCCAATGCACATGCGCTCACCAAGCGAGGAGTGAAGCTCTGAAGCAATGCGCTGCAGCAGTTCGGCTGTTGTACCGGACGATGATGCTGCCACAATCTCCAGCAGGTTGCGGTTGGTGTTCTGCACAAGATGCTCGTCGGCCTTGCCAATTATGGCATGACGCAGATATGATACAAGGAGATAGAGCAACAGCACCAATGCCAGAAAGGCGGATATTCCTATGAGAGCCTGACGCAGGCTCTTTGCCTCGCGTGCACGTTCGTACTGCATGGCAACGGACTTGTCCTCGTCGACAAGACGGTATAGTGTCGAGTAGATATAGTTGTTGTACCTGTAGGCCTGCCAACGCTGCAATGCCAATGATGCAACGGCAAGCTCGTTACGTATGTCAAGGATATTGTAATATATATCCTCGGTCAGTTCCTCGGCAAAGATACCCTTTCGCCACCAATCAAGTTCGGCATAGGCACCGCTCTCCATGGAGAGTGTATCATTGCCGCCCACTGTAGAGCGGTAGTATCCGTTCAGCAAAGCGAAGGCTTTGCGTGCCTGCACAAAAGCCTCGGTATAGTTGCCGTGGATATTGCTGTTGTAGACGGAATCGGCACAAGAGCGCACACCGTCAAATATATTGTCAACGGCAAAACCCTTGCAAGGCAACATCATGAGCAGCAGCACAATGCATCGCATAACCCCTTTTGGCAAACGGAAGGAGAAACGGCTACCGCCACCCTTGCGGCTCTCAATGTTCATTGAGCATACCGAGAACAAAGCATCGCTCTTCCTGTATTTTTCAATAATCCCCCTGCAATTCATAAGACCGAACCCGCCACCTTTGCTCTTTGCGGGCAGATTGTCATTATCGCTACCTATGCTTGCCGCATCGTAGACCTTCTCGTTGAGAATACGCTCAATATCACTCTGCGAAATTCCAATACCGGTATCGGCAACTGCCACCTCAACAAAATCGGCACCCTCGACACACTCAAGCGCCACACTACCGCCTCGCGGGGTAAATTTCGCGGCATTGTCTACAAGGGTGTTTATCATAAAGAGGGTGAGCGCCTTGTCGGCCTTCACCACAGGGCTGCCATCGCCAACCGTCAAAGTAATTCCACGCGACTCGAAGAGAGTACGGCTCTTTTCAATGATGGCAAACAGCCCGGAGAGCGAGAAACTCTCCACCTGCAGGTTCATGTCGCCGCGGCGCATCTTTATCCAACGCTCAAGGATTATGTTAAGGTCGTCGAGTTTTTCGGTGAGTTCGGTAACATATTGAAGTTTACGCTCTGCATCGGACGCAGGTGCAGCCTGCAAGGCGCGCAGCTCGTTTATAAGCCTGTCGATGTATGGACGCATGGACATTACAGTGGATACAGAGACACGCTTCAACAGATTCTCGCGTTTATGTTCGGCCAGATAGACGGCACAGGCACGGCGCATCTCGTTGAGCCTCTCCTGCTCGTCGACAATGTCGGCAAGACGCATTCCCTCACCAACGGCAACCGCCACATATGGCACAAGCATCTCAAGCAATGAACGTTTCTCGCGCGTCAATACCTCGGCGGTTGTCACATAAAAGCGGTCGCCTCCACCACCCATGTATCCCATTTCAAAGGAACAGGTGCATGCACTCTCCTCCAAAGGAGCAAACGAGAAACGTATATCGCGTGCAAACCCCTCGAAGCTATTGTTGAGCAACGTGATAATATGCTCATGCAACTCCTCCTTGCTGCCGATATCCTGCGGCAATGATGTAAACAGCTGACGGCACACCACGGGCAGACGTTTAAGTTCATTGGAATAGGAGGCGATATACTTCCGCTTGTGGTTGTTGAAGATTATTGCCACAACAAGCAATACTGCTATTATGGCAACAACCACAGCGAGCCACCAGTCAAGGCGCTGAATGTCATCAGTGACAGCCGACACACCGCTCTCATTCTTCTTGTTGAGGCGCGTTGTGCGCAACAGCATCAGGTAACTCTCCCTGTTTATGTCCGACGCCTGCTTATTTCCCAAGCCGGCAAAGGCACAGCTTGCCTCGCGACGCACACTGAGCAGGCACTCGGGGATGTTGTACATCGTTGCATCGGAATACATCGCCGGTTCAATATCAATGTCGCACCTGTCGAGCACGTTAGAGGCGAAATCGACATCGGCAGGGTAATAGTTCCTGTAATAGCCGTTTATCCCGGCAAGCGCCGAATCGAGCAATGCCAATGCCGCTTTGTAATCGCCACGCTGTGTCATGCATGAGGCTGATACCGCCAAAGCCTCAATCATCATATACTTGTCGCCATAGCTCTTGAAATCGGCCGCAGCTGCTGTAGCCATAGCATAATCCATTGAAACGGAATCGCCGGTTTGTGGCAGTATGTGGCGCAAGTTGTCGGGAAGAGCATCTGCCGCGACACTATTGTCGCGCAAAAGAATGGCAAGCAACAGGCGGTAGTTTGCAGTGAGCCAGGTGTAGCCGCTCTCCCCCGCTTCATCCAATCCCTTGGCAAGCCGGATGAAACGCTCCGTGGTATCGGTTGCCGTATTGGCAAGCATCATCTTGGCATAGAGTCTCAGAGCCGGGTCAACGGATTTCTCGGCTCCCGTATTTAGGTAGCCCAATGTACGCCTTGCATCATTGAGCATGGAGAGATTGGAGAAGTAGCATAACGACACTATCCCGAACTCTATCTTTGCACGTTCAAAACGTGCCTTGTCGCTTGCCGACAGCAAGGCTGCATCCTCGTTTATGCGTGCCATACGCTCCAAAGCCCTTGCACGGCAATCAAAGAACAGCCTGTTGTCCGATACGCGATAGCATATTGTCATGAGCCCCACATCGGCAACAAGTCTCTCAATCTCGCAATCGGCCCCGGCAAGCACACCCTCATAAAGACGGACAGCCGTAGCATAGTCCATCTTCATCAAAGCCGAATAGGCCTTTGAATTTGTAGCCACCATTGCCTGTTCATGATTCTCGTCCGAAGAGCTGTCAAGCGCTTTTGACAGGCTGTCGAGCAATGAGACACTCCTGTAGCGCGCATCGTACACCTGCATGCCCAGTGTCGCATCACCATCGTGTGCAGAGCTACCGTGGCCATATCCTCCGCATGAGAACAGGGCAAGGCATATGAGCAATAGACAAAAAAGTGTGTTCCGTTTCATCGCTATAAGAGATTCTCAGATACAAATTTAATGATTTATATTTAAAATGCATCATTGGCAAAAAGAAATAACGCTGTGAGCCATTGCCCACAGCGTCAAGACGTTGTCCAAGTCACTCATTTCCGGCTTCTGCGCTTGCCATAGAGACGTTTTATCCACAGATAGTAGCCTGTAAGCGGCAACGTAGCGCCAAACAGTGCTGCAAGGAAATAGAGTATGCGGGCAAGCAGACCGCCCCACGAACCTGTGTGCAGCGCGTAGAACCAACCCGACAGTTTTCCTTTGCGCGCCGAGTCCTTATACAGTTCGACAGAAATTATTGCACCGCTGTCTTCATCGAACATATACTTGTCGGCCGCGCGCATGTTTCCATACTTGGAGACCTTTACTGACACGGTGCCTGCCGACACTGTAATTGTCTCAAAATGCGGAACAATAGCCGCTACATTCTCATAAGCCCTTTGCCAGCTGTCGAACTCTGTAGTTGCAACCAACGAAGTGGCACCGCTATTGCCGTCTGTCGTGGCGGTTGCACCGCTCTGTGCATCGACGACAGTTGCCGCCGTAATAGCGTCAATATCAGCAACAGAGACTGCAGACTCGGCATCGACATATTTGGTATCGGTGACATTTGTGGCAGCTGTTACGGCATCGACATTCCACCCGGCCGCCCTACCCGACTCAACAGCAGTATTTTTGCTCTCTGCACTGTTCACACAGACAGGCAATGTACAATCCCTGCAGCTACCGGGGCAGACAGGAGTCTCAACACGCGTGGGGGCCTTTCTTTCCACCACTGCTGTTTCCTTGGCCTCACCGGCAGCAAACAGAGAATATGCACCGTTCCTGTACCACTCAAAAGACCAAGTCAGGCCTGTCAATGCCATCACGAGCAACAGCAACATGGCATAGAAACCACCGGCAACATGCAAGTCATACCAGAAACGGTTCTTGCCTTTTCTCAAAGCTATCTGCAGACGGTTCCCGAGCATCTTGCGGTTGCGCGGCCACCATATTACAAGACCGGTCAACAGTATCACCACAAAAGCAAGGGTGCTTGCGCCAACAACAATCTTGCCCCAAAAGACCTTGCCCTCACCGGGATTGCTGTCCATGAGCCAACGGTGCAGGCGGAATACAGTACGGAAGAACGGCAGACGCTCATCCTTGCCAATCACCTCACCCGTGTATTGGTTTACATAAACCGCCGCCTTCTTTGGCTTTGAGAGGTTTACTCTGTAAGCCTCATCGGGAGAAGATGAAACAACAACGCCCTTGACATCGACATCGGCAGGCAATGTCGCATCCACCTTGTCGGCAATTACACTCACGGGCAACGGCTCACCCACTGGAGTGACAACCGTAATATCGCCAACGCACAATGCGGTAATCTCCTTTTCAAACACCAGCAATGCACCGGTGAAACAGGTAATTGTTATTACAATACCGAATGGCACCGACACCCACAGGTGGAATTTACGGAAGAAATTTCTCATCTATCTTATTCTTTATCTATATAACATCCATTTCCGCAAAGATATCATTTTTTTCCATTACCCGATACTAACGGGGAAACAATTTGCCGATGCCGTCAAGCGACGTAACCTCAAAGACCGCACCTTTGACAGCTGTAGCATCCGAAGGGTCTATCCTGTATATCGCAGGATAACCGTCGGTAACAGTCACCGGCATATATGCATAACCGTTCTCCATGTAAGGAGTCTTTCCGAAAGCCGACAATGTCTGTGGCAACCCTTCAACAAACTTCAGTGTCGCATCATTTACATTGAATATTGCAAGACTCAAGGCTGTGGGCGCGCTATTGCCGGGAACAAGAGGTGCATCATACATCTGCAACAGGAAATTGCCGTCGCCCACATACCATGAACGCAGGAACGAGCGACCGCCCGACAGAGCCTCTATATTCACATAATAATCGTTGTCGAACACCTCTTCGCCCGACTTTATGCGCACAACACCGGCAGGCAGCACTGTACGTTGGTTCTCGTCGGTCATGGTCTTTGCATATGAGGGCGAGAAGAGATAGAGATCGCCATTCTCGGTTGCCCAAATCATCTGGTAATACTGTGATTTGAAACGGCCTGACGCATAACTTATCCTGTCGGTTGTAATCACCTTTTTTGTTGTAAGAGTCTCGTCATCAAAGATTGCCACGTGGCACTCATTGGGGTACTGTGTCCACTGCAGTTCGCCCTTCTTATAGGAACTGCTGTTTGTACCGCCATCCTCGGTTTTAACAAGATGGGGGTATTTCACCCACTTGCCACCGTCAGCAGCGGCTCCATATTGACTCAACCCCATTGGCACAACAGCTGCAAACAGTTTTTCACCACGCTGCTGGAAGCCCGACAGGGTGACATACTCGCCATTACCGAGAAAATTCTCGGACAGATACTCCTCGCTTGCCTCACTCGAACGGTAGGTTTCGGCCTTTGTGTCAAGATAAGAGACAAGGAACATTTTGGGCAGGAAGCCATTCTCGTCGGCCCACTCCTCGGCACCATTGCCGGTTGATGTTGTCAGTATGTAGTTATCATACATGCCATAGGTTGTAAAGCGATTCACGGCATACTCCCTGTCACGCGCAATGATGTTGTAATCCTTGTCCAGGACATACGAACGGGTCAAGCCGGCATTGCCCTGATTATAGGCAAGACCATATAGATATTCTGTACCGTGAAACACCCAATACGTAGCCTCATCGGTCACAGTTCCGTTATGTACCGGGGATATTGTACCCTCGTCGAGCGAGGCGGCTGTGAGCAGCACCGGGGTGCTGTTGTTCGACATTGTAACGGTTGCTGCAATGACATAGGGTCTTGCGCCGCCCGAAGGAGGTGTGATATCAGCATCATTCTCATTGCTACAAGAGGTAAAAAGTGTTGTTGCAAGCAACACTGCAAGTGATGTTTTTGTAATAAATCTATTCATATAATTAAGTTTTATAAATTAATCATTTCCCCAATTTAACACGGAACTTTGCATAAAAAGCACGGCCGGGTTTCTGCAGGCTGAAATTGTCATACAGGCGCTCATCGGTCACGTTCCTGCACTCAAGCGCTATATTGTAACGCCCGCTCTTCAATGAATACACAAGTGAGATATTGTGCGACAGTTGGTCAGGGACAATATAATCACCTTTGTTGGAACCAATCCTTGCCGAATAGTAGCTGAACTCCTGCACATACTGCCCATCGTAGCAGAATGTGAGCATATTATCCTTGCCTCCAAGCCCATGCCAATAGAGCGTCACATCAAAATCGGCAAACATTGACGGCAGATTGGGCATTTTCCCGCCATAACCAAGATTAGGCACGGAACTGCCAATGGCAGTCTTCATGTTGTCGAGTACTCTCATATCGGTGAAGTTGCCACCTATTGAGAGCAACTTGTCCCAAGTGTAGCGCAGTGTGACATTATACCCTTTTGTGAGCACCTTTCCATAATTTATATATGTAGCAGCAGACTTGCCACCGCTGAGGTCGACAATATTACGTTGGATGTAATCGCGCGTATCGCGAAGAACCAGTCCGGCATCGGCAAACAATCCGTGCTTACCGAACTTGCCATTGTAACCCACATTCAAATTGACATTGTGGCTTCTCTCCGGTTTCAGCCCGAACTCTCCCTGCTCCAAATCCTCGTCTCCGAACATCTCCTCAATGGTTGGCATACGGCATGCCTTTTCGTAGGATAGCTTGACCTGCAATTGAGGCAGGATGAAATATGTTCCTGCAGCTCCATAGCCAACAGCATCCATTGCACGAGCGTTGCTCACATACTCATCGGCATTGCTTGTTGTTGCCACAGGCCCCTGGACAAAAACATTATAATATTTACCGAAAGCGGTTATGTTCCACCTCTCGGATGGTGTAAGCCGATAGGAAAGGCCTACGATATTCTTGTGTGTGAGTTTATCAATGGGGTCCTCAACCACCTGTGGAAGCAGCAGCGATGTATTGCTACGCCTGAATGCACTGAAAAGATAGTTCAGCGTGAAGAGGTGCCTGTGGGAAATGCCGGGCGAATAATTGATGTTTGCCGCCAGATTCCAGTTCTCATTATTTGACTGCAGATGCTGCAACGACTGCTCGCCCCGGCCGTTCAACTTTTTTGTCTCACCGAACCAGTTATATTTACAGGAAGCCGTGTCGATATTTGTAGAGACATTGCGATTATAGTTGAGCGATGCCGAGAGGTCAAGGCCATTGAACAGCAAGTTTCGCTTGCCATACTCCAAAGAGGGCATGAGAGAATGGCTCCTGCGATGCTTTTGGCCATAAACAATCTCCTGGCGCACACCGGTCTGCACCTCCTTGTACATCTGTGAAAGCCCTATGCCCAGCATCAGGCGGTCGGCCCAACTTTTACCGACTACACCCACCTTGAATGTTGCAGCCTCATTGTGATAGGTATCATTGAAACGCTCGACGCTGTATAGTTTTTTCTTTTCAATGCTTCCTGTTTCAAAATCCTCAACCGGGGCATTTATGGTATAATTGTTGTCGGAGTAGTTCTGGAATATATTGAGCTCGTACTTCAAACCATTGCGGTGTACCTTGCCGAAATTTATAAAGGACTTGTGGGTATTGAACGAACCATAAGAGTAGGATGCATCAAGGTTCCACCCCTCCCGGACACTGTTGGTCACAATATTCACCACGCCGCCCATGGCATCGGCACCGAACTGAACCGGCACCACACCGCGATAGACCTCAATCCTCTCGGCAAGATTCACAGGGATATTGTTAAGGCCAAACGATGCGCCGACACCCTCCTGTGGTACACCGTCAATGAAAACCTTTATGTGCTTACCACTGAAACCGTCGAGCATAAGGTTAATGCCCGAACCCTCGCCGCCCGACTCGCGCAACCTGACACCCGGTGACTTTGAGAGGATGTCACTAAGGCTGCCCGTGCTGTTTTGGACCCCCTTTGTATCGAGTGCAACAACGTTATAGGCCGAATTCCTGAGGCTGGAGAGCCCCGCAGAGGATTCCGTCACCACTACATCGTCAAGCAGCTGTTCCGATGACAGCAGTTCAACATTATACTCCAATTGAAGTTTTTCATCGGCATATACCTCTTTGCGCACCGGCTCATATCCCATGGCCGTAAAGACAAGCACATGGCGTCCCAACGGCAATTCAAGTTCATAATCGCCATTGTCATTGGAATAGGTCCCGAATTTGCCTCCTTCAACACCAACTGCGGCAAAGGGTACAGCCCCCTCGCCCCTTGCCGTTACCTTGCCATACAATTTTAGATTATGGGCAACCGAAGGCAATGCAGACATCGCCATTATTGCAATAGTGAATAGCAAATGTAAAAATCTGTTCATTACGTATCTTTTATCCGATGCAAAATTACGGACATTAATGAACGGACTCAATTACAAAAAATGACGAAAACTACAACATGCAATAACGTTTGCTTGTTAACAATAAATCACTATTGGAAGATGCAGAAGGTAGATACAAATGACTAACAATAAAAAGAGCAGAGACCATCCCACTGCGGGACAGTCTCTGTTCAAGATAATAAATCCAAAGTTATTTTACTTCACTGCTTCAACTGTGTAACCTTTCGCCGTCAAAAGTTCAAGCACACCTTTTTCGCCGGGCAGGTGAGCGGCACCTACAACAAACAATGTCGCGGCCTCGTTCATCATTGCGGGCATCTTCTCGGCCCAAGCTGCATTGCGGCCATATATAAGCGCCTCCTCTTCCTCGGGGGTGCTGTCACATGAATTACCCATCTTCTCTTCTGTAACCTGCAACAGAGCCTGCATATCCTGTGCAAAGTATGCGGCTGCAAGTTCCTTCATCTGCAATGTATAATACTCATCGTTGTCAACCATACAGAAGAGCTGCTGTTTCTGTCTTTCAATGGTAGCGCCCAAGTATAATGTCTCTATCTGGAAATCAACGGTTTCCAAACCTTTAACCTGCTTGCCGGCCTTTTTGGCGACATTCTGGAAATGGGCATCGATGAGTTTCATCGGGTTGAACTTGGGAGTGAGCTTCATGTACTGCACCAACTGCAACTGGGTAGATAGTGCCATTGGTGTCATCTTGCCCATCTGGCTCTTGAGAATAGGATTGTTGAGGTTCATTCCCAACAGTCCATCCATATATGCATTCAGGCGTAGCATCTCGTCGGCGGTAAGGATATCGGTGAGTGACTTGCCGTCGGGCAACATTATTGCCTCCTTCACTCTCTTCTGGTTCTCGCGGCTCTCCATTTCGCTCATCACAACCTCACCACAGACAACATCTACTGCGTCAAGTACAGCCTTGGCACCGGGAATTGAATCAATGAACGATGCCGGAGCAAGATGATATGTTCCCACTATATAAGAAGGCTTTTCAATGTTCTTGTGCGAAATCTTATATAGCAACTGTGCGTTGCAGGCAACTGTTGAGGCTATTGCCAAAAGAAGGGATAGAAAAATCTTTTTCATGATAGTTGAATTTAATATTGGCGAAGATAGTAAAAAAATGCAACAACAATGTTCAAAACAAGATATTTAGTATTAAGAAAATCTAAATAAGCACAACATATGGGCAGCAAAACACAAACAATGCTTAATTTTGCATAAACGTTTCAAAGTGAATATTATGAAGAAGATAAAGAATCCTTGGATTGAATTGACCGACAAAGGCTACAACTGTTTTGCCTGTGCGCCCACAAACCCTTGCGGGTTGAAAATGGAGTTTTACGAGGATGGCGAGGAGATAGTATCACTGTGGACACCCGGCAGCAACTACCAGGGATGGCTGGACACGCTGCATGGCGGAATACAGGCGACACTGCTCGATGAGCTCGGTGGTTGGATAATTGCCCGCAAGTTCCAGACATCGGGAATGACAACAAGCCTGAACATGAAATACAAGAAGCCAATCCCCACCGGCGAGAACATCACTCTTGAGATACGCGGCCGCGTTAAGGAGGTGAAGCGCATGTTTGTGTTCATTGAAGCCGAGATAATATATGACGGTGAGGTGCGTTCAAGTGCCGAGATGACATACTACACCTTCCCCAAGGATGTGGCCGAGAAGGATTTCATGTTCAACGGATGCGAGGTTGAGGAGTAAAACTCCGCAGTTTAGAACTGTTCTTCACCAACCATGCTGTTATACACCTGCTTATAACCGCCAACCATCTTATCAACAGTGAAGTACTTATTATACAGTTCGGACGAAGATTGGGACATTTTATCATACACCTGCGGATTCTCAAGTATATAATCTATCTTCTCGGCAAAGACCGTGGCATCATTCTTCAGGGTATAGCCGTTGACGTCATTATGAACAAGTTCCGATATACCACCGACATTTGATGCGACAACAGGTTTTCCAAAACTCATGGCTTCGATAATGACGATGGGCAAGCCTTCATATTCCGAGGGCAGCATAAAAATATCGGCCAAGGAGCAATACATTGCAGCATTTGCTATGTTGCCAAGGAAAAAGACATTCTCGGGAGTATCGTGCATAGGCTCCTTGTTGCCAATCCAAACGAAGGCATACTGCGGTAGCAACCTTGCTACCTCAATGAAGAGTTTGCTGTTCTTGGGGTAAGAGACTCTTGCAATGC
This sequence comes from Bacteroidaceae bacterium, assembly GCA_045650605.1. Classification (GTDB taxonomy): domain Bacteria; phylum Bacteroidota; class Bacteroidia; order Bacteroidales; family Bacteroidaceae; genus HGM04593. The sequence goes on along the minus strand of JAZRRI010000021.1, from coordinate 25,003 downwards.
ACAATACTGTCTTCTTGTATTTGGAAGGGATTCCAAACGATATATCTCCGGGCACAACAGGCAATGATGTTCCGTTATAAACAGTAGATACATTGTTCCTGATGTCTTCGTCAAACAGGTTGTGCTTGTCATATTCGCTCACAGCAACAATGGAACGGCATCTCTTCTGCATCATCTTTTCCAGAAGAAGAAACCGGCGGTTGGCCAGACGGATGGTATCAAAACCATGAACCGTATATACTATCTTCTTTGATGGGAATACCAAACGGCCCAACATACCGGCTTTGGATGAATGGAGATGAATGACATCGGGCTTGTACCTGCGGTAGAGTTTCCAGAAATCATACATGGTGAGCAGGTCGTTGAGAAAGGAAATACGCCTCTTCAGATGCTTGCAATGCACACGTTGTACCCTGTCATCAAGCATGTGCCACATCTTACCATCGCCTTCACCCGAAGCAACGATGACATCGTGATTGCCGCAAATGCCATTGGCAATGTTTGCAACAACCGTTTGGGCACCACCCAACTCGCACAATGTTATGACCTGTAATACACGCATCTTCTCTCTCTAATCCTTAATAGACCAAGCGCAATAATCTTTGCAACCCCAAATATACTACAAATAATTGTTTTATTGCAAGATTTGCCGCTTTTATCAACGACAAAGGCGAAACTTTATTTTTTTCATGAAAGTTGAGAGACCAACGGCACGCAACACGGCAAGTATTGAGTTGGTTATACAGAAAAGGAGAACGTGGCTTTTTGCATAGAGCCACCCCGCACCATTCTCGCGGAACATTCTTTCCAGTTCGTCTGTCTTTTTAAGGAACGGGGAGCTTGTGACACCACCCATACGGAACATTGCCAGTTCCGTGGGCAGATACTTGAAACGGATGCCGCTCTCATACATGCGTATCAGAAGATCGACATCCATCATATACCTGAAATGTGTCTTGAAGAGACCGCACTTTTCATATGCCCATCTTGAGACAAATGTACCGGGATGGCAGACTATACGTTTTTTGAATGTATGCAAGGGGAACTCCATTGTCGGTACGGCCTGTATTTTTGTTCCACTTACGCTATCCCATATAAATACATTGCCACGGTACACACCTGTCTCTTCATCATAAGCATCGGCCACCGCCTTCAATGCTCCCGGCAGCAGCACGTCATCGGAGTTTATTATACCAATGACATCTCCCGTAGCATACCTGATACCTTTATTGAACGCATCGCTTATTCCTTTGTCGGGCTCGGAAACCACTTTGGCTATACAATCGCGATACTTGTCGACAACGGCAAGGGTTCCATCCTTTGATGCTCCATCAATTATAATGTACTCAAGATTAGGATAATCCTGAGCAACGACACTCCTTATTGTCTCCTCAACAGTCGACTCGCTATTGTATGTTATGGTTATGATTGATATCTTGGGTTGCATCACTATCTCATTAACAAATATTTAATTTTGTGATAAAGATATGAAAAAACAGTTATATGACCTATTTTATTTATATCCTTGAACAATCGGACGTTGGCAGACACTACTTTTCCAATGTTCGACAATCTTTCCAGAATGGCCTTTCCCTTGCTGTATGCCATAGCACCCACCACATTCGATGAGTGCTGGCGATATAACACAGTGGGAACATCTACATAATCTATCACTCCCCCATAAAACGAAACGGTGAGAGCCGATATCACATCGTGTATTATTATATCATGCTCCACGTATTTCTCCAATATCAGTTCACGGGCAATACTGTTCATGACAATGGTACAGCCATTGACACTGTTGCAGGTACACAGATAGGGGAAGGTACGCAATATGTCGGGACGCAGACCCGAGGAGCGCCAAAAAGATTTATGGATTATCTCAAGGTTCTCGTCAACGACATTCATATCGGTGTGCACAATGACAGGCTTGCCCGGATTCTCCTTCTCTACAGCTCTCATCTTTTCCATTGTAAGGCTCAGCTTGCGGGGCAACCAGACATCATCCTGGTCGCAGAAAGCATAATAATGACCGGGGGCCACAGTCTTGAGAAGATGGATAAAGCTCTTGCCGGGGCCAAGGTTGCCCGATGTGTACCACGAAAGACGGCCATCTTCCGCCCATTCGTCAAGAATGGCTGTCGTTCCATCCCGCGAGCCGTCATCACGGACAAGTATCTCAACATCGACACCCGCCTGCGCATGCAGCGACTCCAACTGTTGAGGGAGATACTTCTCGCCATTATATGTAGATAAAAGCACTATTATCTTTTCCATACGCACCTCTCATCTGTCTATCTTAATCACCACTTGGTGAATGTGTACCTTACATCGGAGGATGAAAGAACAAGCATCTCGCTATTCAAATGCTCAACCTTGAACCCTACAACGGTGTCATATATATACAGGTTCTCCAATTCCTGAGGTACACGTATTCCATCCGTGCCGGGATAGCGGTAGAAATTGTTCATCCTTATACTGTCGTTCTCAAACTCGAAACACCCCATGTACCAGTTCCTGGGATGCTCAGTCTCGGAGTATATGCCCATCATGACAAGATGTCGTTGGAAGGTGTAGAATATACTGTCCGGCTGTTCCACGGTTACGGCATTCTCTACGCGGCTCAACCGCCACATACCATCAAGTTCTCCATTTATAAATATTCTCTCACAGGAAAGAAGGAGCAATGTAAAGCACGCATATAATATTTTCTTCATCATACACTATTTATTTATAAAGACCTACTTTAACGAATGAGAACATGACACCTGTATTGTTTCCGATGTAGTTGCTGCGGTCATGCGCGACAGATGCCGACAAAAGCCACGACTTCCCATGCGGTGAATATATGAAATCGGCAAGGAGTGATGTGGTATACATCTTCTCAAAGAAAGGATTGACATATGTTCCCCAATTCTCGCTATATGTATATAACAGCCTGTACATAAACTCCTTTCTGCCGCCGAATGCACCGTTTATACCAAAATGGTGTGCACGCAAGCGGTTGGCCTTGAACTCCAGACTGCCGTCCTTGTTATACAAGGGAGAGAAGACCAACGGGTTGCCGATACCCATGCCATAATAGTGCCATCCGCTATATATCGCATGATTGTAATAGTTGTCGAGGCCATCCATCTGCTCTACGAAATAGTCACTTGGGTCATTGTATCCGGCACCGCTCTGGTCGTATGTAGAGATATATTCATAGCGTATATTGGAAACAAAATCAAGGATTCCGCTCTTGTTCTTTATTGACAAGCCAAGCAACATGTCGCGCCAGGGATAATAGACCAGAGTTCTTTTATTGTTGATGTTGTTCTGGTATTCAATGAAGAAGAGTTGGGAAAAATCCTCAAACATATGTTCACCATAAAACCTTATATCCAAAGGTTTTGTGTGTAGCGTAAAAGCCAGATGCCAATTCCCGACCTGATTTCCCGTAATGTTGGACTGTTCGGTAAACGGCACAAGTTCATCGCCCCCTGCGGGGATGAATGCTTTCAGAAAATCCTTGAAACGTGTGGGCATAGAAAGGTATTTGCCTTTCCCGTGCGTGTAGACATCGCCGCCGAATTGGGAATGCATTTCAAGGCCACCTTCAGCCTCCAATGGAAAAATCTCTTCATTGCCCACCTTCATGAAGAAAGCCTTGCTATGATAGAGGGCATATCTGTTGTACTTGGCCTTTGGATTAATTGCTGTGAAGTTCTCCTGGAACCTGCAGTCAAGAAACACGCCATATGAGATGTGTCCACGCATATGAAGCAACGAACCGGTTCCTTTAATTGTAGCATATTCGGGAACACCGATGCGCACCTGCGGTATTGGCGAACTGTTGCCACTGTACACAAGTCCACCGGTTCCCAATTCACCGAGTCCATTGAACGCCAATGAACTGAAATTGTCCAACACAGCATTCCCCGAAATGCCTGACAGGGTACTGAAATCACGCATCTCGGCAATACGTTGTTTGGCGCCTATGCTCAAGGTAAGCCATTTGTATGACACATCGGCATAGAGCTGATGGACAACGGGAGTATTGGTCTGATTGTACCCGGTCTTCAAATCCAGACCCGATGAATAGCGCCACGCCCCATTGCCGCCAATCGTGCCGTCAACTTGCACCCCATAGCGGATATGTCCGTTATAATTTTCAAGCGATGAAAGGCCGTTCCTGTTTGAGACAAGCCAGAACGGGGCATTCCCGCCCACACTGCCAATGGCATTCAACTGCACGTAATCCTTTATGGTGAGTCCATTCTGCGCCTGCAAGACACCTATGCTCAGAAGAGAGAATGTCAAAAAACAAAACAACTCCTTTATATACACTTTAACAACATTCATAATAAAAACCGCATATTTACAAAGATAGGAATAAGTGAGCGAAATAATATCAAGCTTGCTTGAATATTTCAAAGCGAACGGAAGTTTCTTCGGGCACCTACACACATTTATATTTTCAATAGCTTATATAAGAATATGTTTGCAAGAAGAATACATATTGCATATATGACAACAAGCAGACGTCCAAGCCAATGAGGGCGCAACAACACAGCCAGCAACGGGAACATTATACAGTCTATTATCGCTATCAGTTCCTCAATTCTCATTGCTATGGGCGGCAGGAACGACAGACCTACATACATACATATCGAGAGACAGAAAGCCTTCAACATGACAGGCATATAGGGGTACTTGTCCTTCAGATAGTCATATTTCCATATAAGTACATAGTATGCAAACAGACGCACCAATGCCATGGCATTATAGATGTTTATATCGGCCCAGACACCACCTTCGTAAATCATCAGTTCCTCATACATCTGCAACTTCTGCTGTATGAAAGGAATCGGTATGAGCTTGAGCATATCCATTCCAATAAAAGGGAACGCATACATCAGAATGGGAACCGCTACAAGAACAACACGGAATGGACGTGTCAACTCCTTGTTGCCAAACAGCAACAGTGGCAACAGGGCCAATGCCGAGTAATGGAACAGGATTGCCAAAAGAAGACAAAAGGCAAACTTCAGTTTCTTTCCGTCGGCAAGATAAGGTAAAGAGAACAGGAATATACCCGAAGCGACCGCTACACGTATCTGGGTCATCTCCTGAATAACAAACAGATGGGTGAACCAAAGCAGGATGGAGAGATACCAATAAGGAGAAAGCCTTTTGATTGCACATATCTTTAATGGAACTGCAAGGAATGCATATACGACGAACATCAGCAATGGCGCATCAAAAAAACGTGCAAAACCGCTGATTATCTTGAACGTAGGCTCTGTAAGGCTCGCCACAATATCTGTCGGGTTTTTGTAATAACCCAGATAAGCATTGTAGTCCTTGTCTATACCCTCGGGGCGAAATGCCACACATAGGGTAAGGACAGTTGCCAGAACAAACAGCAACCATCCGCGTTTCTGTATCTCGTCATCCTCAAAAAAGGCAAGAACAGCTATTACAAACAGTATAACAAAGAGCAGGGCTACGTACATAAGCTACCAATCATTCCGACTCAGTCCTGCAGCTGCGCCTCACCACCTTCCTGTTTTCCGTTCTCCTTGACTATAAGCCTTACAAGATATATCAATACCGACAACATTGTAACAATGAATGTCTTTACCAATTTCTTGGAACTTGCCGGCTTGACAGGAACCGAAGCATTCTGCAATACCGTAAAAACAGGAGTGCGTCTTTGCAGCTCGGCTTCATTGAGCAGTCGCTGCTGATAGAGCGTATTGTATATGTTGAAAGCCAGCTGCATCTCACCGGCCAGACGTTCCTCTTCCACTTTGTATATTTGTTTTGAGAGCCCCTGGTGCTTATCGACAAACTCTGCATACTGCCTCTGCGCCTCTACATATTTTGCGTAGGCAGTATCACACATTGCAACCGAATGGTTCAGTTCGTTTTTATTTTTCTCCGTTCTGTATTTTGTCATGAACTGCTGCAGCCCCTCTTTCAGATAATTTGCCATACACGCAGCAACCAAGGGGTCCTGAGCCTTCATCTCCAACGTTATCACACCTGTTTTTTCATCTACATTGCAGGTTATCATTGACACAATACGCTTGAGCATGTCACTCTCGGCCTTTGTCAATTTGAACGGGTCTATTTCATAATCGGCAGAAGCGTTGTACTGAACCGGATTTTTCACAATCAGTTTCTTGAGTTTACCATACATTTTTATCCACCATGGATGTTTTTCCCTTTTAAGGATATACTCTGCAAATGTACCCTTGAACTCGCCGTCCATGGTTTCAACACTCACCCCCATAATGGGCACGATAAAGTCGGTAGAGTTGATTATATCGGGGTAGAACTCAGGCACAATGGCATCCGCTCCCTGTGAGCCTACATTAATGCCGAACATGGCAGCCGCAGCACTCAACGAATTGGCACCGGACGAATCACCATACTCCGGCGCAAGCTTTACACTTACAGAGTAATTGCGCGGAATACAGAAAAGAAGCGCCATTGTCACTACAGACGTAATGAATGCTATAATGAAAAACTTTTTCCAGTTCCCGATTATCAGCCTGTATACCAAATCTATACGGATTTCATTCTTAACAATAGGTTCCATATTTATTATTTTATCTGTTTTTATTCAATAACTTGCTTTATGACTCTTGCAGGATTACCTGCTGCAACACCGTAAGGAGGTACATCCTTTGTAACCACCGAATTTGCCCCTATTACGGCATGGTCGCCAATAGTCACACCCGGCAATATTACACATCCTTCGCCTATCGCAACACATTTGCCAATGATAACCGGACCTTTTGAGTAAAGTTTCCTGTGCCTTGGGGGCAGTTTCAAATCCTCAGGTTCTACGGTACCGTGAGTATGGTCGGTTATATATGTACGTGCACCCATCGTGGTAAACTCACCAATCTCGACCCTGTTGATGCAACCGATATGGCATGAAATCTGGATTACTACATTATCGGCAATCTTGAGAACCGGCTCGAAATGCTGCCCCGTATTGGGATAATATGTTATTGCATCTATTCTCGCCATGCGGCAAATCTCGACATTTTCGCCAACCAAGATGTGCCTTGTACCTGTAATCATAACCGGACGTCCCCAGACACGCAAGTTACGTGCCCCTTTAAAACGGGACTGTACAATCCTTGAATGCAGCATGACACCAATAGCTTTGGCCCATGCCTCAACCTTTCCGTTCCAAATCAATGCAACAGGAAACGCAATGAGACTCATTATGAACGATATTAGCTTTTTCATTTCAACCCGATTTTTCGCAGAAGGAATTCACGTTCTGCATTTGACAATCCAAAGAGGAGGACACAAACCAAGACCCATATATCCAACGCAATGCACACCAAAACATTGTTTATCCCCACACAATCTATGTAGTATGGTCTCAACAGCACAAGCGGCAAGAAACATGTCAGACAGACTATAGATATCGGCAACAGCACCTTAAGGGAAAAATCCCTTATAGAAAAGCCGAACAGCCCACGGCATAAATGCATTCTTAAAAGCTGCGCTACAAATGTTGTAAACAAAAGACTCCAGAACACAGCCTGAGGCTCATATCCCAATATCAAGGCCACATAAGCGAGCGGAATAGTACAAAGCATGCACGTACCCACAGTCAACTGATACCTTTTTATTTTTCCTGTGGCGGCTGCTCCCACCATCAGGGGGTTGGCAACAGTCTCCACCATTGATACACATAGTAACAAACGGACAAACGTAGCTGTATGCGAGGGGTATTCGGTGAGCCACAATGTCAATATGTTCTCGGTCATAAGCATGACAGGTACAGCCAAGAAGAGCATCAACATGAAGGATATGCGGGAGGAGAGCAAAACAAGAGAGTTCATCCTTTCCCTGTCGCCAGAAGCGTAATTCTTTGTTATCTGCGGGTTGATGGCTGTCTGAAAGCTGTTTATGAACGAAACGGTAGCTGTCTGCACCTGAAAGGCGATACCACGTGCAGCATTCACAATAGGGCCACCGACCATATTCAGAATAAGATTCAGGCCCTGCGTATTGCACATGATGGCCATATTGCCAATTGTATTCCAGCCCACAAACCCCAACATGGACCTGAAGGTCTTCTTCTCAAACTTGCACTCAACGCGGATACCCTTATAGACATATTGACAGTATATGCCGTATATTGAGCGCACCAGAAGAGCCGCCACAAACAACAGAAGAGCATAGATGCGCAAGCGGTTGCCATCGAACAGGAACAGCGACAGCGCCACCGACAGTTTCAGCAACACATCGACAATTGTAATCGCCGCAAAGGCCCCCATGTGCTCGTGTGCTATTATAAGAGCATTATAGGGAACACTTATTGTCATTATGAAACTGCTCAACAATGCCATGTGGAAGACAAAAAGAGCGTCGCCCACCCTGCCCGCCGGCAAATCCATATAGTTCTGTATATAATATACGCCCAAAAGTTCGCCGACAACAAAGATAAGCAGGCCAAAGGCCAGATGAATGAAAATGCTATGCGAAAAGATTTTCTTTACATTTATTCCGCCATCCTCGGCCAATGAACATGTGATGAATCTCTGGGTACAGTTGAGCATCGAGTTGTTGAAGAACATCATTGCCATCACAACACTGCCCACAACATCATATATACCATAGTCCATCAACCCCAAAGCTTTAATGACAACACGGGAAGTATACAGATATACCGCCATCTGAAAAATCATTCTCAAATAAAGAATGACCGTGTTTTTCATTATCCGCTTATCACTCATCCTTGGAACAGCTATAAATAGCAGGTCTTACTTAAGCAAATTCACGATAGTCACAATCATTGTGGCAATTGAAGCCGAAGCTGAACCGATTGTAACAATCTCGGCCGTTGTCATTTTTTTCTTCAGATTCTTGGCCGGCACAACAATCTCCATTCCGGGCTGTATGTCCTTGCTTGAGAGTTTTGAAATCTTCTTGACACCACCGTTCATGTAAATGGCGTATACACCGTTCTTCTTGGCTCTGTCGGCATATCCACCCGCATGTTTTATATAATGGTTCAGGTTCTTTCCTTCGAGATATGTTACAGTTACCGGATAACGTACCTCGCCACTAATCTTTACAGTAGCCGCATACTCGGGCACAATGAGTTTGTCACCTTCACGCAACACTATATCGGCATCACAGCCCGGATTCTCTACGGCACTGCTCAAATCGATATCAAGAAGATAAGAATCGCCGAATGTCGCATTCAGGTTAATCAAGGAGTCCGAAATAGCCATGTCGAATGCCTCGTCAGAGCGGAGCGCATCCTCAAATATCTGCTTTTGCGACTGCTTTATCATGTTATCGCGCTGCATCTTCTCCTCGAGCGACATTTTCCTGTAAAGACGGGCACCTTGCGGATATGACGATGTGGAGAAGCCGCCCGCATCCTTCACCAGATCGCTGAGACGATAGTTGTGGTTATGCATTGCATAGTCCCCCTTGAAGTTCACGGCACCATCCACCGTTACACTCTTTATAAGATTGTTTACCGGGCTCTTGCGCACATGCACCTCGTCGAAAGGAGCAAGCTCAAAACCGGGAGTTCCATCTATCACAAAACCATCCTTCAGTGCAAAACAGAAGACCTCGGTAATGGTATCACTACCCTCAAGTGACTTTGGATTGTACACTCGGCGGTATATGTCAATTTTCGCTGTTGAAGCAACGTTTGTCAAGCCGCCGGCTTGCAGCACAAAGTCCTCAAGCGTAGTATTCTCGGCAAACTCATAGACACCGGGATAGTTGACCTCACCCGATATCTTCAATGTCTCCTGCCCACGCATCTCCTCTACCGACGGGATAAAAAGGACATCCTCCTTGCGCAGTTCCACATCGGGCGACGTGCCGTCAAGTATTCCCTCGAGATTGATGGAGAGCACCTCAAGACGTCTGTCAGACTTGCGGCGGTGCATCACCACACGGGCAAGGAAAGCATCCTCGCGCAAACCGTCGGCAGCCTCCAACAAATCGAGCACAGTCCTTATCTTTCCGTCCACCTGGTACATTCCGGGGTGGAAGACAGCACCTTTTATCTCAACCATGTTAGAAAAACGCGGGATAATAGAATCGACATAGATAGAATCGCCATCGAAAAGATTGAATGCACCTAAATCACTTTTCGCAACAGTGTGAACAGAATATTCCCTGCCGCTTTTGCGTATTACACGAATGTTCTTGTCATAGGCATCGCCCGTGAGACCACCGGTATAAGAGAGCAACTTTGCCAACGACTCGTCACTCTTCAACTCATACTTCATGGGGCGCTTTACCTTTCCTTGGATATTCACGATAGCATTGTATGGAGCCACTACAATAAGGTCATTATCCTGCAAACGTATATTACCGGTGTTGTTACCGTTGATTATGTAGTCATATACATCAATCCTGGAAACCACCTTGCCGTTGCGGTAGACACTTATCTCGCGCAAAGAGCCGAATTCACTTATTCCGCCGGCCATGTACAAGGCATTGAACAGAGTAGAGAATGCACTCAAGGTATATGAGCCGGGAGCAACCACCTCGCCTACAATCTCCACCTTTACGTTGCGTATCTCGCCAATTGAAAGGCTTATTGATGAACCGTTATAGTATTCACCCAAAACTGTACTCACATATTTGTCGGCCTCGGCCAGGGTAAGACCTGCGAGCTTTATTCGGCCTACCCCCTCGGCAACAATGAAACCCTCGGGCGAAATTACATTGTCAAATGTCATCTGCGATGCACCCCACACGTCAATTATCACCTGGTCGCCTGCACCAAGGATATAATCGGCCGGAGCAGGAATGTTCATTGCCGGTTCAAACGTCAACAATTCATTATTGAAGAGGTTACGGCCGAACACCGGTGTCTCCTCCTTCAACAGGTTCTTGTAATAGAGGACTGAATCAAGGTCAAGGAATGCCATATTCTCCTGCATATCCTTTTCCTTCTCTTTCTGCAGTTTCTTCTGCTTATCCTTGGGCAGTTTATCCTTGTCGGTATTTTCTTCTTTTGAAATAACAAAATTACCGCCTTTATCCTTGCCGCTCCTCAAACGATTGTTCTTACCACCATTGCCGGTGATATCGACAGTTCCAAGACCGCTCTGCTCCTGCTCATATTTCTCCTTTATCCTGCGAATCTGCGCCGGTGTCGCACCCTTCTGCAACAATTTTCGGGCAATGGTCCCCTCATCGGCACCATTCTCCTTTTCGGCCAATATCATCTTTACAACCTGGTCGTCTGTAATAGTTTGCGCTGCCACCCACTGGAATGAGAATGACAACGCAATGACAAACAATAATCTTCTTATCATTTTTATATCAGAATTTTTTTCCGTTAACAATATAAAGGAATGTAGTAAATATCAGTTTGGCATCCAACCACAAGGAGCGTTTCTGCAGATATTCGAGATCCATATCCAGACGTTTGAGCATCTTCTCCATTGTATCGGTATAGCCGTTATGCAACGTAGCCATTGATGTGAGACCGGGACGCATGAGATACACATAGTCATAGTTCGGGTTCTCCTTACGTATTTTCTCAATAAAAAAGCGGCGCTCGGGACGTGGCCCCACAAACGACATATCGCCCAACAGCACATTCACCAACTGCGGTAACTCGTCGAGATGATGTTCGCGCAGGAACTTGCCTACTTTTGTCAGACGCTCATCATTCACCTTTGCCAATCGGGGTTCGCCATTGCTCTCCGAATCGGCACGCATGGTCCTGAATTTAATTATGTTGAAAGGTTTTCCCTTGTAACCGATTCTCTCTTGCCTGAAAAACACACTGCCATCACCTTGGCAGAGCAGAGCAATTGCTACAATCAGGAAAACAGGAGATAATATTATTAATGCCAGGAATGAACAGATGAGATCAAAAATGCGTTTCACTGCACGCTCAAACACGTTCATTCCATCGCGTATATCCAAAGCTATAGACTTTTCATCCATGATAGACAAGAGTTATTTTTTATAATAACTATCTTTTTTACTATTTATTGTACAATAGGGAAATATTTCACACCTCAATAACGCTGCCAAAGACGACATTATTCTGCAAAAATATGTAAAAAAAAGCAAATTACATAATTATACTGCCCCAAACATCACACATTTATCACTCATGCCCGTTCAGCACACCTTTTCCAACACCGTCCCCGGATAATAGAACGACAATATCTGTTCAGCCGAGCAGCCCCTCTCGCCCATCATTGCGGCACCAATCTGGCAAAGACCCACACCGTGCCCCCAACCAGCGCCCTTGAGCACAAAGCACAAATTGCCCGCCGAGTCGTACTCCTTGTCAACCACAAAGGCCGAACTGTACAAGTGCGATGCAGAGAGCCAACGGCGTATCTCAAGTTCCTTGCCTACCGTCCTTGCGGCTTTTGAACCAATGATTTTCAGTTTCACAATGCGCCCCGACGCCCCACGTTCAACCGGCTGCAGTTCCTCTATAAGCCCAAAATCAAACCCCGAGCGTCTTGCCACAAGCGCCGACAGTTCGCTTTGGGTATATACCACCTTCCAGCGATAGAAATCATTGGTCTCCCTGTCATACCCGTTCAATATCTGTGAAAGCACCGCCCTGTCATCGGTAGAACAGAAAGCCCCGGGCACGCTCTCAATCCATGCCCGCACCCCCTCTTCGGTAGTCAAACAGGGTAATGATACATCATTTTCGCAATCCCTGAAAGCCTGCAGATAATCGTAATCCACACTCTCCCAACAGGCCGAGAAACGCTCTGTGACACCGCCACAGCATTTGCTGAAACGAGCATCACACACCTTGCCGTCATATTTGAGCACAATGTCACGCGTCTCCTCCACGGCACGTGCCACGGCGGGGTTCAACACACGCGTAATGCCCTGGTAGCGTTGACAATGGTCATCGGCACAGAAATCGAAGTTCTTATGGTCTTCCCTGGCATACCAGCGCACCGTCTCCTCTTCTGTCTCACACCCGAGCTGCGCACAAGTTACACACTCCTCCCTTTCGAGCTGTGCATAGAGCCAACTGCGTGAAATTATCGTATGCGCTTTCAGGAACTCCAGAGACGATGTTGCCGACATCTCGCTCGATATTACGCTCACCAGATAATCCTCGACAAAAAGGCGGTTTATTGCACGCACCTCGCCATCTTCCACAATAAAGCGCAACTCCCCTTTAAAGGTCTGCATCTCCTTACGTTCCCAATGGAAGCCCACACCTATAACAACATCGTGCAGTACAAAACAGGCATCGTCTGTTCGAGGCACAAAGCCGATGGTCTCATAGCGCTCACCACAGAAGCAAAGCGCACCATCCTCAACGGTAACCGTGTTTTCGCCGTTCACCGGCTTGCCATCGAGCACAAAATCCCCGATGAAATCGAACTTTATGCGCGCTGCACGCACAATTCCTATATCAATTTTTCTCATTCAAACTTCTAAACTTGGCAAAAACAGAATCGGCCTCGACGGGCGATATTGCGACCTCGCGCAACATTGCCACAACCTCGTCACAGGTAATGGCTTCAAAATCACATTCGCGCGGCACCACAACATGCCCCACCATATCCAACGCTCCGGGACTGACAAGGCGTTGCGAAGCATCATTGGCAAAGAAACAATCGGGGCGATGCTTGGAGCGGGGGATAACAATTGTCACATACTCATATGGATAGAAGTCATTTGCACTCCATAATACATTGGGGGTAGAAGAATACACCACCACATTCACGCGCGGTTCATCCTCACCATCCACAGACGCCATTGCCGCAAATAGGTCTCCCAGCAATGCTACCGAATAGGATATCTGTCTGCTTTTTATTAAGAAGAACGGCACCGTATACCCTTTTACGTTATATACACACCCCCCTTCGGCACCTATAGCTGCATCGCCTAAATCAAATTTTTCTCTAGCAAGCGTCCAGTACAAAGAGATTCTCTCCACAGGCACTGCCTGCAAATGGGCATGGTCGGGAGCCGACGCACCACATTTGGCTCCATTGTAAAAGAGCGCAAAACCAGGCCACCTACCTACAAGATGCAACATATCGGCATACATAGGCATCAGCAATTGAGGAGTATGCACCTTTGACGCCAAAGTAAAATGGTATGGCATAATAGGATAGGGGTTCACAAGCAGTTCAAGTGCACCGAGCGCATCACCGGCCATCTGCTCTGCCGGTCTGTTTGCAGCACAAAGAAAACATGGACGTTCGGCAATAGACGCTGCATCAACCTTGGCAGCAACAGATATCGAACGCGCCGGATTGCAATGCAAAGAGAGATTGTTATCCAAGTTGCGCATCTTCACCCCTCCAAGTTCTTGATAGCGTTTTGCTACCGCAGGCCACAATGCCAACTGGTTGTAGGCAAACTCCTGAAGCCCCAAGCTGTCCATAGTCTCCCAACTTTTCACAAGTTCCTGACGTGCAAGCAGTTCAACCGTTCGCAGACTGTCCTTGTAGAGATTATGAGCATTCACCTTTTCGTGCGAAAGAGCCGCGTCCGAATTACCGCCCCAACGACGGCACAGATAGAGCACATCGTATATGCGGCCAATCCTGTACCGGCGCGAAATCTGCAGCCCCACGGCATAATCCTCGCCATAGCTGACATTAGGGAAGCCAATCCCGCGTATGACCGGAGTAAAGAACGCACGTGGAGCACCAAGTCCATTGATTCTCAAGGCATTGTTACGGCCATTCTCCTCGGTCCATTCGGCATGGTCAATCACACCCGGCGGCAAAGTATTGAGTTCAAAATCACATATCCTGTAAGAGCCAATAAGCATGGCACACTGCTGTTCATAAAAGCCGTCCACGATGCGCTGCAAAGTGTTTTCATCGCTGTATATGTCGTCACTGTCAAGCTGCACGGCAAACCGACCGCAACGCACATCATCCACTGCCAGTTGCCAACAACCTCCAATACCAAGGTCATTGCGCGAAGGAACAATATGCACCACCCTTTCATCGGCAAAGGAGTCAATTATCTGCGGAGTCCCGTCTGTTGAATGGTTGTCAACAACCAATATATTAAAGGCAAACGAGCATTTTTGCTTGAGTACCGATGTTATGGCGTCGGCAATGGTTGATTCACGGTTGAGCACAGGAATGACAACCGAAGCCTCAAAGGGAAATTCGCCTGCACGCAGGTCTATTCTATCATATTTACAAGGTAACAGCCATGCTTTTATCGCCTTGAGGTGCCTTGTACACGCCTGTTCCATCTCAATCTGCACGCTACGTTGCGCAGGGTTCACATAGTCGAACTGCTTTTCGCCGCTTTTGCGTGTATCATCCTCATCTACCGTGTACACATATTCAGGGTGGTGATATATCTTACCAACGCGTTCCATTGCCAGGCGCAATTGGTAGAAGCCCGCATAGGTATATTCATACACATCCCCATCATAATATCTTTTCAATGCCGCAACCCTGAAAAGCACCACCGGACCAAAGTCAAAATCATTGCGCAAACTACCGGGTTGCAACCCAATTGTAGGTGCGTCGACAATATTGCCGTCAATCTTTTTACGATAATGGGAATAGGCCATGACAGCCTCCTCGGGCATTGCATGCAACATCCCGTCAAGCAACGCCTCATCCACAGACACGCTTTCCTTGCCCACAAACATAAGGAAATCTGCCGTTGCCTTCTCTGCAGCCTCCTTGAACCACGCTGTCGGTTGCAACAAGCTGTCTGTTACAATAGTTTCTATATTATATTTCGCCATTTTTTGAAACATTTGCGCGAAAATAATAAAAAGGGTTGGATGGCCGCCATAAATTGAAATAAAATATCATTTATTATTAAAAAGAGGAGGACATTACCGAAAAATCACTTTTTTGCATTATCTTCGCAAGGAAATAGCATTTGTCGCAAACACCGTGCATTATGGAAGATAAAAAGAGGAAGTTGGCAGGTATGACATTGAGCAAACTGACTGAAGCTGTGAAGGAGGCCGGAATGCCTGCATTCACCGCCAAGCAGATTGCCGATTGGGTGTACAAGAAACGTGTAGGCACAATCGACGAAATGTCGAACATCTCGCTCAAGAACCGTGCAAGGCTCAACGAACTCTTCGAGGTGGGCTACGTAGCCCCTGCCGATGAGGCACGTTCGGTAGACGGCACGGTGAAGTACCTTTACAGGGTCGACAACAACCACTTCGTCGAGGCCGTGTACATTCCTGACGGCGACCGCGCCACGCTATGCGTGTCGTCACAGGTGGGGTGCAAGATGAACTGCCTGTTCTGCATGACAGGAAAACAGAAGTACACAGCCAACCTCACGACAAACGAAATTGTCAACCAGATACTGGCACTGCCCGAGTTCGAGAAGCTCACCAACATTGTTTTCATGGGAATGGGTGAGCCATGCGACAACCTCGACAACCTGTTGCCGGCAATTGAAATCCTCACATCGGACTACGGACTGGGCTGGAGCCCGCACCGTCTTACGGTTTCGTCGGTAGGTGTACGAAAAGGGCTGAAGCGTCTGCTCGATTCGGGCGACTACCACATAGCCATAAGCCTTCACCACCCCATTCCCGAGCAGCGTGCCCAGATAATGCCGGCCGAGAAAGGTTTCCCCATCACCGAGATGCTCGACCTTTTGCGCCAATACGATTTCAGTCACCAGCGTAGACTCACGTTCGAGTACATTGTGTTCAAGGGAATTAATGAGACACCGTTCTATGCCCGCAAGCTGTTGCAGCTGCTCGACGGCATCGACTGCCGCATAAACCTCATACGTTACCATGCCATACCGGGTGTTCCTCTCGAAGGTGTCGACGAGGCCGGAATGACACAGCTACGTGACTTCCTCACCCACAACGGGCTGTTCACCACCATCAGGGCATCGCGCGGCGAGGACATCTTTGCTGCATGCGGCATGCTCTCTACACTAAAACAAGAGAAAAACAATAACAATTGACAAATATGAAAAAACTATTTCTGCTACTATTATCGGTAGTGCTTTTTGCTTCGTGCGGCGAAGAGATAAAGCGCAAGTCAATGGGTGCTCCATTTGAACTGATGCTCGTGTGCGAAGACGACGTTTGGGACTCCACAGCCGGCATTGCCATTGAGCAGGCACTTGCCACCCCCATCCCGGGCCTTCCGCAGAGAGAGGCCTCGTTCAAGGTGACACGCCGCCCAAGCAGCGAGTTCGGGACAACGGAACAGGCATACCGCAACATAATACTGGTTGACGTTGACAGCAGCCATGCCAAATGCGAGTTCAGATTCGAGAAGAACCTTTATGCATCTCCACAGATTGTAATGGCAATATATGCCCCCGACCAGAAATCATTCGGCGACTACGTGAACCGCAATGCAAGAGTCATTGTAGACTTCTTTACCGAGAGAGAGCGCGAGACACAGATAGCCGAGCTTGAGGCAAGACACAACAAGCAGGCACTCGCGTTCATCAAAGAGAAGTTCGGTTGCGAGATGAAAATCCCCTCAAGCGTCAGCGGCTACAAGTTGGGCGAGGATTTCCTCTGGTTCTCGGACTACAACAACCCCAGCAAGGTCGAGATGCAGAGTTTTGCAGTCTACAGCTACCCCTACACCTCGCCCGAGGACTTCACAGAGCAGCGCTTCATACATATGCGCGACTCGGTGATGAAGGAGAACATACAGGGAGGCGAGCCCGACTCATACATACAGACCGTTGAGGGGAGTGTAACACTCACCCCCACTGCATACAATGGCAAATACATGAGCGTTGCGCGCGGATTGTGGTACATGAAAAACGACGACATGTTCGGCGGCGGCCCGTTCGTCTCACACTCCATCGTGGACGAGGAGAACGGCAGAATGATTGTTGTGGAGGCATTCGTGTATGCCCCCAACAAGAAGAAAGGCGGATTCATGCGCAAACTCGAAGCCGCGCTCCACACATTGAAGCTCCCGGTGGACTTTGCAGCCGTAAATGCACAGCCCGCCGAAGAGAAGAAATAAGAAGAACATATTTTTTAGGATTTTAAACAGCTTCTGATTACAATATGAGCGAAAGAGGAAAAATACGTGTAGGAATAACACAAGGCGACATCAACGGTATCGGTTACGAAATAATCTTCAAGACATTCGAGAATACCGAGATGTTCGACATATGCACCCCCATAGTATTCGGGTCGCCCAAGGCTGCGGCCTATCACCGTAAAGCCCTGGAGATGGAAATTCCATACAATGCCATTGAAAAGGCTGCCGATGCCCAGGCCGGCAAGCTCAACATCATAAACTGCAACGACGACGAACTGCACATTGAACTGGGCAGCAGCAGTGCCGAGGCCGGCAAGGCAGCATTCCAGGCCCTTGAAAAGGCTGTTGAGGCATACCGTAACGGCGACATTGACGTGCTTGTGACAGCCCCCATTGACAAGAATGCCATCCAGAGCGAGCAGTTCCATTTCCCGGGACACACCGAGTATCTCCAGGAGTGCAGCGGCGAGGGCGATAAGGCACTTATGATTCTTTGCAGCGGCGACCTCCGCGTTGCCGTAGCAACATCACACCTTGCACTGCGCGACATACCGGCAGCCATCACCCCCGAACTGCTTGAGGAGAAAATATCCCTGCTCAACGAAAGCATGAAGAGGGATTTCAACATAGACGCTCCAAAGATTGCAGTGCTTTCACTCAACCCGCATGCCGGCGACAACGGCCTGCTTGGCAAGGAGGAGATTGAGGTTATTACCCCAACCATAAGAAAGATGAACGACGGCGGAATCTTCTGCTACGGTCCCTTTGCAGCCGACGGCTTCATGGGCAGCGGGAAGTATGACCAATTCGATGCCATACTTGCAATGTACCACGACCAAGGCCTTGCCCCACTCAAGGCACTTGCCATGAACAACGGCGTAAACTTCACCGCCGGCCTATCAATCATACGCACCTCGCCCGCTCACGGCGTTGCATATGACATTGCCGGGCAGGGCCTTGCCGACGAGAACTCATTCCGCCAGGCAATATATGCAGCCATTGACATAATGCGCAACCGCAAGTTCTATGACGAGGCACGCCGCAATCCGCTACGCAAACTCTACTTCGAGAAGCGCGATGACAGCAACCGACTGAACCTGCAACAGGCCGACAACGATTAATAACACATAAAGAAAAACAACTTCTCGAATGAAGTTTGCAATAATAGCTGCCGGCGAAGGCTCAAGGCTGGCACAGGAGGGGGTAAAATCCCCGAAACCACTAATTGCGTTACAAGGCATTCCCATCATAGAACGCCTTGTAATGCTTTTTGCATCACAAGGGGCAGAAAGCATAAGCATAATAATAAACAATCAACAACCCGCCACATTGGCGAAGCTGCAGGAGCTGCAGAAGAGATACCCAATTGAGATTGTCGTGAAGGACACGCCAAGTTCAATGCACAGCCTTCACGCGCTGAGCCATCTGTTGCGTGGCGGCAAGTTCTGCCTCACAACAGTCGACACCATCTTCAAGGAGAAGGAGTTCACAGACTACATAAAGACATTCGGGGCAAGCACACACGACGGCATGATGGCCGTAACCGACTTCATTGATGACGAGAAACCGCTATATGTAGAGACCGACAGCCGGCTGGAGATAACAGCCTTTGCAGACAGCCCCACTGCTGAATCCAGATACATTTCTGGCGGCATATACGGCCTGGACGACAAGGCGCTCGACATCCTCGACCAATGCATGGCCGACGGCATACACCGCATGCGCAACTTCCAGCGCAGACTTGTTGCAGGAGGATTGAAGCTGAAAGCATACCCTTTCAGCAAGATAATAGACATTGACCATGCCGAGGACATTGCCAAGGCCGAAGAGTTCATTGCCGGATGACAAAGATAACAACCATTGCACGCAACACCGCCGACTCGCCCAACATGGCAGCAAACGACGCAGCCATTCTGGAGCGTGTCACCGCCCTGCTCACAGAGCATGGCGCGGAGGTTGTAGCCATTGGCGAGGAGGAGGAAATCCCTTGCGGCACACAGCTGGTGTGCTCAATGTCACGCACCGCAGCAACCATTGAGCGGCTTAAAAGAGCCGAGCAGCAGGGCATTATTGTAATAAACCCTACAACAGCCGTGGAGAACTGCTCACGCAAGCAGTTTATGGAGATATTGCGCCACAATGGTATTCCACAGCCGGCATACAGCATCATCCACGGAGCAGAGGGACTGACAAGCGAGTGCTATCCCTGCTGGATAAAGAAAGCAAATGGGTGGAGCACCCACAAGGAGGACATCTGCTATGCACAGAACAGCGAGGAGGCCACACGTGCAATTGAGCGGATGGCACAGCGCGGCATAAAGGAGTTCATCCAGATGCAGCACAGCCATGGCGACATTGTAAAATTCTACGGCATTGCAGACAGGCTTTTCCACCACACCTACCCCACCGGCGGCAAGTTCGGGCACGAGGAGATAAACGGAGCCCCAAAGCACTATGCTTTCGATACCGCAGCACTTGAAAATATTGCACAGCGGGCAGCCCGGGCCATAGGTCTTGAAATATATGGCGGCGATGCCATTATAACCCCGCAAGGAGAGATACTCATAATCGACATAAACGATTTCCCAAGCTTCACCGCCGTGCGCGAAGCGGCTGCCGCCGAAATAGCACAATTGATAATAAGCAAAACAGAACAGACAGAATGAATGCAGAAGAGAGAAGGATGTATCAGGCATCCATAAAGTCAATAGATACCGAGGAACGCCTCGACATGTGGTTCTACCGCCCATTAGGATTCCGTTGCGCGCTGTTTTTCCGCAAACTTGGCATACACCCCAACGTCATAACAATAATCTCGATATTCCTTGGCATGGGAGCCGGAATATGCTTTGCACAGGAGAGCATCGAGTGGAACGTTCTGGGTATACTGCTGCTCGTTTGGGCAAACCTCTATGACAGCACCGACGGGCAGCTTGCGCGCATAACAGGCCAAAAGACCCGCTGGGGACGCATACTCGACGGCTTTGCCGGCGACTGCTGGTTCTTCTGCATATACTTTGCCATTGCCGTGCGCGAGAATTTCCAGCCCATCCCATTCCTGCCCGAATATAATTGGGGCGTAATCATTTGGATAATGGCATCGTTCAGCGGTTTTTGGGTACATGGCTCGCAATGCCAGCTTGCCGACTACTACCGCAACATCCACCTCTACTTTATCAACGAGAAGAACGGACACGAGTTCCACAACTCCACCACCGTGCGCCGCGAGTACAAGGAGACACCATGGAAGGGTAATTTCTTTTGGAAGATATTCCTCAACGCATACATTGCCTATGTAGAGAACCAGGAGCGCATGACTCCAAAATTCCAAAAATTCATAAAGGTGGTCAATGAAAAATACGGCACAGACATCCCCGAAGAGCTCCGTCGCGAGTTCCGTGCCGGCAGCCTGCCGCTGATGAAGTATGCCAATATCCTCACCTTCAACACACGCGCCATAACACTGTTCGTTGTAACCCTCATTGGGCAGATGTGGTTCTACCTCTTCTTTGAGCTTGTAATACTCATGGCGCTATTCGTATATACAAGATACCGCCACGAGAAGCTATGCAGTACATTAACCCGAAAGATTGAGAGCGGATATGAGTACAATTAACGGCATAATTTTCGATTACGGCGGCACCATCGACACCAACGGCATCCATTGGGGCGAGGTCATTGCAGCGCAATACAGAGCTGCAGGTATTGAGATAGAGCGCGAACTGTACCGTAACGCCTACGTACACGGCGAGCGCGCACTGGCAAAAGCGCCCATCATTGCACCCGAGGACACCTTCCACACCCTGCTCAGGAAAAAGATTGCCATACAGTTCGAGTACCTGAGGACTGAGACAGGGTCACAGCAGTTCACCCCGGAGACTGCCGAACTGATTGCCGACGGATGTTATAACAAGGTAAAGAAGACGCTCTCCACCAGCCGTGCCGTCGTCGAGGGGCTGTCAAAGCGATATCCCATGGTACTTGTCACAAACTTCTACGGCAACATGCCGGTGGTTCTAAAGGAGTTCGGCTTGGACGGATATTTCAAAAGCATCGTTGAGTCATCGACAGTGGGCCTGCGCAAGCCCGACCCGGCCCTCTTTGCACTGGGGGTAGAGGCACTGCAGCTGTCCGCCGAGGAGATTATTGTCATTGGCGACTCCTACCGCAAGGATATACACCCGGCATCGACGCTCGGGTGCAGGACCGTGTGGCTAAAGAACATATGCTGGGAGGAGGAACCCATCATTGACGGACATTCCCCCACCGCCAT
Source organism: Bacteroidaceae bacterium (assembly GCA_045650605.1). Classification (GTDB taxonomy): domain Bacteria; phylum Bacteroidota; class Bacteroidia; order Bacteroidales; family Bacteroidaceae; genus HGM04593. Next base: position 2,746 of record JAZRRI010000021.1, on the reverse strand, counting down.
AATTGACGACATAGCACAGTTGCCCGACGCAATAGCCGCCATCAGCAGCCAAGAACCATAAAAGCCGATAAAACGTTTTATAATGAAAAAGCATTATTGTCAACCAATAGAACATTCATTATGAAACAGAGATTATCACTCATTGCACTGCTGTTCCTTGCCACCACAGGCACAGCAGTTGCCCAGTTTGCACCCGAAGATTACATTGCAGTACACAGCGACAGCAGTTGGTATTTCACCTTCGACTATGACATTCCCAAGCCCATGCCCGGCGAAGGCATGCTCATCGTCACCCATCTCTGCACCCCCGACACCTGTATAAGCACAGCCGAGAGACATATACAGGGCAAGCGCTATGCAAAGAGATACGTCAAGAGATACAACACCCAGCCCACACTGCAACAGCATGGACCAAGCAGCGTAACGCTTACCTTGCCCGAGGATGAGGTGAGCGATACAATGTACGGAGTGACATATTGCGAGTACAGCGACCGCAACGGGACACAGTTTACCAGTGACACCTTCACCGTCTACCTGCCCGACTGCCCGCCGATGAGCTGTCACAGAGTTGCACCCAACAAGAGCATTGCCGACCACATTGCAGCCGAGCACCCCCATGTAAAAAGCATAAAGTACTACACACCGCTCACAAACGGCAGCGCGTCCGAAATGGACGTTACCCCCAGCGTGGTGCGCTACACCAGCAACAGCAGCAAGCTCGACCCGCAGTATCTGAACAATGCCCAATCCATCGACGAGATAGTCAATATAATAGGCGAAATACTCAGTGACAGTACCACCACGCTCGAATCGGTGCAGTTTGCAGGCTACACTTCGCCCGAGGGGTACGAGGACAAAGCAACCGGACGCGGCCTTGACCGCGCAATAGCATTGCGCGAGCACATAAGAAGACACCATAACCTCCCCGACTCCATCTTTGAGGTTGCCGGTGGCGGCCGCAACTGGAACATCATCTACAACGACATTGTAGAGAGTGGCACACCCGGCGCCGAGCAGTTTGTCACACAACTGAAAAAAGAGAGGAACGAAGCCGCACGCGAGAAGATGCTGAAACAATACAATGACGGCGAGCTATACAAGACCCTGCAGGCACGTTACTTCCCGGCACACCGCATAGCCTGCTGCGCAGGAATATACTATAACAATATCAACGACGGCACTACCCTTGTGCTGAACGGCATCGTTGACGAACTTACCGACAACCCCACCCCCGATTATAAAGCACTGTTAAAAGAACTTGAGCCATACAAGGACGACCCACGCGCCATGAACCTGTGGGGAGTTATTGAATACCGCCGTCATCACCGCCACGCTGCAGAGCGTGCATTTGCCAAAGCTGCAGAGATGGGCGACGAGCAGGCAATGGTAAACCTCATGATTATAGAAAACATAAAGGGTAAGTAAATAAAAATGCGTATAGCTTCACAAAGCCATACGCATTTTTATTATTCTACATCAATACGTACATCAACCTCGGAATAGGCATAGCTGAGTCCTTTTCTGGGTGTTGTATAAGTCTCCCCTGTATAAATGGTGTGCCTCTGCCCACCGGCAAACAGAACAATGTGGTCCTCGGCAATCTCCTTCACAACCACAGAGGGCAGATATTCATTATGTGCAGAGAGATTCTGCCCTTTCCTGAGCTCATCGCGCTTGTACACCTTTGGATAGCATTCCGAACTCACACAACCCGGATCCACAGCAGAAATCCACCCCCTCACCTTGCATATTTCCCATTTAGCGGATTTTTTCTCATTCTTGTCTCTCTTCATATCACCTTGTTTTATTGATACAACACATATTTTTAGCAAAAATATAAGACATGAATTGAAAATACAACTTTTGAGGGTTATTAATTTACAACACACAAAACTGTCAAAAACCACCAAATAGAATACAAAACAGGAACAAGAATATTAAAAAAGCACAACATAGACACTTATTTGCACAAACAACAATCTCTTGTGCAAAAAATATTATATTTTTGTACAGTTTTAACAAATACAAATGTACAAAATGAAAAAGATTCTTTTTACAATCATCTGCGCGTTGATGGCATTTGCATCGAACGCACAGGACCTCAATTCAAAGGGTGACAACATTCTTGGCAACTATCTCAGCATCAAGGATGGCGGCAAGAGCAAAATCAAGATTACAAAGGCTGCCGACGGCACATACACCGCTCAGGTCTACTGGGTTGAAAAAGCATTGGATGCCAACGGCAACAAGCGCAAAGACGTTAAGAACCCCGACAAGAGCCTGCGCAACGTTGACCTCGACAAGGTAATCCTTGTAAAGGGTCTGAAGTACGATGCCAAAGGCAAGGAGTGGACCGACACTAAAATCTACGACCCGGGAAGCGGCAAAATCTACAGTGTAGACATTGAGTTCAAGGATGCAAAGACACTCAAGGTCTATGGCAACATCCTTGGCATTGGCAAGACAGTCTACTGGACAAGAATTGAGGAGTAAGAAAGCGGAAAGCGGAAAGCCCGCGCCAATGAGCGAAACGGAAAGCTCGCTTTCGCGTTTTACAGCGACAACGCGGACGAGCGTTGTTTGCGACGACAATGCGAAATTAGCATTGTTTGCGACGACGGGAGCTTTAGCTCCCCAAAGTACCGAATTGACGCTCCTCAAAATGAATGAGAAATAACAAAAGGAAGTATCTTTATTAGTGCTAAGCAAGTAGACCGTCACTCCAATGGACCCTAATCCATCCCAA
>JAZRRI010000020.1:0-5661 GCA_045650605.1 Bacteroidaceae bacterium | reverse complement strand
GTAGTTGCTGAGGGTTACGTCATGAACAGGTTTTTCATCGCTATACGGGTTTTGCTGTTCTGCGGTTGCGCCCATTTTGAATGTGCCGCCTTCAACGGCTATCATTTTGAAACTGACTCCATTGACGGTATAGCTGCGAGTTGATATGTTATTATTGGCGGCTTCCCGGCGTTTACGGTCGGCTTCTTCTTTACGTTTCTTTTCGGCGGCAAGACGCTCGGCTTCTTCCTTGGCTTTGCGCTCTGCCTCTTCCTGGCGTTTGCGGTCGGCTTCTTCCTTGGCCTTGCGCTCTGCGGCAATGCGTTCCTGTTCTGCCTTTTCGGCGGATTCCTTTGCAAGGCGTTCTTGCTCTATGCGTTTCTGTTCGGTGGCTATACTGTCCGCTCTTTCTTGTGCTTTGCGTTCAGCATCTATGCGTTGCTGTTCGGCTATTGCGGTGGCGCGCTGTGCTTCGGCTTCGGCAGCCTTGCGGTCGTTGCACGACTTTATGCCAAAGAACACCGCTACAATGCAGGCTGCAACAACGGAGATTATGGCAAGGAACTTGTTGAAAGGAGGTTTAGAAACATTGCCGCCCGGGTGTTTTTTACCATTCGGATTGGGGTCTACAATGATTGTTTCGCCGTTGTCGTTGCCAAGTTGAGATTCTTCGCTTTGCTCAAAATGACATTCCAGCAGCGCAAGGAACTCGCTTATGTTTTTCGGGCGCTCCTTGCGGCGGGGTTGCATGGCGGCTTCAATGGCGGCACGGACAGGGGCGCTGATGTGCTGCGGCAGTGCCGGCAGGCCTTCATCATTGACATCGCCGGCTTCGGGCGGGGTTACACCGGTGAGCAGTTTGTAGAGGGTTGCGCCAAGGGAGTAGATGTCGGTCGCCGGGGAGAAGGTGCCTACACCGCCTTGCTTGTACTGCTCCAAGGGGGCATAGCCGTGGCTGATGCCGACGGGGGTGGTACTGGTCTGTGAGCCGCTGGCATCGTACTGCTTGGCGAGGCCGAAGTCGATGAGTATGGCTTCGTCGTTTTCGTTGAGGAGGATGTTGGCGGGCTTGACGTCGAGGTGCATCATGCGTTTGCCGTGCACAAAATCAAGGGCTGAGGCTATTTGACGGATGTAGCGGAGGGCTACGGCCTCGGGAAGTGCGCCGCTCTTTACCTTGTCGGCAAGTGAGCCGCCACCTACGTATTCCATTACGTAGTAGGCGGTGTTGTTCTCCTCGAAGACGTCGATGATGCGAACGATGTGCTTGTTGTCGAAACCAAAGGCGGCTATCGCACGGGCTTCCTTGATGAATTTCTGGCGGAAGCGCTCGACCATATCGCGGCTGCCTATTGATGGAATGGAGACGTGTGAGGTGTCACTCTCGCGGTTGCAGAGTTCTTTCATGAAGAACTCCTTGATGGCTACCTTGCGCAAGAGGCCGGTCTGCTCACAAAGGTAGGTGATGCCGAAACCGCCCTGGCCAAGAACGCGCTCTACCCTGTAGCGACCGCCGGCAAGTTGGTGTCCTGTCTTGAGATTCATATAATGTAACTGTTTTATTTGGTGTTGGTATTCTCTATTTTATAAAATGTATCACAGCCGCTATTATTGCAGAGAGAGAGAACATTACAAGCAGCAATAAAAGCCACTTGTGATGCTGTGTTCCTATTTTATCCTCCCGAACAGGGCGAGGGTTTTCCTTGTCCATGAATTGAGATTTCTCACTGCGTTTCGAAATGACATTACTGTCACTTTCATCTTCAACATTCTCCACACGGATGAGGAATGCTGTGTGGTTGTCGCGTGAAGCCTGTGTTACATCCTTTATTATGCGCATCTTGTCGCTGTCGCTCAATTTCTCATCGAGCAGCACGTTGGCAATGTGCTTGCTCTCCATTGTCTCATTGACACCGTCGCTGCACATAAAGAAATAGTCACCGGGACGCACATCGGCAATCTCCTTTATATCGGCCTTTGAACGGCGCTCCCCGTTGGGTTGCATGACACGGGTAATGACATTCTTCTGCTCAAAAGTCCTAGCTGTCTCCTCGGTTAGTTCGCCAATCTTTATAAGGTCGTTCATGAGCGAGTGGTCGCGGGTCTCGAAAAGTATGCCGCTACCGGGGCGCAGATGATAGACGCGGCTGTCGCCAATGTGGGCAATAAGGCACCCGCCTGCATGCAGGGCAAGGAAGGTCATTGTTGTTCCCATTTTCTTTGCGGCATGTGTGTCGCACTCGTCGAGTGCATCATATGCAACATTCAAAGCGTTGCGCAAGTCATCGGCCGTGAAAGGAGCATCGCCACGGTTGCAGGCATCGGCAAATGCACCCATTGCACGGCACACGGCATCGCTTGCCACCTCGCCCGAGTCGTGACCGCCCATGCCGTCACAAAGAACAAAATTGCGGGCATTGACAGTCAAATCAAGCGGTAGCGGATAGAGACAATCTTCTTGATTGCTGCGCGCACCAAGTTCGTACATACTGTACACTTTAATATCGTACTTCATATCCCTTTCTTTTTAGATTTTTACCTTGAACTCACTGACCGACATCTTTAAAACGTCGCCATCGTGCAGAACGATTTCGTCACCATCCTCCAGTTTCTCGCCATTCACGTATGTTGCGTTCTTGTTGTTGGCATTGGAAATGAAGCAACGCAAATTGCCGGAACTGGTCTTGACGACATTGATTACCGAATGTACACGGCTCATGCCTCTGTCGGTTGTTGTAATCTGCACCTTGGCCGTAGATGTTGCATGAGCACGACCTACGCTGTTGCTGCCCAAAGGCAGTTCATAGGAAGAGCCCGTGGCACTGTCCACAAGAAAGACTTTGTCGGCCTTATGAGAAGACGGCAACTCCGTAGCCTTATCAACTTGTTTCTTCACAACACGTTCACAAGAGGCAAAAGGTGACCTTGTTCCACAAGCAGGACAGGGCACAAACATACGTTCTATACCGGGCTGGTTTTTCAAGCCCAACACTTTGCCACATTTTGGGCATTTGATATATATTACTGTATTATCCATATAATTTACCATTTTATAACAGGCATATTGTTACTAAAATTTCCCCACATCACCGGGTGTTGCTTGTCGGCCGAGATCTCTTTCACTCCCTTGCTCACGAAATCGTACAGTTCCTTGGCAGTAATGACACGGTCGAGGTCGTTGTCGGCCCCGCCACGGAGTCCACGCTCAAGGAATGCTGTGAAATATCCGTTTTTCATCACAGGGTTCTCTATGGACAACTCATTGCTGCGCGAGGAGAGGAAGAACAGCACATTCTGCACCTTGGCATCCGGCGAGGCATTGCTGCCGGCAACCCTCATCCTGCCCGAATAGCAGGCATCGGCAAAAACCACCTTGTTACGGCTTTTGCATTTGGAGTATATATTTCTTATCTCGGAATACAAGAGCACACCATCATATACCATGAAACCGTTTGGCGAACCGTGCCCGCTAAAAAAGAGCACTATTATATCGTCCTTGCCGGCATTGGAGAAGAGCTCCGTCATGCGGTTCTTTATATTGTTACATGTCGCCGATGAGTCAAGCAAGGTATCGACAGTTGCATATCCACACTGCTCATATATATATGATATGGTACGCGCATCATCATCGGGCAGACGCAGGTCCTTGTCTTCGCCACGATAATCACTTATGCCAACCGACAACAGGTAGATGTTCTGTGCACACAAAGGTGTACACAGAAACAATACTACCATAAAGGATACAAGGATTTGAAGTCGCATATCTACACGGAATCAGCACATTGAGACATCGGCATCGTTCACATAATCGGGCATGTCATTGGCTGCCAGCAGGTCGTTCGGATCTTCAATGAATGTACGGGCAGCCAAATCGTCAACGCAAATGCCCTGGTCCGAGATATCAACAACCTCTTCATCTGAAATACAGCCATCGGCATTGACATCGGCTACTGCAATGTCAAATACCTGGTCATGGTCAACATCCACAAACATCACATTCTCGCCGTCCACTTCTATGGCACCGATATATACTTCGTGCCCTTCAACATTATCCTCATAGACACCAATGACGCGCACATCGCCGTCCTCTTCCACAACATCAACATCCTGCACAATAGCTACATCCTCACTTGCAGCATAGAAATTGTTGCGTTCCTCGGGTGACATAGCCTCCCACTCCTCGGCATAATATGTATTATATGTATTTCCACGCCACTCGAAAATGCCGCCGGCACCAACTTCGGCACGCGCTGCAGCAAAAGCCTCGTTAAAAGACATATCGTCATTTACAGCTGTCGCTACAGGAACTACGGTTGCATCAGGAGCGACAGGGCTCTCTGGTGTCTCAGGTGTTTCAGGTGCATCCACAACATCGGGCACAACATCAACAGGTTGCTCCTCGGCCGAGGGATGCACTGCATCCTCGTAGAACTCCTCGCGCTCCTCGGGTGTCATGGCCTCCCACTCCTGGACATAATATGTATTGTAGAGATTACCACGCCACTCGAAAATGCCGCCGGCACCTACCTCGTCACGCGCGGCAGCAAATGCCTCACCAAATGACATTTCGTCATTCACTGATGCAGCTACAGGAACTACGGTTGCATCGGGAGTGTGGTTGGCAGCATTCATACCAGTCTCGGCAGTCTCGGCAGCCTCGGCACCCTCAGTGCCCACAACAGCTCCGGCAACACCCATCATAATACCGGCAGCACCGCCAATGGCAACATGTTTCCACTTTGCCCCGACCACATTCTGTACTATACATTCATCCACTGTTTCATTGACAGTTGTCTCGGCTCCATCAAAATTTGTCATTCTTTTTTCGTCTACTTTCATAGTTGTATATTTTAAATTGGTTATGTTTTTCCGATAGCAAAATTATACATATTACAACCTAAAGCATAATTATTTAACCCATATTACATGAAATACCCCGATTAATGTATGAAATGGGTTCCCCGGATGAGGAACCCATTGCGGTTGTTCTTGGATTTTGGTTTAATATTTTAGTTTTGGCAACATCGGTTTTCACTCGCTTGCGGAGTTTTCACCTTTAACCTTTCACATCTCCGCTTTCAGTTTTCACCTTTCATCTTTCACCTTTAACCTTTCAGCTTTCCGCTTTCACATTTCACCTTTCACCTTTTTTTTGATTGGTTTTCTTTGTTTCGGTTGGTGTGTCAGCAGGCTTGCACTGCAAAGCCTTGCACGCACCCAGTTACGAAGAAAACATTTTAGCTTACAGTTTTAGTGGTAACGGGTAAACTTAGAGGGCGAGGCGCAGCCCGTAGTCGTTGTTGCGGTTGAAGGGGGTGTTGTTGATGCGATAAGCTACACGGCAGTTCTGCGCGTAGCTGATCCAGCTACCCCCACGAAGCACACGGGAAGAGCCTAATAAGGGGCCTTTGGGGTTGGTCTGCGAAGAGGATGAGTAGCTGCCAAACCTATCGTTGCACCACTCCGATACATTGCCGCTCATGTCATAAAGGCCGAGTTCGTTGGCTTGCCTTTGCTTCACCTGATGGGTTTTGCTTCCACTGTTATCGTCATACCAGGCCACGCTGCCAAGGTTGTCGCTGCCGCTGTACTGGTAGCCGCGTGAGCGGTTACCGCCACGGGCGGCATATTCCCACTCGGCTTCGGTGGGCAGGCGGAATTTGCGTCCGCTTGGCAGTTGAC
>JAZRRI010000019.1:0-86303 GCA_045650605.1 Bacteroidaceae bacterium | reverse complement strand
AATTTATACTAAAATTTAGCGTATTTTGTCATTCCGAATCGAAGATCGACGCCCGTAGGGGCCAAAGTCAACCTTGTGTGAAGAATCTCATTATACGCGGATTAAGAGATCCCTCGTCGCTACGCTCTGTCGGGATGACAGGTTCGCGATTTGATTTAGCTTATATCGAACTCACGTTAATATATACAAATAGAGCGATGGAGTTACGCCATCGCTCTATTTGTATATACATAAAGGGTTAATAATCCCAGAAACCGTTATCCCATCCGTTCCTTTTCTTTGACGTTCGTCCTGCGCTATTGGTCTCTTTGTCACTTATGATGATGCTTGCACAAAGCATATTGTAACTTGAAAGTTCAAATTCCAGAATGGCCGGTCTTGTATATTCTTTCTTTTTCATAGGTATCACTTTATGTAGATTTTCTTGTTGTTTCTGATAATTATGCCGCTGTCAGGCATCCTGTCGAGTTGTCTGCCTTGCAGGTCAAACATTTTCTCGGAATTGTTTTTATTACTGATACCCGTAATGCCGGTCGCAGAACCACGGTGAGAGACAGAGAGCTTTTCTGCATCGGTGCCGACAGGCAGTTCCAAGTAGCAATGGTATGGAGCAAGCGATGCTTCGCTACCGGCTTTCTGCATCTTGTCACCTTTCACATTGAGAATGTACTTTCCTGCAATAGCACTGCCGTCCATGGCTTTGAATGTGCCGGTCCAGCCATCCTGTGTCGCAATTTCTCCGGTAGCCTGCTGCACGTTGGCGGTGAACTCAATCTCCATTCTTCCGTCACTCGGCTCGCCTGCATAACGGAACAGATAGGGGATACCGGCCTTCAGGTTCTCGTCATCCTCAAGCTCAACGAACTTTATGGTGTTGTCGCCGAAACCCTCGAATTTCTCGAACACAAAGCCTGCAACCTTTATCTCATTGATATCGGCATCAAAAGGAAGCACAATGGTTTCGTAGCCGCCATCAAGGTATACATTGCGTGTGTAGCTGCATGCAATGCCGTCGGCTGTTATGCCGTACTGCTTGCCTGTGAAAGGCAGCTCTGTTGCGTCGTCAATGTCCAATGCCGCGCGGTGTGTCGTGCTGTTGTTGAATGCCAACTCATACAAACTTGTATTGAATGAACCATATTCAGCATCAGCTATAAAGCTGATGTTCAGTGGCAAACCGGCTGCCTCAACCTCAACATTGTTACGGTGGTCATAGATTCTAAAATTGTATGATTCGCCGTTAACTCCGTTTACAACCAGCGATGAGAAGTGGCCGAGCGAGAGTTTTTTCTTGTTTGCATAGAAAGCCTTTACCTCGCGGCATTCGTCACCGCAGAATACACCTATTTCAAAAGCACTGTCACAGCGTTCACCATCTATTGTACCTATCACTAACATTGTAAAGTTCGATTCGGTAGTAATCTTCTTCTTGGTGAAATGGAAGGCATTTTTCTTGTGCCAGTTTGGGTAGATATTCTGTGCTGTAAGTGATATAGTAGTGGCGCACAGGAGCGCCACTACTATAAATAGTCTCTTCATCATTCTGCAAAACGTCTGATTAATTGTTTGTAACATACAACCTGACCATCGGCTGTGAAGAACTCGAAGATGTACTGGCCATCGTTCAAGTCATTCTCGTCGAAGCCGGCAAGGCTGCCTGCGTAGTACACGCGTCCGTTGAGGTCTACAACCTGCATTCTCTCGCAGTTGCCTTCTGCCAACATCTTGCCGATGGCTGTCGGGTGTCCGAGAGATACTTCGAACGGTTCGTCGTAGTTGCCGAATGTTGCATCCTCGCCGAAGTACAACGATGTTGCTGTCTCCACAATGTTGCCGTCTACTACTGCTACAATGGCGAGTCGGCTTGTAACGCTCTTGTCACCGGGGATTGTCAGGTAGAAGAAACCGTCGTTCTCCATTGTTGCACTTGCAAGGCATACGGCACCGTCGAACACCGCAATCTCCTGTACGTTCTCAAGGATGTCATCACCATCCTTCACCACTGCAAGCACGGTCATGTTGCTCTCATACTCGCTTGGGTCAACAGGTGCGAACATTCTATCTGCAACATTTCTTCTTGCAGGAGCCAAAGCGGCTGTCGCAACGTTGCGTTGTGATGGATAGCTGATGGTCTTGTCATCGCTTGACTTGCTCATGTAGAGGTAACCCTTACCCGGTGTAAGCGACTTGAGAGTACCGCTCCATGCAGTTCCATTGTACATTGCAAATCCTTCCTGTCCCTTGATCTGGTCATTTCTTGCAGGCTCTGCGCTTGCAAATGCATCGTCAAGTGATAGTGAGAAACTGCGGAGGTATGGAACCCAGTTCCACCCCTTTGATATCTCTACAACAGTAGTTCTGTCCTCTTCACCGTTCATTACAAGTGTATCGGCAACCTCCATCTTCACCTTGTACATTGATGCATTGTCAAGGTATTCGATGTCACCAAGCCACCATCCATCTGCTTTGACGTAGCTTGAGAAACTCTCGTTGTCCTTAATTGAGATACCGTTAGAACCGATACTGCTGAACATATCGTCGATATAATTCTCAACAATAGTGTTGTTTACATATACCGAGATCCAGTTCCAGTTCTTCTTGAGCGGTGTGCTTTGCTCAATGTAGTTGGTTGCGAATACAAGGTATGGCTGGTCAAAGTCACCCCATGTGGTATTCTCGGAGTAGGCGAGTGCTGCATCGGAATTGCCATTCGCATCGGCGTATGTCATTACAACCGGGTGAACAGTACCAGTGCTTGCATCCCAAACCTTCAGTGCAATCTCCTTGCCGGTGTCATCGCTGTTACCATATATATTGAGGTATGCACGGTAGCTGTCGCTGAAATCCTCGTACAGTACGTTTGTTACACCAACGCACTTGCCGTCGATGAATGCTGCAACAAGGTCATCCTCATCCTCGCTGTAAATAACCTTATCGCCATCGAGTGCAATCTTCACTACACCGAAGAGTGTCGCGCTGCTCTCGAAGTCTGCCGGCTCAACACTCCACTCCGGAGCATCGGCCTTCAGGTTCATGTTCACTGTAAGAGGTACAAGTATTGCGTTGTTGCCGCTCATGTAAACGGTGAACTCGCTCTTGCCTGTAGGAGCCGAAGCATCGACAGTGAATGTAATCTCCTGGTTGCCCAGTGCAGGCAGTGAACCCGATGTGAAGTTTGCGCTCAACCAGCTTGGCAGGTCACTGAGTACCCAGTACTCGGTCTGTGCGCTCTGGTTGGTTACAGTAGCAGTGAACGTCTTCTCCTCGCCAATGCGTCCGTCTACATCGATGTTGTTGTCGAACCATACAAGCTGGTTGCGCTTTACAAGTGCCGTCCATGTTACAGGGAGCGACTTGTTGCCGTTGATGTCAAGGACATCCTTCACTGTTATGTTTACGGTAACACCCTCAAGGCGGTCGGCATCCTCGTTGAGCTCAAATACAATACCGCGCTCGTTTGCAACAAAGTTGTAGTTGAGGTTGGTTGCATTGTCGGCAGGCTTGAGTGCCGGCGCTTCGTTACTGTATGTAACATTGAAATCTTCGGCTCTGAGTGCAGTGATATTATGCTTTCCTGTTACCATATCGGCAGCTGTGCCTACAGTGACAACCTGTGAGTATTCATCGAGTTTCACCTCCTCGAATGGATAGTATGCGACAAGGCCGGCTTCATCACCGTTAAGGCGTACATTCATGCGGTCGCGTATAACGCTTGCATTCACTGTAGCGTTCCAGATGCGTATTTCGTCTATTTCGCCTCTCAGCTTGTTGCTCATTACATCGAATTTGCTGTAATTCTCGTCTCTGTTGCGCTTGGCACCCAAGTACAGGTATGCGCTCTGCATTGCAGGAACGTTGGCCGATGCAACCTGGCCAACAGCCTCGCCGTCAATGTAAACGACAGTGTTGCCGTTACGCAATACGTTTATTGCAATGTGGTGCCATTTGCTGTCATTGTAGCTCTTTGTGCCCATTGACATAATCTGCCTGCTCTCTTCGGCTGTGATAGAGTAGAGCTTCATCTTGCCGCTCTCAAGTGCCAGGCTCAAGAAGTCGCTGTCGAACAGGTAAGCAACCTCGCCAGCCTGTGCTGTCTCGGCGCGGAACCACATCTCAATCATGTAGTCGTCGCCTGTGCGTGCAGCACACTCCGATGTGTTGGCTACAATAGCATCGTCCTTGCCGAACAATGCATCAACAAGGTTGAGTGACATGTTCTTGTTGTTCAGGTACCAGCTTGTGCCGCTCAGGTTCATGTGGCGGTTACGTGCAAGGTCTTTAGCCTGTATTCCGTTACCCTCGTTGAACTTCCAGTAGCCTATGAGGTGCTCGGTTGTAGGCTTCTTGGTCTCGTGCATCTGTGCCTGCAGGTTATCGACCTCTATTGCCTCGTCCCAAAGTGCCACCTCGTGGATAGCTCCTGTGAAACCGTCGCCAAGCGCTACCACACCGTTTCCTTCGTATCTCTCTATCGGTTTTTCAACCGCAAGGAATTCGCTTGATGCATCATCGGCATAGAGTGCAGTGAAGCATGAACCTTCAGTATTGTTCTGGTCGAGGTTGAATGCCAGGTATATCCACTTGTCGGCAGGCAGTGGCTTGCCATACTCCTTACCGTTCACGGTAAAGTAGTACTCGTTGTTAATCTCCTTCACGCCAAGTGCAAGCTTGTTGCTGCCGTTACCGTGGCTGAAGATTGTACCCTCGCCGTTTATTCTTACCCACATGTCAACCGCGAAGCTCTTGCCAATGAGGTTTATGTTTGCCTCGGTCTTTGCAACAGCACCCTCTGTGCCTGTAGCCAACATAGCAATGTCATGTGCAACTGTAGCACCGTTAAGGGTTGCCGTTACAATGAAGTTGCCTGTTGATGTGAGGCGGCCGTTGTTGATATCCTCGTTGAAGGTGATTTCAATGTCATCGCCATAGCCAAGGAAACCGGTTGTAGGCTTTGGAGTGCCGAACACCATTGGGCGTGACATATCCTTTATTACCTCTACAGCGTCGGTTACCAAAGTAGACTCGCCTGTGCCGTATGTACTTGCCGACAGTACGCGGAATGTGTACTTGCCATCGGTAAGTGAATTCATGTCAAATGTGTAGGTCACGTTGGCAGCCTCGGGCAGTACGGCTTGCATGGATGAGAGCTGCTGTCCCTCCTTCACGTTTACAAGGTACTCCTTGAGAGTTGTCCAGTCAGTATCGCCCTGCTTCATGTACTGGATGCGGAATGCTTTCAGGTTGTAGTAGTTGCGGTCGAAACTGTTGAACGTGATGTTCAGGTTGGCACCTGTTGAGGTGTTCAGCAATGTACGGTTCAGCTCCATCTTTACAGGTGAAGATGACGGTACATAGTGTGCCGAGATGTAAACAGTGTCGGCAATCTGCGGGTATGTACCGGTCGGGTCGCCCTGCTCAATTGATGAGAGTACAATACCGATGTTCTCATAGTCAAGGATACCCAGATTGCTCTGCTTCAACTGCAAGGTCTTTCGTACGACCTCGCCTGCAGGAACCTTTATCACACGGTTGTCCGACAATGCCACACCGTCGATGCTCAACTGTGCACCGTTGGGGTTGGTCTCGTCCATCATGAGCAGCTTGTAGTAGAGGTCGCAGTCAATCTCGGACTTGTTGGTGAGCAACAGGTTGTAGTTGGCAGCCGAACCAGATGCGAGGTTGCCTATTGTAGCCACCTCAACCTCAATGTCGGGAACCTCAATCTGCATTGTCGCCTCATGTAGCTTGTGCTTTCCGGGCTGGTAGTACCTTGTGTACTCTTCATCCTCGTAAGGAGCACTTGTCTGTCCGGCGCGTGTTCGGAATATATAGCCGTAAGCGCTCTTGTAGACATCGACACTCAAAGCATCGTCTCCGCTCTCTACAAAGTTGAATGAGAGGCTTGCAGTCTCGGACTTGCTGTCACTTCTTACACTGTGGCGTGTACCTCCGGTCTCAGTAGAAGCCTCGGTCTCCCAACCGAAACCGTTTACTTCAAATCCTGATACAAGACCCACAATGGCAATTGCACCACTGTTGTGCTCTCTGCTGTCAACTATAGTAGTATCGGTCTCGTATGTGTAGTTTATGCTTGTGCCACCGTCGAACGAGTAGTTTCTGAGCAGTTTGTTGCTGCTGTCCTCCCAAGCCTTTATCTTTTCTCTCTCATTAGCCTCAAGATGCTTTGTCCAGTTACTTATCTGCAGGTTGTAGTAGTAGATTGAATCCTGGTCGGCCGAGATTTCATCCAAGGAAGAGTACTCCTTTTTCTCTTTTGTCAATCTGTCGGGAAGGACAAGCTTGTAACTTGGACCTTCAAAGGCAACAATGGTACCGCTGGCGTCTGTTATCTTGTTACCTTCAATATATTCACTTGCCTCGTCACCCCATACATCCTTGTCACTGTTGTTACTGCCGAATCTTTCGTCTTCGGGTGTAAGTTTTGTTATGAACTTCAGCTCGTCGCTGGTGTTCCTGTAGCTGTTGTAGTCGGCCTCGGAGAGTGAGATCAGCTTGCTGTTTCTCAATGCCTCAAGGTTAGGCAACAGGTAGCTCTCGATGTAATATTGTGTGTAGACAAACTTTGTTCCGAATGTGCTGCCTACAGTTATTATCTCCTTTACGCCCAATGAGACATCTTTGTTCGTATCACGTGCAAAGCCCACTTGACGTGCCTTACCGAACAGCAGGTTGGTCGAGTTACCGATGAATACATCACCTAATGAGCCTACAAGGCTTGGGTCCTCGGATGTAGCAAAGGTCTCGCTTGTCGTGAGTGTGTGTGTTACAGTTCTGGAGTTTTCACCCTCTGTAACAACCTTTGTACCAAAAGAGAGGTCATTTGATGTAGATGTCTTGATCTCGGTCGCAACACCTACACCTGTAACGATAGTTACGTCGCCACCAAAACAAGCTGTGGCTGTGAGAGTGGTCTCTGAAGACCAGCAGTGGCCGGTTATTGAATCTTTCACTACAGTGCTGCCACTTGTCCACTCAGCGTAAGAACCGCTTCCCGGTGGGTCGCGAAGAACCATGAGGAGTTTGTCGGGTCCTTGTGTAACAAAGTTGCAACCGGTTGGCAATGAACCGAGTATTACACCCTCAATGAAGTCATTACCGTCGATTTTCCAGGTATTTACCTGTCCGCCCACTTCGTATGTCATTGATATTGTGCGGCTGTAAGGAGCAGTGATGTTTGCATATCCGGCCCACCACCTGTATGTTCCCTCACCGTTCTCATCAAGCAGCAACTGGTTCTGTGCAAGGTCGACGACATCGCCCACCTGTATATCCTCTTCGCTGCCTTCTTGAAGCTCCATAAGTATGGGCTGGCCGTCGGAAAGGGCATTTGATATTGTAACTACACAGTCCCTCAATGGAACAGTAGTCGTCACCTCGTCGCCGTTGTCGTAGTTTGTGTACAGCTCAAATCCTTTCAGCTTGAATGTATATGGGTCGCCCTGTATGAAGAATGGTTTGTCATATACATACTCGCCGTCCTTTATAAGCTCAACAGTGAAATCACCGGCTTCATCGGTCAGGTCAATGTGTGTAATACCGAACTTGCCATTCTCCATACCGCTCTGTACAACGGTGAAGTCAGGAGCAGAGTGGTAGATACTGTTGTATTTTGCACAGTATTCAAAAATCTGTTCAGCGCCATTTTCGTTAACAAGAGTGTCGCTTTCAGTAACCAACGGGTTGCTTACATCAATGAGACCGGTATTGCCTACAGTTTCGTTTGTTGCCAATACTATTGGAGCCGAGATGTTGTATACCAAAGGCGGAACCATAGCCGAGAACTCACCTGTTGTAGCATCGGTGTTTATGTAGATGCGGCCGGCGTTGTCACCGCTTCCGCGCCATGATGTACTGTTTATCTTGCCGGTGGCCGATGCTGCGGGCAACTGCTCGCTGTTGTTCTCATAACTGATGACAGTTCCGTTAACCTTCTTTACGGCATTGAGTGAATAGAGGTCGTTTGTTGGTGTAAGTACAAGCTGTGCCACACCTATATTGTTCTTGCTGAGAGCAAATCCCAGCTTTTGGTTACCCTCGATATCACCACCCACTACGCGTCCGGCAATGTTCACAAGTGTGTTATCGTAGAATGTGAGGTTAGAGACAGGCTTGTCGAATGTGAACTTGGTGTCTATTCCGCTTGGGTAGCGTCCTCCGCTCACGAATGTATGTCCGTTCTTCTCCACTGTAATGTGGTGGTCGCCAATGGGCACACTTATTTCGAAACGTCCCTGCTCGTCGGTCTCAATGAGTTCACCCTCCTTTGAGCAGGCATTGCCGTCTATGTAAAGGTTACAGCCCTGTACAGGGAATGTGGTGTTCTCATAGTACACGACACCGCTTACCGGGAAGCTGCTGACATCCTCGAAAGTAATGTCGTCGTGTGTGAGGCTGTTGCTGCTCACATAACGTGTGTGGTAGCTTGGGTTGAACTCATGTATGCCCATAACAGGACGTACAAGGTATGTTGTACCGTCACCGCTGAAAGGAACACCGCGAATCACGTAGTTACCGTTCTCGTCGGTAATGCCGTAGAGTGAGAGCTGCTCAGTTGTAGGCACAACCTCAGAGATGAGTGCGCCGCCTGTGAGTACGGCGTGGTTACCGTTGGGTACACCATTGGTCTTGCTGTAATCATAAATATTGTGCAGGCCGTTTATACCCTCGTCCATTGGCCAGTAACAGAGCAGTTTGGGCTCGTTACAAGTCAGTGTACGGTCATAATAGTTCACAATCTCATTGTCGTTGAGAACCTTTGTCCATACACGAACCTCGTCGATGTAGCCTTTGAAACCGCTTGCACCCAACTTTATTGTTCTTGTTCTGTTCTCGTTGTCGAGTTGTACATTGTCTTTGCCGGTGAAAGTCTTCATCTGCTTTCCCTCGATAAACTCCACATTGTCGGTCTCGGGCAGAATTGTACGCAGTGTATATGTCTTTGCACCGTCGTATGAGAATACTATATGTGAGTACTTGTCGGTAGGTATAGTAATGCCTGTTGCGCTGACTGTTGCACTGCCACCGCCTGTTGCACTCTTTACATATAGTTCATAATTCTCGCCGGCTGGTGCTGCTGCGACTCCCGCATATCCGTTTACATCAAAGATAGCCTGTGTCCCGGTCATTCCGGCCTCGGGGCGAACGTACATCTGAATACTCCATGGGCGGTTGTCGCCGGTAAAGAAATTCTCGATTATTTCGTCCGACGGTGCCCATTCAATACCGTCGGTATTGTCTCCTTCGAGGTGCAGTGAGTAGAACTGCTTGCTGTTGTTGTCGTTGTCATCGCTCTTGGAAAGGAGAACCTTTGCACCCTGTACAGCTGTGCCTGTGCCGTATTTGATGCGTCCGGTAATTATACCGCGTGTCTGTACAAAACCGTCGGCCTCCTTTGAGTTACCCTCAACCCATTTGCCGGTGTTCATGTTATATGCAAAGGCTGTAACCTTGTAGTCATAGAACTGTCCCGGCAGTGCCGATGCATCCTCGTAGTAGAATGTGTTCTCGCTACCGAGCATTTCATATATCTTGGTAAACACGGCCTGTGGGTCGCCAAGCAATTTGCGGCTCACCACGTAGCGTGTATCACCTTCGCTCAGCACGGTTACATTCCAGTTGAGCTTGACCATGTTGCTGTATGAGCCCTGAGAAGCCTTGAGTTCATCGACCTTGGTCATGATGGTGTAGCAGATGTTCTTCTCTTCCGAGTAGAAATCAATGCCCCAATAGCTGGTCTTGATACGATATTTGTACTCCACCCATGTCTTGACATTCTCATCCACATATCTTGGTGTAGTCAGGGCGTTATTGTTCAAGTTGTCCCACACCTGGCCCTCTTCGTTCCAACGCTGCACAAAGAAGGAAACATCGCTGTTCTCTCTTTCGGGATTCCATGTGAGCAGAACACCTCCAGACTCGCCGTTGAGTTCTGCATTCACGTCTGTAAATGAGAATGTGTTGTCGTGCTTTGTCTTTGTGCTGCAGCTCAACTTGGAGCTGATAGGTGCTGTAATGTTGCCATAAACAGTAGGGGCAAATGTTACCCAGTAGGTGTATTCGGCACCGGTATCAATATCAGTGTCGGTATATGAGTTGTTGCTGTTGTTAAGACGGCTGGGAGTCACCAGTGTGTAACCCTCCTCGCCTACCTTCTGGCGGAACACGAGCCAGCCACCATCTTTATCGTGGTTGCTGTCGTTGTTGTTGACTGTCCATGTGAGCTTTACAGTCTTGTCCCACTTGTTCTGTGTAACCTGCAGGTTGCTTGGGTATATGTAACCCTTTACTACAGCCGAAAGCCTGCTTGCCTGTGCGTGCTGGGTGATGTCTATGGGCTTTTCGCCTGCATCCTCCCAACCTGCACCCTGGCCCTTTATGGTCATTGTGCGCTTGTATAACTGATGGTAGTAGATGGTTTGGTTTTCGGTCTCGTCGAATGTGCCATCGAGGGTATATGTACCCTTACCGCTACTGAGCTTGCCTGATATACCGTATGCATTGGTGTAGTAGCCATAGCTGTCGACTGCGTTGCCGTTACCGAAACCGTAGTACTCGTCCCATGATCCATGGTCATTACCGGCAATGCTTACCTCAATCTTGCCATCTGGTTTGCGGGTGAAGGTTGCTGCATTGGTTCCCGGAATCTCATAGGTGATTTGGGTATAGCGTGCAATACCGTTACCCTTGTGCCTTACACCCGAGCCTTGCCAAATTGCACCATCTGTAGGGTCGCCAATACCGGCTTTCGCCTGTCCCATCCAATAGTCTTTCGTGCTCTTGCTTCCGTTGTCGTCGGTATCCCACCAACCGGTCCAGCGTACAAAGAATGCTGCCATCTGTGCAGGACCCATCTGCTCACCGGGGTAAAACTTGACATCGTGTGTTCTGATGTCACCGCTTCTTTTCTCGTTGTATACCTGGCCTGCACCATGGCTACCGTTCTGTCGCTGGCCAATGCAGTAGGTACGGTCCATGTAAAGGATTTCGGTACCCTGGTCCAATGGACGGAAGAAATAGTGGCTGGGGTTGGTGTTGTATGTGGTAAGGCTTGTTGCATTACCACCGACATACCAGCGTGAATACTTCAGCGCATCATCGACTCCGTCATAATCATAGTTAGGGAATCGCCACGAAATCCAGAAATCGTCGAGTGTCAACTTAACTCGTATGTACTGGAAGTAACCATCGTAACTGTCGGCATTGTCGTAGTTGGCAAATGCCGCATTGATTCCACCGAATGCCAGCAGAATCAACAGAATGCTTTTGTGAAAAATGCTTTTCATAAAAAAGATTTTGAGAATTATTAATATTGTTTGTTTGAATATTTCGCAATTGAAAAAGACCGAAATTCTTATTATATGTTAAAAACAATATACAAATGTAACGTTATATAAAGAATTTACCCCCCCCGTTTTGTTAATAATTGTTAATAAGATGTTGGAATTATAAGACACTCAGGCGCTTCGGCTTTCATTCAGGTACCGTTTTCCTTATTTTTTAGGAGAATTTTTTGTGAGGTGAAATAGAAAAAATCCCCATTTCATCGTTGAAATGGGGACTTTTGAAATGCGCTTATGGTGTCATTCTCTTACATCGGCGCCCCACATGAGTTTCTCCTTCAGGTTCTGGATGAAGGAGTGACGGTGGTGGCGGATGATGAGTTGGCTGTAGCTTGCCTTTTTTATTGTGACTGTTGTCTTCTCGTCGCAGCTTTCGTTGCGCCCGTCAATGGCTATAAGGTAGTTGCCGCTGCGGCTGCTCACGCTTATCTCGATGGTTGTGTTGTAGTCTACCACAATGGGGCGTGCGCTGAGGCTGTGCGGTGCAATGGGGGTGAGTGTGAGCACGGCCGCCTCGGGGGCAATTATTGGGCCTCCTACGCTCAATGAATAGCCTGTGGAGCCTGTGGGGGTGGCCACAATAAGTCCGTCGGCCTGGTAGGTGATTGTGTCGCACCCGTTTATGGTGGCCTTCAGTGTTATCATCGATGAACTGTCGTGCTTCATTATTGCAATTTCGTTGAGTGCAAAAGGGTAGCTCTTGAGCATGTGACCCTCTGTGCTTGCCTCAATGAGTATGCGCTTGTCTATTTGATAATTGCCGTTGTGTATGCTCTCTATGATGTCATCAATGCTCTCGTCCGCTGCGGCTGTGAGAAAACCCAACCTGCCGGCATTGATGCCAAGCACTGGGATTTCCTTGCTGCCCACGCGGCTTGCAGTGCGCAAAAGTGTGCCGTCGCCGCCGAAGCTTATGGCAATGTCGGCAGTGAAATCGTTGCCGGTGATAATCTCCTGTGGCTGCGGTTGTGCAATATGCTCCTTGCACAGGAAATCATGGAATGCCTTGTCAATGGCATAGGTGTCGCCGCGCCGTGTTATGGCATCGAACAGCTTTTCTATGCTAAGGGATTTCTTTGTCTGGTGCTTGTTTCCGAATATTGCAAACTTCATAATCTTGGTAAGGTTTTCATTTGTAGTACAAAATTAAGATAATTTATTGTATAAAATCTTTTTATTTGTGCTAATTTTGCATTATCATGCCAAAATAGGCAGCACCTGCAGTCGGAATTAAAGCAAATTTTGCTTCTTGCCAGGGTATGCCTGCATTTGAATGGTGTTTTGTAAACAGCAACGGGTGCTGTTTGTTTTAAATGTGATAAAATCTTTTTATGAGAACAAAACTCAGTGTAAATATCAACAAGGTTGCGACAATAAGGAATGCCCGTGGAGGCAACAACCCCGATGTCATTAAGGTCGCAAAGGATTGTGAGGCTTTTGGTGCCGATGGTATAACAGTTCATCCACGTCCCGACGAGAGGCACATACGCCGTGCCGATGTGCTGGCCCTGCAGGCTGTGCTACGTACTGAATTCAATGTAGAGGGCTATCCGTCGAAGGAGTTCCTTGACCTGGTGTTGCGTGTGCGTCCGTCACAGGTGACATTGGTGCCCGACAAGCCCGAGCAACTGACATCGAACAGCGGTTGGGATACAGAGAAAGAGCAGCTTTTCCTTCGCGACGTGCTCAATGACCTGAGAGCGGCCGGAATACGCAGCTCGATATTCATTGATGCCGATGTGCGCATGGCCGAGTTCGCTGCCGAGGCGGGTGCCGACAGGGTGGAGCTCTATACCGGTCCTTATGCCCACAACTATGCAAAGAACCCCGAGGCTGCCATTGCGCCTTTCCTTGAGACGGCAAAGCGCGTGAAGCAGTTGGGAATAGGTCTCAATGCCGGCCATGACCTGAGCCTTGAGAACCTGAAGTATTTCACCGATGTGATTCCTTGGGTCGACGAGGTATCGATAGGTCATGCCCTTATTTGCGATGCCCTTTATCTTGGTCTTGAGGAGACTGTTGCGGCTTACAAGAAATGTCTGATAAAATAACGATAAAACAATAGAAACTATGAACTCACTTACAGCAGTTGTCGACACATTGGCAACCGACACAATTCCGGCGGTGGCAGAAACCGTTCAGGAGAACCTTAATGTACTTGAACTGGCAATGAAGGGCGGCTGGATTATGATTGTCCTTGTTGTGTTGTCATTAATAGGCTTGTATATATTTTTCGAGCGATACTCGGTGCTTCGCAAGGCTGGTGTCAAGAGCCCATTGTTGCTTGAACGTTTGAACGATAACATAAGAGAAAGGGATTTCAAGTCGGCAATAAGATATTGCAACCGACAGAATACACCCATTTCGCGCATATTGGCAAAGGGCGTGAGGGATTTCAGGTTCGATACAGGTTCAATACGTCAAGTACTTGAGAACAATGCGGCTCTGGAGATTGCTGCTCTGGAAAAGGGTTTGCCGGTGCTCTCGACAATATCGGCTGTTGCCCCCATGATTGGTTTCTTGGGAACAGTTACCGGTATGGTACAGGCATTCTGGAACATGTCGCAGGCTGGCGACAGCATAGAGGTGTCGGCACTGTCGAGCGGTATCTACGAGGCTATGGTGACAACTGTGGGCGGTCTTGTGGTAGGTATCATTGCCATCTTTGCACACAACTATCTTGTATCAAAGGTCGACAAGGTGCAGAATGCCATGGAGGCCGATATCATATCGTTCCTTGAGATTGTGGAGGAGTGCAAGGAGGATGCTCCTGCAGTCATTGAGGATGATGCAAAGCCAAAGGTTGTTGAACCCGACGAAGAGTAATATTATATGATAAAGAGAAGAACCAAGACCATCGGCGACTTTTCAATGTCGTCAATGACGGACATCATCTTCCTGCTGTTGATTTTCTTTATGCTCACATCGACCATTGTGGTGCCTAATGCAATAAAGGTGAATCTTCCACAGGGAAAGGAGAGGGTCCACACGCAGCCGATGGCACGCATAACCATAAAGGCCGACCTTGCATATTATGCCCAATGGGGCAGGGAGGCTGCAAAGGAGATTCAGGAGGCCGATATTGCCGCCTTCCTTGCCGAGTGCAGTGAGAAGGATGCGGAGATGTTCGTGGCTCTTTATGCCGACGAGACCGTACCTTACCGCGAGGTTGTGAGGGTGCTTGATATCGCTAATCAAAACAAATATAAGATGGTGCTGGCTACACGCCGCCCCGACAGCAAGTGATGGACAGATTTTCAAAAGAAAAAATAATCGGTATTGCCGGCACTGTGATTGTACACTTGCTGTTGGCTCTGCTATTGTATTTTCTGGTACTTGACACTCCTCCGGCTCCATCCGAAAAGGGTATAGAGGTGATGCTGGGTATGGATGTGGAGAATGTGGCAATGGCAAGGCCTGCCGAGCCACAGCCTGCGGCACCGCAACCCGTGGCGCCACAGCCCGCTCCGTCTGCACCCGATGAGCCGCTGATTACACAGGAGAGCGAGGATGCCCCGGCGCTGCAGCCCGAAAAACCCAAGAAGGAGCAGCAGAAGCCGGTGACCCCGGAGAAGACCCCCGAGCAGATACAGAGGGAGCGTGAGGAGGCCGAGCGCATTGAGCGTGAGCGCAGGGAGGCCGAGGCCCGCAAGGCTGCCGAGAACTCTATTGCCAATGCCTTCAGCAAGGGCAGCAACATGAGCAAGAAGGAGGATGCCGAGGCCGACGAGCCTTCAAAGGGCTCGCCGCAGGGTAATTCCGATGCGGGGGCACAGACTGGTATCGGTGTCTCATTCAGCCTTGAAGGACGTGACCCGGGAACAGACGGCATTGTAAGACCTAAAGAGAAGTTGCAGGCTGCCGGCAGGGTGGTGGTGGATATTACCGTTAACCCGGCGGGTAAGGTGATTGATGCAAGTATCAATACAAGAATGACGAATACTGCCGATTTGAAACTGCGTAATGCCGCGTTGAAGGCTGCAAGGGCAACCATCTTCAACAGTATTGCCGGTGTCGATAACCAGCGTGGTACAATCACCTATAATTTTGAATTGAGATAAGAAGTTGTTGGGCGCGGCCGGTTGAATGTAGGCCCGTATGTAGTGCAAACAACTTTATAGGAGAATTAAAATAGCTTATAAAATGAAGAAAGTATATGTTTTCCTTGCCGACGGTTTTGAGACCGTTGAGGCTTTGGCACCGGTTGATGTTATGCGCCGTGCCGGTTTGGATGTGGTCACTGTTTCCACAATGGGGCGCAAAGAGGTTGTCTCGGCACAGAATGTCACTGTTGCAGCCGATGAGTTGTATGAGAATCTCTCTTTTACCGATGCCGATGCGCTTGTTTTGCCCGGCGGTGGAGTGGGAACCGATAACCTCTCGGCTCATGAGCCTTTGCGTGCACTGCTTGTAGATGCATGTTCACGCGGTCTGTTGGTTGCTGCAATTTGTGCGGCTCCAATGGTCTTCGGCCGCATAGGTATTCTCAAAGGCAGGAAGGCTACATGTTATCCGGGTTGCGAGGGTGACCTCTTCGATGCCGAATATACAGCCGCCTCCGTTGAGCAGGACGGTAATATTATAACAGCTTGTGGCCCCGGTGCTTCGTTCGATTTCGGCTTTGCCATTGTGGAGCGTTTCTGTGGTGCAGAAGTTGTTGATACCTTGCGCTCTCAAATGCAGTTTTAAGAAGGATTATTGTTTATGAAAAGATATCTTATTGTCGTTGCCGGCGGTAAGGGAGTACGTATGGGTGGCGAGATGCCGAAGCAGTTCCGGCTGCTTGGCGGCAAGCCAATTGTCATGGTCACCCTTGAGCGTCTACATGCCATAGACCCCGCCATGCAACTTATTCTAGTTCTCCCTACACAGCACATTGATTTGTGGAAACAGTTGTGCAAGGAGCATTCGTTTGCCGTTCCTTTGATTTTGGCGCAGGGCGGCTCTACACGTTTCCATTCGGTGCAGAATGGCCTGGCGCAGGTGGATGATATTACCGATGCCCTTGTGGGTGTGCATGACGGTGTGCGTCCCTTTGTATCGGCAAAGGTGCTCGATGAGTGCTTCTCCCGCGCGTGGGTGGATGGTGCCGCAATACCTATGATTGACCTGCAGGACAGCCTTCGCCACATTGTTGGTGCCGATGCTACAGAGGTTGTTCCTCGCGACAGGTATCGTCTTGTGCAGACACCACAGGTGTTCAAACTCTCGCTCCTGCGCCGTGCCTATGAGCAGCGTTTCGTCGAGAGCTTTACTGATGACGCTTCGGTTGTTGAGGCGCTTGGCGAGAAGGTGTCGGGTGTAGAGGGTAACCGCGAGAACATAAAGATAACCACACCGTTCGATATGCTTGTTGCCAAGACATTGATGGAATGCTTGACCTCACGACAAGAGATATAAAATTTCTGTCCGGCGTGGGCGAGCAACGTGCCACGCTGCTTGCCAGGGAACTGAACATACGTTCCCTGCACGACTTGCTGTACTATTTTCCTTATAAATATATCGACCGCAGCCGTGTCTTCAAGGTCAGTGAACTTGGAGGCCAGTTGCAGCATGTGCAGCTGCTGGGCGAAATCCGCTCTTTCGAGGAGATGGGCGAGGGCGCATCGCGCCGTCTGGTGGGGCATTTCACCGACGGCACTGCATTTGTGGACCTTGTGTGGTTCAGGGGAATCAAGTTCGTAAAGAACAAATTGAAACTGAACACGCGTTATGTGGTGTTCGGTAAGCCTTCGGTCTTCAACGGCAGGGTAAACATTGCCCACCCCGATGTGGATGATGCCTCGCTCCTGAAACTCGATACCATGGGTCTGCAACCCTATTATAACACCACGGAAAAGATGAAACGCAGCGGCTTGAACTCCACGGCCATGCTGAAACTTGTGCAGAACCTCTTCGGTCTGCTCACCGCTCCGTTGGATGAAACCTTGTCGGCCGATATCGTGCAGAAGAACGGTCTTATGTCAATTGACGATGCCCTGCGCATAATACACTTTCCGCGCAATGCCAAGGAACTGCAGCTTGCGCAGTACAGACTCAAGTTCGAAGAACTCTTCTACATACAGCTCAACATCCTGCACTATGCCAAGGAGCGCCAGATGCGTTATGTGGGGCACCGTTTTGCCAAGGTGGGCGAGACGTTCAACCGTTTCTATAGCGAGAAGCTGCCGTTCCAACTCACGAACGCCCAGAAGAGGGTGGTTAAAGAGATACGTGCCGACGTGAACAGCGAAAGGCAGATGAATCGTCTGCTGCAGGGCGATGTGGGCAGCGGAAAGACTCTTGTGGCACTGATGTCGATGCTGCTTGCCAAGGATAACGGCTACCAGGCCTGTCTGCTTGCTCCTACTGAAATACTTGCCGAACAGCATTTCGCTACATTGCGCCGCATGCTGGGCGACCTGCCTGTGAGGGTAGAGCTGCTTACAGGCAGCACCAGGACCAAGGAGAGGGTACCGCTCTTCGAGGCGCTCGAGAATGGTGAGATTGACATCCTTGTTGGTACCCATGCAGTGCTTGAGGACAATGTGCTGTTCCGTAACCTGGGTCTTGTGGTCATTGACGAACAGCACCGTTTCGGCGTGGTGCAACGTGCCAAGATGTGGGCAAAAAACTCCATTCCACCGCATATTCTTGTGATGACGGCAACCCCAATACCGCGTACGTTGGCGATGACGCTCTATGGCGACCTCGATGTCTCTGTGATTGACGAGCTGCCTCCGGGACGCAAACCTATAAACACCTCGCACATATTCCGCAACCGCACGGACAGTCTCTATTCATTTATCCGCGCACAGATAAACGAAGGCCGTCAGGCCTATGTGGTCTACCCGCTTATCAGCGAAAGCGAGAAACTCGACCTCAAGAATCTTGAGGATGGATACAAACAACTGTGCAACGTTTTTCCCGACTACAGGCTGAGCAAGCTGCACGGCAAGATGAAGCCCAAGGAGAAGGACGAGGAGATGCGTCGCTTCTCATCGGGCGAGACGCAGATACTTGTGTCGACAACGGTTATCGAGGTTGGTGTGGATGTGCCCAATGCGTCGGTTATGGTAATTGAGAATGCCGAGCGTTTCGGCCTTTCGCAGCTGCACCAGTTGCGTGGCCGTGTGGGACGTGGTGCGTCACAGTCCTACTGTATACTTGTGACGGACTATAAGCTTTCGGAGGATACCCGCAAGCGCATGGAGATTATGACAACGAGCAACGACGGTTTTGAGATTGCCGAGGCCGACCTCAAGCTGCGTGGGCCGGGCGACATGGAGGGTACACAGCAGAGCGGTATAGCCTTCGACCTGAAGATTGCCAATCTCTCCCGCGACGAGCAGTTGCTGAAATTTGTGCGCGAAGTGGCTCGTGGAGTGGTGGAGGCCGACCCGCAATGCAACAGTGGACTCTACCGCGTGGTGTGGGAGCAGTTGCGTCGCATAAAGAGCATGAATAACCGCAATTGGGGCGCAATATCATAATAAATTCATAAAAGGCCTTGCGTCTCGTTTATTTTTCGTACATTTACAAAATGCTGTGAATATATTTGTGAATCACTAATTTATATCATAATATGGAGAAGACTCTTATTCTAATCAAACCCAACGCAATACAGCGTGGCATTATGGGTGATATCATTACACGTTTCGAGCGTAAGGGTTTGCGTTTTGCAGGCATGAAAATGCTGTTCATGACCGACGAACTTGTGGCCGAGCACTATGCACACCTTGTGCAGCGTCCGTTCTACCCCTATCTGAAGGCTTCAATGCAGGCAGCTCCGCTCATTGCATGCTGTCTTGAGGGTGCCGAAGCCGTTGAGACTGTACGCCAGATGGTAGGTGTTACAAATTCACGCCGTGCGCTTCCCGGTACAATACGTGGCGACTTTTCAATGAGCGGTGAGCAGAATGTTGTGCATGCATCCGATTCTGTAGAGAATGCTCTTGTCGAGATTAACCGTTTCTTCAAGCCCGAGGAGCTGTTCGACTATCAGTCGGCTGTCACATGCTTTGAGTATGGTGGCGAGGAAACCCTGAAATTCAAGTAATACAGTGGGTCGGTTGTTTAAATTATCGAGCTTTGCCCTGCTTCTTCTGGCAGCAGGTGTTAAAGCGCAGGATGCCGTGCCCGAGCCGGTCTCTCTGTACATGCCTACAGAGATGGTGGAGACCGTGGAGCCGCATTTCATGCTTTTGAACGAGGAGAATATCATTCCCTCGGACGAAATGTACCCCACATGGGCCAACTCTGTTGTGCACTACAACTCGGCAATGCCCGACTCGTTCAGGATTGACTTGCGCAACTACGTGATGCCAACTCCCAGTGTCAAGGTGACTGATATCTTCGGCTACCGTCCCAACCGTCGCCGTGTGCATCAGGGGTTGGATATAAAAGTGCAGACAGGTGATACAATCTATGCTGCCTTTGACGGAAAGGTGCGCATTACAAGCTACCAGCGCCGTGGTTATGGTCACTATGTGGTAATACGCCACAACAACGGAATAGAGACACTGTATGCCCACCTCTCCAAGAAACTTGTAGATGTCAACCAGAACGTGAAGGCCGGTGACCCCATTGGTCTTGGCGGCAACACCGGACGCAGTTCGGGCTCACATCTCCATTTCGAGACCATCCTTATGGGCAAGAGCCTTGACCCTGCGCTGATGTTCGATTTCAAGAACCAGAAGATGACCGGCGAGAGCTATCTCTATCGCAGACCCGGCAGCAAGTATATCGAGAACGGGCAGGTTAAGATTGCTGGTCCCGAGAAGAAATATCACAAGGTGAGGAGCGGTGATACCATTGAGAGGATTGCGCGCAAGTATGGAGTGTCGCAACGTCGCATCTTTGAGCTCAACGGATTGAAATCGAATTCAATCATACGTCCGGGCCAGACTCTGCGTTATCAGTAACTTTAAGTTATGAGAAGGCTTCTGTTCGCGATTCTTGCTGTTCTGCTGTTTGGCGGCGGGACGGCTTCGGCAACGGAAAAGGATGTTGCAGTCAATGTTCTTGACAAGCTTATAGCCCTGGTGAATGACTATACAAGGCGGGCCGATGAGGCTTTGTCAATGGAGGAACTTAAAACCGTATATGCCGAGTTTGAGAAAGCAATGGCCTCTTTTTCAAAGGATAATGCCGATGAGATAGCCAAGTTCGATGCTCACCTTACCGAAAAAGTGAAGGAGAATTATGAGGCCGAGCTTTCAAAGGCAATGAAACTGTTTCAGGCAGCCCTTGAGAAAAAGGCCGGCGAACTTTTAGGGGATAAAGATAGCGAACAGTAATTGCATTATATATAAAAATATCCTCACGCGACGCGTGAGGATATTTTTATGTTGTCTTGTTACGATGGCTTACTTTCTTTTGCCGCAATATTTCCCTTTCAATTTCTTGTCAACAAAGAAGTGTTTCATTATCATAGGAATGTCGGTGTTGTCAATGACTCCGTTGAACTCATCGGCCTCCTCGCCAATGGCAAACAGGGGAACGAATGTGCCCGAGTGGTTGCCGCTTGCCCATGAGATGAGCGCCTTGCGGTTAAGGTCGTAGACGGCGTCGTATGCAATTTGGGTTGCAAGCTTGCCGGTCATTGTCACGCTCTCGTCGGCATTGTGCTTGTCGCGTGGTTCAACACCTACGTTCTCCTTTACCATACGCGTAACCTCGCCCCATGTTGTCTCCTTGAGACCTTCGAGCATAGCAACAAGGTTGTCGACGCTCACCTTCTGCGACTCAAGCACTTTAAGATTGAGCATGTACTCGCCGGTGTAGCCAAGAACAATACCGCCTGTCTCGTGGTCGGCAGTAACGATTATGAGTGTCTCGTCCTTGTGCTTCTTGTAGAACTCGTAGGCTTCGGCAATGGCTGCGTTGAAGTCGAGCACCTCGTGAATCACTGTGGCTGCATCATCCCTGTGTGCTGCATAGTCAATCTTTCCGCCCTCTACCATCATGAAGAAACCATCCTTCTTGCTCTTCTTGCCAAGGAAATCTATTCCGGCCTTTGTAATCTGTGCAAGTGTCAGGTCGTCGGCAGTGCGGTCAATGGCATAAGGAACCTCCTCGGCAACGTTCTTCTGGTAGAGCATCATCTTCTCTGCCTTCTCCGCTTTTGCCATGTAGTCGTCATACCCGCGTGCAATGGTGTAGCCCTGCTTCTCGGCTCTGCCGTAGAGGTCACTGCGCTGTTCGGCAGTGCACTTTGCGTCACCGCCGGCATAGAAGTCATAGCCGGCCTCCAACATCCACTGTGCAATCTCGTTATAGTTGTTGCGGTCTACGTTGTGGGCATAGAATGCCGATGGGGTAGCGTGGTTGATGCACACGGTGGTGGCAATGCCCACTGCCATGCCGCTGTTCTTGGCATGGAGTGCAACACTGTAGACATCGTTGCCCTCGGCGTCCTTTCCAATGCGGCCGTTGTTTGTCTTGCTGCCTGTTGAGAGCGCTGTGCCCGAAGCCGCCGAGTCGGTCACTCCGTTGCTTGCCGAGAAGGTGGTGACAAAGGCACTCTCGGGGAACTGTGTGAATACCAGTTTCTGCGGGCGGCCAATCACTCCCTGCAACTCGCCCAGATAGAGCTCTGTTGCAAGAACGTGCGAGGGGCCCATGCCATCGCCGATGAAGTAGAAAATGTACTTTGGCTTTGCAAAGCCTGTTGTTGCCACAATGAGCAACAAAAGCAGTGTTCCTAAAAAGCGTTTCATATTATCATTTTTTTTCTTTGGTTACTTTATTGCCGGGTTACCCACCTTGCCGGCGAACAGCACGTTGTTATTGCTGTCTATTATCACATAGATGAAAGGACGGTTAAAGGTTATGATTTCAATCTTTGGCGGTCTCATTGAGAGTGCTCCGGCTCTTCCCATTGTAACGGCAGCCGCTTCTGTGCCCTTCTCATTTACATTTATATATGTCTTCTGTACGATGTCACTGATGCAGAGCGCCTCATCCGATATTCCACCGAATTGCGCATTGCTGCCAAAGGCTCTTTTAATGCCAAGGTCGGCGAGGATATGCTTGAGGCTGCCGCTGAAATCTGTCTTGAATTTGGGCAGTGACAGTGTGAGGTCGCATGTCTCTAATTTGCCAAGGTATGTGTCAAAATTACTTGCAAGGAGTTCTGCTGCAACGTCGCATCCCACACCTTCATTGGGAAGCACAAGCAACATTACATGTCCGTTGATGCTTTCGTATCTCTTGGCAACCATTGACAGGGTGTCGTCCTTGTAGCACTGTTCGTTGTAGCGCATCATCATCATAGGGACTTCCACCTCATCGCCCTTTTCAGTGGTAAATGTCCGGGTTGTTGTGTTTGCCTCTTTGAACTGTTTTAGCCATTGTGCCTTGAAATATAGTGCGTTGAGAAGTATCATTCTGTCGCTATTGTCGAATGAGTCAAGAATTGACGGTATTTTGCCGTTGGTATTCTCGCTGCACCATTCGTTTATGCGCTTTACGGTGTTGTCATTGAATTCTGCTTTCTCCACAAGCGCATCGAAACAGGTGTTGTTTTTGTCAATGAACTCCTGCTTGACATCGAACTTCTCTTTTATCCAAATGGAGTTAGCAGTCCTTACCTCACAGTTGATGTAGTCGTATTTCTCTTCAAGGCTTAGGTTGTCAATGAATTTCCTGCCATTTGCGTTGAAATCGTTGCCAAGTTGCATGACATCGAGAATCTCTGTCTTTGTCTTACCCTCGGCACCATTGGCTACCATGGCCATTGCAAACTGCGCGCTCAGGGGCGACAGGCAGATGTTCTCCTTGTCCATCTCCCTGCAGGCCTCGCTCAGCAGTCGTCCCCAAAATGCGCCATCTGCCTCCATCTTCTTCTCCGTTGTAACAGTTGTTGCTCCATCGGTTGCAATGTCGGCAGTGCTTGTGCCCATCTTGTTCCTTGTGGTGCCGCACGATGCCATGGTTGCAGCCAATGCAATGTATAATGCTTTTCTAATCATATCAGAATACAAATTTCATAAGGTCGTTGTATGTCGCCAGCACGAACAGACCAAGGAGCAGCAGCATGCCAATCATCTGTGCACGCTCCATGAACTTGTCACTTGGCTGCTTGCCGGTGATGATTTCAAAGAGCAGGAACACCGCGTGTCCGCCGTCAAGTGCCGGAATTGGCAGGATGTTCATGAAAGCGAGTATGATTGAGAGGAACGCTGTCATCAACCAGAACTCATGCCAATCCCATGTTGCGGGGAACAGGCTGCCTATTGATGCGAACATACCCACCGATTTTGCACCGTCGCTGGTGAATACATATTTGAAGTCGCTTACATAGCCGCGGAGAACATCGAAACCGAATGATATGCCGGCGGGGAATGATGCAAAGAAACCATAGTCGCTGTGCACAAGAGGGTAGTCGTTTAGAACCGGTATCAGGCCTACAATGAATGTGCTGTCCACATTCACCGGCAATGTGATGGCGCTGTCGCGCATAACCTCAATGTCAAAATTGTGCTTTTCCTGCTCCTTGAGGTCGGCAAGAGCCTTCTTGAAATCGGTCCATGAGTCAATGCTCTTTCCATCGACTGCGGTGATTCTGTCGCCCTTGGCAATGCCTGCGAGGGCACCGGCGCTGTTTACATCAACGCTGTCGATGATTGGCAGGATTCTCTCCTGCAGGAACAGTCCACCCTTGTTCATGTTCAGCAGTCCGAGAGTGTCGGGTATTGCAATGGCAATCTCCTTGCCCTCGCGCAACACGGTAATCTCATTGGCATTGCATATGTCGCGGAAGATGTTTGCTGCACGCACCTTGTCGTGATGGAGCTTGTGCAGTTCCTCGCCATCGGCCTTTATTATGATATCGCCATTGCGGAAACCAATCTCCTGTGCTGTCTCGTTGAAGACAAGACCGTTCTTCATCGAGTGCAGGTCGGTGTGCGATTCGCCCCAGGCGAACAGCACCATGGCATAGATGAATATTGCAAGAATAAGGTTGAACATTACACCGCCAACGATGATGAGCAGTCGCTGCCATGCCGGTTTTGAGCGGTACTCCCAATCCTCGGCGGGCTTGTTCATCTGCTCGGTATCCATTGACTCGTCAATCATGCCTGCAATCTTGCAGTAGCCGCCAAGGGGCACCCAACCGATACCATACTCTGTGTCACTGTTCTTCGGTTTCCATTTGAAGATCGAGAACTTCCAGTCAAAGAAGAGATAGAACTTCTCGACCCTTACCTTGAAGAGTCTTGCAAAAAGAAAATGACCGAACTCGTGGACAAGCACCAGCAGGCTCAATGCCAGAATGAGCTGCAGTGCGCGTATCAAAAATATTTCCATAGTGTATAAGTAGTTTTTTATTTCTATTTCTAAAGTCAAATCCAGCTTTTTACCATCGCTCTTATCTCCTTGTCTGTCTCAAGATAGTCATCAAGTGTGGGCTTCAGTATATATGTCGCCTTCTCCATTGCGCGTGCAATGAGCTTTGGCATGTCGGTGAACTTTATGCGCTCCTCAAGGAATGCCGCAACGCAAATCTCGTTTGCCGCATTTACCACGCAAGGGATGTTGCCACCCTGGGCAATCGCAGTGTAGGCATGCTGCAGATTGGGGAAAAGTTCAAGGTTGGGCTTCTCGAATGTGAGCTCCTTCAAGGTGTTCCAGTCGATGCGCTCGAACGACGACGAGAGGCGTGTGGGGTAGGTGAGTGCATACATGATTGGCAGGCGCATGTCGGGGGTGCCCAACTGTGCCTTGATGGCACCGTCTCCAAACTGTACCATCGAGTGGATTACCGATTGTGGGTGAACCACCACCTCAATGTCCTCGGCTCCAACACCGAACAGCCACTTTGCCTCCATCACCTCGAAACCCTTGTTCATCATGGAGGCTGAGTCGATGGTAATTTTTGCACCCATGCTCCAGTTTGGGTGCTTGAGTGCCTGTTGCACCGTGACATGCTCCAGCTGCTCTTTTGTGAATGTGCGGAACGGGCCGCCCGATGCCGTGAGAATAAGCTTCTCCACCCTGTTGTTCATCTCGCCGGCAAGGCACTGGAAGATTGCCGAGTGCTCCGAGTCGACGGGCAGGATTGGTGTACGGTGCTTCATCGCCAGTTCGTTTATCAGCTCGCCGGCAACAACCATTGTCTCCTTGTTGGCAAGTGCTATGGCCTTGCCTGCCTTTATGGCATTGATTGTGGGGCGCAGGCCCGAGAAACCGACCATTGCAGTAACCACAATGTCAATGGGCTTCGATTCCACAATCTGGCATATTGACTCATAGCCGCCATACACCTTTATGGGCAGGTCGGCAAGCGCCTCCTTCAGTTGTGTGTATTTGCTCTCGTCGGCAATGACCACAGCCTCGGGCATGAATTTGCGCGCCTGCTGTATGAGTTCGTCGACACGTGTGTTTGCTGTTATTGCATAGACTTCGAACTTGTCGGGGTGCTCCTCCACCACCTGCAGCGTCTGTGTTCCAATGGAACCTGTTGAGCCCAGTATGGCAATGCTCCTTTTCTTTGTCTCGTTCATCTTTATCTGTCGTTATAAACTTTTAAAAATCAGAATGCTATGTAGATGTTGGGGTCGAGCGGCTTGCTCCTGTGCCACAGCTCCAGGTGCAGGAAGTTTTTCTTTCCGTTCTCCACGCCCGAACCGTCGCTCAGCGTGCCAATCACCTCGCCGCCATAGACCTTGTCGCCCACCCGCTTTAGAAGGCGGTAGCAGTTGCGGTATATCGATATAAGGTTCTCGCGGTGCTGCAGCACTATACTGTAGCCGTCGTTTGCTGTGTAGTCGCTGAATACCACTATACCGTCGTGTATGGCCATTACGTTCTCTCCTGCAATCTCTGCAATGTCAACACCGTAGTGTCCGTTGCTTGGGTCGAACCTCCTCATTATCTCGCCTTTCGTGGGGCGGAAAAGGTTAAGCTCCTGCAGTGCGGCAACGCTGGCTGCCTGCGATGTCAGGTTGTATCTCTCGCGCTCCTCCCAGTTTTTTACAAATTCGGCTTCAAGCTCCGTTGTCTCTACTGAGAAATCGTTGCCCGATACAGGCTGTGGCGAGTTCTTTAGTGAGTCGAGTGTTATGTCGCCGTCCATTATCGCGCGTATGTTCGCAAGGTAGGCATCCTGCTTTTCAATCTCGTGCATAAGCGAGTCCACCCGCAGGCTGTTGGTGACAATCTTGTCCTTTTCGACCTTGTTCACGTAGCCCGGCAGCATGCTCCCTACAGGGGTGTATATTACCACAAGGTACAGCACACCGGCAACAAGCATGAACGCAATGAAGAGCGACAGTATAAGCAATATCGGCGATGTGTAGAACCCGCGTACGCTGTCCGGCTTGTTTACGTTATGTATCGTAAGGCGATACTTGCGCAGAAACCTGCTTTTGAAACCTCTTTTTTCCATGTGGTGTCTGTGTTTGAAACTGTTTAAAGGGATACAAGACCCTCGGGCAGGTCGAATGTTATGGTCTGTCCGTCGTGGTCGATGTCGGCAATGAGCTCCTCCTGTGCAGGAATCAGTATCTCCTCGCCATCGTTCTCCACCACAAACAGGGTGTTCATTGTGCTGTCATCAATGTCTACTATCTCACCGATGTGTCCCAGTGTCCTGTCTGTTGCCGTGAAGCCTATGAAATAACCCAATGAAACCTCCTCGCTCTCCTCTACCCATTTGCGTGGAATGAATGCCTCGCGGTTGGTGAGATAGCGCACCTCCTCGGCATTCTCCATGCGTTCAACTTTGACGATGAGCGTGTCGTTGCTCTTTTGACGTACCGACTCAAAGAAGAACGGTACCAATATGCCGTCGATGTCGCAGGCTACGAAGTCGCAACCGTCGTCAAGCGTAAAGGTGTCGCCTTGCAGTCCAATCTCTCCTTTTGTGCCGTGTGGCTTCAGGAACTTGCCGAAGTACACGAAATCCTCTTTCTTGAGCATATGTCTGTGGTCTCTTATGAACGTGTTATCTTTGCTCCAATCTGGTTCAGTCTCTCCTCAAGGTTCTGGTATCCTCGGTCTATCTGCTCGATGTTGTCGATGCGGCTTACACCGTCGGCGCTCATTGCCGCAATGAGCAGGGCAATACCGGCCCTGATATCGGGCGAGCTCATTGCGCGCGGTTTCAGCGTGAAGCGTCGGTCATGTCCTATGACAACTGCGCGGTGCGGGTCGCAGAGGATAATCTGCGCGCCCATGTCAATGAGCTTGTCCACAAAGAACAGGCGGCTCTCGAACATCTTCTGGTGGATGAGCACGCTGCCCTTTGCCTGTATTGCAGTGACAAGCAACACGCTCAAAAGGTCCGGTGTCAGTCCCGGCCACGGCGCATCGCTTATGTTCATGATTGAGCCGTCGATGAACGAGTCAATCTCATAGTGCTCCTGTGAAGGGATGTAGATATCGTCGCCTCTCTGCTCGAACTTTATGCCCAGACGGCGGAAACTCTCGGGGATTATTCCCAAGTTCTCGAACGAGACGTTCTTTATCGTGAGCTCGCTCTGTGTCATTGCTGCCATGCCTATGAAACTGCCCACCTCAATCATGTCGGGCAATGCGCGGTGCGTGCAACCGCCAAGTGATTCCACACCCTCAATTGTCAACAGGTTGCTGGCGATACCGGAAATCCTTGCTCCCATCTTGTTGAGCATCTTGCACAGCTGCTGTATGTATGGTTCGCAGGCAGCATTGTAGATGGTTGTAGTGCCCTCGGCAAGCACGGCTGCCATAATTATGTTGGCGGTACCTGTCACCGAAGCCTCATCGAGCAGCATGTGGCAACCCTTGAGCTTTTCGGCCTGCATGCGGTAAACTCTCTTCTCTGTGTCGAAAGAGAACTGTGCTCCAAGTTTCTGCAAACCTATGATATGTGTGTCCAATCGGCGACGGCCGATTTTGTCACCGCCGGGCTCGGACATGGTGGCCTTGCCATAGCGTCCCAGGAGCGGGCCGATGAACATTACCGAGCCACGCAGCCTTGAACAGCCTCCAATGTACTCCTCGCTCTCAATGTAGTCGAGGTTTATGTTGTCGGCCTGGAATGTGAAACATCCCACTCCGTTGCGTGTCACCGATACGCCCATGTTTATGAGCTGGTTTATGAGGTTGTTGACGTCGGCAATGTCGGGGATGTTCTCAATTGTTACCTTCTCGCTTGTGAGCAGGGTGGCGCATATCTCCTGCAGCACCTCGTTCTTTGCTCCCTGCGGAGTAATCTCGCCGTGCAGCTTGTGTCCGCCTTCTATAATGAATGAAGCCATATTCTCGTCGTCTTAGAATTTGCGTTTGAAGTTCTTCTTGTTGTTATTGTTGCCGCGCTTGTTGTTGTAGCTGCGCGCGCCGTTGTTCTGGTTGAGCCTTATCTCCCTGTCGGCGATGTCTATGGCGCCGCGGGTGTAGTATCTGAAGTCCTCTATAATCTTCCTGTCCTCCACACCGTCCTTGTTCCATGCGATGTAGTTCTTCTTCATCTGGATGAGGATGAGCTCTATGAAGCAGTTTCTCTCCTCTCCCTCCTCAAGCGTCATGGCATGGGCAATCATCTCCTCGACAATGCGGCCGTAGTGCCTGTTCCTTATCTCGCTGTTGCGGTAGGGGATGCGCTCGGGGGCGACGTGGAACTCCTCGGGCTTTATAACCTCGCATGGGTAGTCAATGTCGAGCTTGAACTCCGACATTATGGCCAGGTGGTCCCAGAGCTTTCGCTCCTGGTCGGGCAGGTCGGGGAACATGCTACGCATGATGCGCACGATGGTCTCGGCGCACTGCTGGCGCTCTTCCCTGTTCTCGATGGTGAGCGCGTGGTCCACCATCTTCTGTACCGAGCGTCCGTATTCGGGTAACGGAAGCCTTTTCTGTTTGGTATTGTATTCCATCATAGCGGTATATCGTTTAACTGTTCTTCAAAAGTTCCTTTGGCTTGGTTGCAATGAAGTTCTTCAGGTAGAATGGCTCGAAATAGGCAATATCCTCGAACTGTTCGTTGAACCAGGCTCTCTCGGCAAGCGGCATCATGTTCTTTGCCAATGCATCGCGGTGTGCGGTGAGGAAACGCGCGTTGGGGTGAGTTATGATTTTGCTGCACTTCTCGGCTCCGTTGCCAAAGAAGTAGACGGGCTGCTTGTCGAGCAGCTCCTTGTAGCTCTCCTCGGTCACCACCTCGGCATGTGTGGGCTTTACCACGCCCAGTGCGCGGTCATATATGGTGGCATAGACCTCGTTGCGGCGCGCATCAATCATAGGGCACAGCAATGCGTTCTCCTCAATCTCCTCGCGAAGCAGTACCGGCACGCTCATCACAGCCGTTGTGGGTATGGCAATGAGCGGTATGTTGCGCCCATAGCACACGCCTTTTGCAGTCGATGATGCTATGCGCAGGCTTGTGTAGGAACCGGGGCCGCTGCTCAGTGCCACGGCATTGATTTTTGCACCTTGCTCGTCGGCTGTCTGCAGTGCCTCTTCAACAAACGGTGCAAGCACCTTTGCGTGCGACATCTCCTCGCGGTTCACTCTCTCAAAGAATACGTGGCCGTCCTGGCTCAGGGCTACCGAACAGGTTCCTGCCGATGCCTCAATGTGTAGTATTATTGTAGTTCTCATGATTCCTTACATTTTTGCTGTTTGCCGCAAAGGCGGCAGGCTTGGGTAATTAGACGCAAAAATACAAATTAATTGTCATTATAGCTAATAAATAATATTTTTTAAATAAGTTTTGCGCATGAGGAGCAAAAAACGGTGTTTTAAGGATGTGTATTCCGTTTATTTGATTAATTTTGTCAAATTGGATAAATGTTTAATGGCGCAGGGCGCATGCCCGGTGGCGATAATTGTGAAAATATGATATACTCGATGACCGGTTACGGCAAGTCCGTCACCATTTTTAATGATAGGAAAATTTGTGTGGAGATACGTTCGCTCAATGGCAAGTCAATGGACCTGTCGACACGCATTGCTCCGCAGTTCAAGGGGCGTGAGATGGAGATACGCACCATGTTGACAAACGTACTCGAGCGCGGAAAGGTTGACTTTGCCCTTTGGGTGGAGCAGGGCGAAAAGGCCGACACTCCATCTATCAATGCGGCTGTTATGCAGGGTTATCTTGAGCAGATGACCGTCATTTCGGCAAACAGCGGCATTGCATTGCCGGCCAACATCTTTGAGGTGTTGCTGAAGATGCCCGAGGTTATTGCCCGCAAGGAAGTCTATGAAGTAACTGACGAGGAGTGGGCTGTAGTGCTCGACGGAGTGAAGGCTGCGCTTGCCGACCTTGTTGCCTTCCGCAAACAGGAGGGCGAGGCTCTTGCGCTCAAATTCCAAAGCAAGATTTCGAACATTTCGCAGCTGCTTGCATCGGTTGAACCTTTTGAGAAAGAGCGTGTGGAGAAAATCCGTGCCCGCATCGAGGAGTCGCTCACAAAGTTCGCGGGTGTCGACTATGACCGCAACCGCTTGGAGCAGGAGATGATTTTCTACATTGAGAAACTCGATGTGAACGAGGAAAAACAGCGCCTTGCAAACCACCTTGGCTATTTCATCGAGACAATGAACGAAGGACAGGGACAGGGCAAGAAACTGGGTTTCATAGCGCAGGAGATGGGACGTGAAATCAACACCCTCGGCAGCAAGAGCAATCATGCCGAGATGCAGAAGATTGTGGTGCGCATGAAGGATGAATTGGAACAAATCAAAGAGCAGGTGCTCAATGTAATGTAAATAAATATGAAAAAAGGCAAAGTCGTTATTTTTTCGGCACCCTCGGGTTCGGGCAAGTCTACCCTGGTGCATTTTTTGATGAAGCAGGATTCCTCTTTCGGTTTCTCGGTGTCGGCTACAAGCCGTCCGCCACGCGGCGAGGAGAAACATGGTGTCGACTACTACTTTTTTACGGCCGACGAGTTCCGTGCACGCATTGCCGCCGATGAGTTCGTGGAGTATGAAGAGGTCTATCCGGGCCGTTTCTACGGTACACTGAAATCTCAAGTAGAGCAGCAGCTGGAGCGTCAGAATATCCTTTTCGATGTTGATGTGAAGGGTGGCTGCAGCCTCAAACGCTACTATGGAGAGCGTGCTCTCTTCATCTTTGTGCAGGCACCGTCGGTGGATATCCTGCGCGAGCGCCTCATAAGTCGTGGCGATACCTCAATGGAGGAGATTGAAAAGCGTGTGGGCAAGGCCGAGTACGAGATGACATTCGCCAAGTTTGCCGACAGGGTCATTGTCAACGACGACCTTGACAAGGCAAAACGGGATTTGATGGAAGTTGTTGAGAAATTTCTTAATGAGTAAACAGCGCGTTGCAGTTTTTGGCGGCAGTTTCGACCCCATACATAACGGACATCTTGCTCTGGCGGGCGAGGTGGTTTCGCGTGGGCTTGCCGATGAGGTGTGGCTCATGGTCACCCCGCAGAATCCGCATAAACAGGACAAGATATTGAGTGACGAAAGGCTACGCTTTCAGATGGCGCAGTTGGCTGTCGAGGGTATGGATGGTGTGAAAGCATGTGATTTTGAGTTCTCCCTGCCACGCCCCTCGTACACCCTCACAACCCTCACCGCGCTTGATGAGGCTTTTCCCGACAAGGAGTTCTGCCTGCTCATAGGTGCCGACAACTGGGAGAAGTTCGACCGTTGGTACAAGGGTGACGAGATACTCTCCCGCTATGGCATTATAGTATATCCACGTGGCAGTGAAGGCGAGCCTCCGTTGCAGAGCGGTGTGAGGTGGCTCCCTGCAAAATTGTATGATATAAGTTCTACAATGGTGCGTGCGGCTGTTGCGGCGGGTAATGACATAGCAGGACTTGTTCCTGCAACTGTTGTCCGCTTCATAAACGACAATAAAATGTACAAAAAATGAGAAAGGCTCTTTTTGCTCTCGTGCTCATACTCTCCTTGCCTTCAATGGCGCAGGATAGAGTGAAACTGTATGATGATATGTGTGACCCCCTGCAGGCGGTCTTCTGCGATTACGTGCGGGAGTGCTCGCAGACAAGTTACATCTCCAATGTTGCCGGTGAGTACATTGGCACGCTCATTGACTATAAGTTCTATGGCTGGGGGCTTTTTCTATCATCTGCCGGCATGCAGTCCTATGGCCAGTACCGTGATGGCAAACTGCTTTTCGGCCTGCTCATCAACAGCGACGTCGTCAGGGTGGGCAGTGACGAACATTATGTAATCTATGACCTTGCGACAGGTGATATAATGCGCCTGCACACCAAGGATGGTGATGTGCCGTTGGAGTTCCCGCTTGCAACATCGGCAGAGGGTGAGCCATCGCCATATAGTTTCAAGAAAGAGACCTACAGGAACGGCGATGTATATTTCGGTGAGTTCTACAACGGCCGCCGCCATGGCTACGGTGTCTATCAATGGGCCAATGGCGATTTGTGGTATGGCTGTTATCGTGGCGGTTACCGTGACGGGTATGGCATGCTTGTGAAACCCGACCACCGTGTCTACTACGGCAAATGGGTGGGTGATACCAAGGTTGAATAAAAAATAACTTTTAATTGATATTGATATGAAAAAAAGATTTCAATGGTTGCTTTTGGCTGCAGTTTTGCTGCCGGTGGTGCCATCTGTTGCACAGGATGAGAGTGTGGTTACCTTGGCAGCTAATGCGTATGTAACCGCTACTTCAGAGGGAGGAGACTCCAAAAATGTCTTTATAGACGAGCATAATTGTGCATTGCGCAATTGGGACAGCACAGAGGATGTGGTAAGTTTTTACTTCAAGGCGGAAAAGAGCGGCAAGATGAAGGTTGCGCTCCAAGCGAAAGGTCATTCGCAGATTGAGGTGTCTCTTTTGGGCAAAAAGAAAAAAATCAAGCTCGACAGCGATGATTTGTCACGCGTTGAGGTTGGAACATTCAAAGTGAAGGCTCCTGGTTACATCAAGATGGATGTACGCGGTTTGAAAATAAACGACGGCGCAGATTTCGGCAATGTCTCGGCTGTTCTTGTCGGTGGCGATGTGGCTCCGGTCGTTTGTGTCGCTCCCGATTTCAGTACCCATTTCGGTCGCCGTGGCCCCTCGGTGCACATGGGCTATGCTCTCCCCAAAGAGAATATCGAGTGGTTCTACAATGAGATTGTAGTGCCCGAGGAGGGTGATATCCCCAGCAGCTATTATATGGCTTGCGGTTTCGGACAGGGCTATTTCGGAATGCAGAACAATTCCCCTTATCCAAGAAGAGTGCTCTTCTCGGTGTGGAGTCCTTTTGAAACAGACAACCCTGCAGAAATTCCCGATTCTTTGCGAGTGCAACTCGTCAAAAAAGGAGAAAATGTGAAGATAAATGATTTTGGTAATGAGGGTTCCGGCGGTCAAAGTTATATGCACTATGACTGGAAGGCCGGTGAACGTTGCCGTTTCCTCATGGGTGTGAAGCCCGACGGTGATAACAGCACGGTTTATACAGCCTACTTCTACGATAACCACCAGAACAAATGGGTGCTTGTGGCATCGTGGCGTCGTCCAAAAACCTCAACCTGGTATACAAATGCACACTCATTCCTTGAGAACTTCAACCCGGTGATGGGTTACATTAACCGCAAGGCTTGTTATTGCAACCAGTGGGCACGTACAGCCGATGGCCGTTGGATTCCGTTGGCACGCGGACGTTTCACTTGTGACACCACAGGTCACCTCAGACACCGTCTCGACTATACCGGTGGCACCGAGGGCGAGGGATTCTTCCTCTCAATGGGCGGTTTCTTTGATGACTTCATGACATCGGGCACTTGGTTTGAACGTTCAGGCAATGTATCAGAGGCGCCGGATATTGATTTTTCAACACTTGAATAATACATTGTTTGGGCATGTTTGGGCTATGAGCTGTTTGCTGTTATCCAAAAAAATGCCCTGAATAATTGTGAAATAATATTATTGTGACTATTTTTGTAGTCATGAATCGGCGGAACCATCTTCTTGTGGATGTCCGCAATGAATGATGAAATGATAAACACATCATATTAATTAATTAACTGTATTATGAATTTGAAGAAATTTTTTGGTGCAGCCCTTGTTGCTGTAATGGCATTTGCCGGCACAACATCACAGGCTCAGTCTCTTTCTCCCTCTACAAAATGGCATTGGGACAAAGGTACTATCGTAGTTGAGACTCCGGAGCGTCCTGCTGGTCAGGAGCATGTTCTTAACCTTGCTGTTGCTCCAATCAAGACAGTTCGCGTAGCGTTCGTTGGTCTTGGTATGCGTGGTGACGGTGCAGTTATCCGTTTCTGCCGTATCCCCGGTGTTGAGATTGTTGCTCTTTGCGACTATGAGTATGAGCGCGCCGAGGAGTGCAACAAGTTCTTGCGCGAGCAGGGCTTGATGCCTGCCGACATCTACTACGGTGCCGATGGTTACAAGGCTCTTTGCGAGCGTCCCGACATCGACCTCGTTTACGTTGCTGCCGACTGGAATCACCACTATCCGATTGCAAAGTATGCGATGGAGAACGGCAAGCACACAGCTATCGAGGTGCCTTCTGCAATGAACCTCGAGCAGTGCTGGAGCCTTATCAACCTCTCTGAACAGACACGTCTCCACTGCTTTATCCTCGAGAACTGCTGTTATGACGACTATGAGATGAACGCTCTTGCAATGGCTCAGGATGGTGTGTTCGGTGAGATTATCCGTGCCGAGGGTGCTTACATCCACAGCCTCGAGTGGTTCTGGGATGCATATTGGAAGGATCCTGCCGAC
Source organism: Bacteroidaceae bacterium (assembly GCA_045650605.1). Classification (GTDB taxonomy): domain Bacteria; phylum Bacteroidota; class Bacteroidia; order Bacteroidales; family Bacteroidaceae; genus HGM04593. The sequence goes on along the minus strand of JAZRRI010000019.1, from coordinate 51,266 downwards.
AATGACGTTGACAACCTCCACTGGCGTCTGAAGTACAACAAGGAGAACCGTGGCGACCTCTACGCTACTCACGGCCTTGGCCCCGTTGCACAGTGCATGAACATTCACCGTGGTGACCGTTTCACTACATTGGTGGCAATGGATACAGATCCTTTCTTCGGTAAGGAGCTTGTAAAGGAGAAGACCGGTAAGGAGTGCGATGAGTTCCGCAATGGTGACCACACAACAACTCTCATGCGTACAGCAAAGGGTAAGGTTGTTGAAATCCAGCACAACGTTATGACTCCACAGCCCTACAACCGTCTGTTCAAGCTCACCGGTACAAAGGGTTATGCAACAAAGTATCCTACTCCCGAGCTCGCACTTTCTGGTGAGGCTCTCAAGGGTACAGGTGCTCCTCAGGTAGACAACCTCAATGCTCACGGTTTCATGAACGCCGAGCAGAGAAATGCAATGATGGAGAAGTACTACCACCCAATCCTCAAGAAGTATGTTGAGAAGGGTCGCGACCTCGGTCACGGTGGTATGGACTTCGTTATGGACTCACGTCTTGTTTACTGCTTGCAGAACGGTTTGCCACTTGATATGGACGTATATGACATGGCTGAGTGGTGCTGCTTGGCAGAACTCGGTACATTGTCAATGGACAACAACTGCGCTGCCGTTACATTCCCCGACTTTACACGTGGTCACTGGAATGAGGTAGAGGGTTACAAGCACGCTTTTGCAACAGCAGAGGCTGAGGCTGCTACTGAGGCTGAGGCTGAGGCTTACACAGCTGCACAGAAGAAAGTTACTGCACAGAAGAACCTTTGGGCTCTCTACGATGCAGTGAAGGCTGCCAAGGCTGCCGGCAATGCAAAGGCTGAGGCTGCTGCACAGAAGAAGCTCGACGCTGCAAAGGCTTCTGCAGAGAAGGCTATTGCAAAGGAGTTGAAGAAGGCTCTCAAGAAGTAATATTACCGGTTAATCCGGTAACTCGCGAGGCATCCAATACGGGTGCCTCGCTTTTTTATTCTTTCATTACAAAAACACACTGAAAAGGGCGTTTTTTATTAAAAAATGACAAAAAATAATTGTCTTTTGTTGCATTTTCGTTAAAAGCATAGGAAAATTGAAGTTTATTTGTATTTTTGCAATCCACATTATTATAAAAAGAATAAACTATAACAACTATGATAGCAGTACTTAAAAACGGAGTGACAAAGGCGCAGCGCGATAACCTTATCCACTGGCTCGAGTCGCAAAATGTAAGGGTACACGTTTCCGAGGGCGAGATGCAGACAGTGCTCGGCCTTATTGGCGATACCCGTAAGATTGATATTGACCTGCTTGCAGGGCTTGAGATAATTGACCGCGTGACACGCATCACCGACCCGTTCAAGAGTGCTAACCGCAGCTTCCACCCCGACGATACCGTAGTGGTGGCCGGCAGTGGCGAGAACCTGGTGAAGATTGGTGGCGGCAACTTTGCCATTATGGCGGGTCCTTGCTCGGTAGAGAGCGAGGAGCAGATTCTGACCGTGGCACGTGCTGTAAAGGCTTCGGGTGCAAACATACTGCGTGGCGGTGCTTTCAAGCCGCGTACATCGCCCTATGATTTCCAGGGCTTGCGCGCCGAGGGTCTGCAGCTGCTGTTGAAGGCTCGCGAGGCAACAGGTCTTCCCATTGTAACAGAGATTATGAGTGCGTCGCACCTCGACCTCTTTGCCGATGTCGACATCATTCAGGTGGGCGCCCGTAACATGCAGAATTTTGAGCTGTTGAAGGAACTTGGCCGCAGTGACAAGCCTATCCTTTTGAAACGTGGTATGTCGGCAACACTCAAGGAACTTCTCATGAGTGCCGAGTATATCATGTCCGAGGGCAATGAACAGGTGATTCTTTGTGAGCGCGGTATCCGCAGCTATGACCCATATACCCGCAATGTGCTCGACTTGGCAGCAGTTCCTGTGCTCAAAGAACTCACTCATCTGCCTATTGTCGTTGACCCAAGCCATGCCACGGGTGTGTCACGCCTTGTGCGTCCAATGGCATGCGCAGCCTGTGCTTCGGGTGCCGACGGTCTAATTATCGAGGTACATAATAATCCGGCATGTGCGTTGTGCGACGGTGCTCAATCACTGACTCCCGAACAGTTCGACGAGGTGGCTCAACGTGTGCGCGAGATACGCAGTATAATGCATTGATTAGTGGCGCTTATGGTTGTGGGTGTTGTTGGTCTGGGATTGATAGGCGGTTCGGCGGCAAAGGCTTTCAAGGCTGCCGGCGCAACACTGCTTGCCTGTGATATAAACGGACCCATTGTGAGCTATGCACAGCTTGAGGGTGTTGTGGACGGTGTACTTGGTGTGGATAATATTGCCGCATGCGACCTGTTGCTGCTTACCGCAACACCAAAGGCTGTAGAGGGATATATGCAGGAAAATGCAAAGTATATTGCCCCGCATACGTTGGTAATTGACTTTTGCGGAACAAAACGCAAGGTGTGTGAACTTGGCTTTGCACTTGCTGCAGAGCATGGCTTCACTTTTGTTGGCGGTCATCCTATGGCCGGCCTGCAATACTCGGGCTACAAATATTCAAAGGCAACGCTCTACAACGGTGCATCGTTTATTATGGTGCCTCCTGTGCATGACGACATTTTGTTGCTCGACCGTGTGAAGCAGTCGCTTGCACCGCTCGGCTTCAAGAAGTTCGTTGTCACCACGGCCGATTTCCACGACCGCATGATATCATACACCTCGCAGATGTGCCACGTGGTATCAAACGCATTCATCAAGAGCCCGTCGGCAAAGTTCCACAAAGGGTACAGCGCCGGCAGTTTCCGCGATTTCACACGTGTGTCGCGCCTCAACGAGGATATGTGGACCGAACTTTTTCTTGAGAACAAAGAGCACTTGCTTGGCGAGCTGGACCTGCTTATAAACTCACTCCATGAATACCGCGATGCAATAGCTGCCGACGATGCCGATGGACTGCGTTCGCTTTTGCGCGACGGTCGCATAGCAAAGGAGGAGACCGAAAAACAGTGACATTATGCAATACAATACAATAAACGTAAAGGCAACAAAGGAGTATAACATCTGCATTGGCCGGGGAGTGCTTGCCGCTATTGGCGAACTCATTGCACCTGTGCTTGGCAAATGCCGCCTGGCTGTGCTCACCGACAGTAATGTAGATGCGCTATACGGCAGTACGATGATGGAATACCTTGCAGCGGCGGGTTACGATGCCTGTAAATATGTAATCCCGGCTGGCGAGGCATCAAAGTGTGCCGACAACCTTTTGGCTTTCCTCAACTTCCTCGCCGGGGAGCAACTTACACGCAGCGATGCCATCATTGCCTTTGGTGGCGGCGTGGTAGGAGACCTTGGCGGCCTGTCGGCATCGCTCTATTTGCGCGGTGTTAAATATGTTCAGGTGCCAACGACGCTGCTTGCGGCTGTGGACAGCTCGGTGGGTGGAAAGACCGCCATCGACATTCCTGCCGGCAAGAATCTTGTGGGCAGTTTCTATCAGCCGTCGCTGGTGTGCTGCGACACAGCATTGATGGATACCCTGCCAACGGAAATTTACCGCGATGGATGTGCCGAGGTTATCAAATACGGAATGATACTGGATGCGGCGCTCTACGAGACACTGCACACCCTGCCTTTCGACCGCGAAGCGGTTGTGGCGCGTTGTGTGGAGATAAAACGCGATGTTGTGCAGCAGGATGAGTTCGATAACGGAGTGCGCGGTCTGCTTAACTTCGGTCACACATTCGGCCATGCCATTGAGAAACTGAGCAACTTCGCTGTTTCGCATGGCGAGGCGGTTGCAAAGGGAATGGTCATTGCTGCAAGGATTGCGCCGCTGTGCGGCCTGTGCGACGTAGCCGATGAACTGGAGGCGCTGCTTGTGAAGTATGGCTTTGACACTGCCTGCCCTTATGCAGCAAATGAGATATACGATGCGCTGCTCACTGACAAGAAACGCCGTGGCGGTAAAATATCAGTGGTTCTGCCCCGCGCAGTGGGCAACTGCATACTATACGATATGCCTGTCGAGGAATTGAAGGAGCTGCTGCAAAAAGTGGTATGAATTGGATTACTCCCCTCCGTCGCGCAATGTAGCTCTCCCACTTATTATAAGGGGGAGTACTGCGAAGCAGGGAGGGGGATTGGTTATGTAAATTATTAAGAACTCCCCTCCGTCGCGTGGCGACACCTCCCCTCTAAGAGTGGAGGAACTTTAAACGAATTTAATTATGGAAATAAAAGTTCACGGAACATTACAGGGCTGCGTTACACCGCCGCCATCGAAATCGCAGGCGCACAGGTTGCTCATCTGCGCCGCGCTGGGCTGTGAGCCATGCCGCATTGTGTGTGGTGCCGTGAACGACGATATAATGGCAACAATGCGTTGTCTCAATGCATTAGGTGCAGACATCACCTATTCATCGGGAGTTTTTGATGTAAAACCCGTGAAGGTTATAAAGCGTGGAACACTCGACTGTGGCGAGAGCGGCTCCACTTTGCGTTTCCTTGTGTCGGTGGCGGCTGTGCTTGGTGCCGATGCAACCTTTGTGGGTGCGGGCAAGCTGCCGCAGCGTCCTATGAGTGCTCTGCTCGATGCTCTTGCACCGCATGGCGTTACCTTTACACACCACACTGCCGATGAACTGCCATTGACATGCAATGGCACTCTCCGTGGCGGCAAGTATACGCTGCCGGGCAATATCTCGTCGCAGTATCTCACAGGCCTGCTTTTTGCCTTGCCATTGGCGGCCGAGGATAGCGAGATTGAGGTGACCGACGGGCTTACAAGTGCGTCGTATATTACAATGACACTCGATGCGCTGCGCATTGCAGGCATTGAGGTGGAGCAACGCGGCAACATATACAGGATAAAGGGTAACCAACAATACCGCATGCCACAGCGCGTGGTTGTCGAGGGCGACTGGTCGTCGGCAGCCTTTTGGGTTGTGGCGGGTGTTACGGGCAAGCGCCCTGTCACTGTGTGCGGAATGAACAACGACTCATTACAGGGTGACAGCTACATCATAGACCATCTGCGCTCAATGGGTGCCTTCATTGAGTGCAACGAGAATGGAGTGGTGGCAATGCCGTCGCACCTGTTCGGTACGGAACTCGACTGCACCGACACCCCCGACCTTGTGCCCGTGCTTGCCGTAGCAGCTGCCGTGGCGCAGGGAACAACTGAGTTCACAGGTGTGGGACGTCTGCGCTTCAAGGAGAGCGACCGCCTGGCGGCTGTCAAGGATTTGCTTGCGGCATTCGGGATATCTTCTCAAATTGGCGAAGATACATTTACCGTCCATGGCGGTGAGCCTGTGGCAACTGCAGCAGTCGATAGTTATAAAGACCACCGCATAGCAATGTCGGCGGCCGTTATGGCATCCGTTGCAAGTGGCGTGACAACAATTAAGGAACACACTTGCGTGGCAAAGTCCTATCCGACCTTTTTCGATGACTTTGCAATGCTTGGAGGGAATGTTGAAAACGGAAAGGTGAAAAGGGAAAGGTGAAAGCTGCGAGTAAGCGAGTGCAGAGGAAAAACTTGTTTTTACTATGCCGAGCAAGAGCAGGTTCAATCGCACGAAGTGCGGTTAAAGCGGAAAACCGGAAGGTATAAAATTAAAACAATATAATATGGACTTGGAAAAACTACGTCAGGAGATAGACGAAATCGATACCCAGATGTGCGACCTCTTTGCGCGCCGCATGCAAGTGGTGTCTGGTATCGGAAAATACAAGAAAGAGAACAATCTTCCTGTATATCACCCATCGCGTGCACGCACCGTGTTGCAGAACGTGTCAAAACGCCTGGGCCCGGAATTTGAGGGCTATGGCCGCACACTCTATCGCACAATATTCGACCTGAGCGAGTCGTACGAGACACGTATGCTCTCCGAGGGTACCGACTTCTTCAACCACTTCAAGCAGATAGCATCAGTTCCGCCACAGCCTTTTCCAAAGCGCGGTTCTGTAGCCTGTGCCGGTTGTGAGGGCTCTTATGCACACCTTGCATCGGAGCGTCTTTTCGACCTGCCCGAAATCATGTACATGAGTAATTTCGAGGGTGTGTTCAAGGCAGTAAGCAGCGGCCTTTGCGAGTTCGGTGTACTGCCAATAGAGAACTCTCTCGCAGGTTCTGTGAATGCCATCTACGACCTGCTTGCTGCATACAATGTGAGCATTGTTCGTGGTGTGCGCCTAAAGGTCGACCACGCAATCCTTGCTCTCCCGGGTACAAGACTTGAGGACATCCGTGAAATCTACTCGCACCAGCAGGCCATCAACCAGTGCTCCGAGTTCCTCTCTACGCTCAAGAATGTGCGCGTAATTGCATGCGAGAACACTGCCGAGGCTGCCCGCATGGTGGCTCAAGGCGGCGACCCAACAAAGGCATCGCTCTCATCGCGTCTTTGTGCCGAGCTTTATCAGATGCAGGTGCTCAAATCGTCCGTTCAAAACCGTGACAACAACTATACACGTTTCATCTGCATTGCCAAGGAACCTAAAATATATTCCGGTGCCGACCGCACAAGCGTGATGATAAACATACCCAACCGCCCAGGAACACTCTTCCGCATAATGTCACGCTTCAACGCAAGCGGTGTCAACCTCGTCAAGCTCGAGAGCCGTCAAATCCCCGAGCGCGAGTTCGAATACCGTTTCTACTTCGACATTGAAGCATCCGTTTATAGCGACGAATTCCTCTCCCTCATGTGCGAGCTTCACGAGTGCGGCGAGCAGTTCAGGTATTTTGGAACGTACGCTGAAATAATCTAGTGGAATTGTTTAAAAGCGCGATAGCTGTGTTTTTATGGCTGTTGTATAATCCTCATTTACTTCAAGTAAACTCCGGTTCTCCAACAGCCACACGCCTTGCTCTCACGCTTTTACTCCAATCCCACATTGTCTAAATTGGCGATAGCTGTTGAGTATAATTTGATATGAAAAAAATACTGGTAATAAACGGTCCTAACCTCAATCTTTTGGGGTTGCGTGAGCCGGCGCTGTATGGCGCGCAGAACTTTGCGGCGTTGCAGCAGTTCATCCGTGATTGCGCGGCACAGTGTGGTGTTGAGGTAGAACTTTTCCAGTCGAACCACGAGGGTGCGATTGTCGACAAGATTCAGGCGGCATACGGTGTGTTTGATGGAATTCTCATCAACCCTGCTGCATACACCCACACAAGTGTGGCGATACTCGATGCGCTCAAGGCTGTGGCATTGCCTACTGCCGAGGTACATTTGACCGATATTTCCACCCGTGAGGAGTTCCGCCGTTTCTCTTTTGTGTCGTTTTATGCGCAGAAGACCATCTGCGGCAAGGGTTTCGACGGTTACAAAGAGGGATTGGAGTTTTTGGCAAGGTTGTAGAATGAACGTAAGGTTTCATCAGTTTCTGCGTGACTGGTCGCTGCCCATAGCAATGGGTGGCGGTGTGCTCATGTATCTGCTATACACCAAAATTCCATTGTTCGATGGTACCCATGATTTTGTGTCGTCGGTGCTTGCAGTTGTTCAGCCGGGGCTAATCTTTGCCATGCTCTTTGTCACCTTCTGCAAGGTAAGGATAAAGGAACTCAAACCCTCAAAATGGCACTTGTGGCTGCTTGCTTTCCAGTTGCTGTCGTTCATTGCAATATCCCTTACCATTGCTTTTGTGCCGCGCATGCCGGTGACTGTGCGCGTGTTGCTTGAGGCTGCAATGATGTGTCTGCTGTGCCCCACGGCAACAGCGGCTGCTGTAATTACAGCCCGTCTGGGCGGTAATTCGGCTTCGCTCATCTCATATACAATGCAGATAAACATTGCGGTGGCGCTTGTTGCTCCATTGTTCCTTGCAATGTCGCACCCCGTGGAGGGAATGTCGCTCGCATCTTCGTTCATGCTCATCATGGGCAAGGTGTTCCCGTTGTTGCTTATGCCGCTTTTGTGTGCTGAACTGCTGCGTAAATTCTTGCCCGGTGCGCATAAGTTGCTCGTTACCAAAGGACGTAATCTGCCGTTCTATCTGTGGCTTGTGGCTCTGTCGCTTGCCATTGCAATGACAACACGTGCAATTGCTCATAGCGACCTCTCAATTTGGGTTATGGCGGGTATTGCGCTGGTGTCACTTGTATGCTGTGTTTTGCAGTTTGCCTTTGGGCGATACGTAGGCCGCCGTAATGGCGAGGTTATTGCCGGCGGGCAGTCATTGGGGCAAAAGAACACGGTATTTGCCATTTGGTTTGCATGTACTTTTCTTACTCCTGTCACCGCTATTGCAGGCGGTTTCTATTCGTTGTGGCATAATCTGGTGAATACGTGGCAGTTGTATAAACATAATCATAAGAAATAATTATGAAGACAAGAATACTCCTATTCTTATGTATTTTCAGTATTATAGCATTAAATGTGAAAGCTGAAGACGGAAAACTGAAAACTTGTGCTGATAGTATAAAAGTAAAAAGTGATGTGCCTGCTACAATAGAGATTACCAACAAACAGTATAACCTCAGATATGCCCATCACTCCTTCTGTGTTGCGTTGCCTGTGGCTGCAGCGGGTTTTGCTTTGATGCCTGCCGATAAGCACATTGCCGATGGTGTGCAGACGAAACTCCCGAGTTTTGAGGCAAAGTTCGATGACTATCTGCAATATGCTCCCTGGGCAGCGCACCTTGCTATGGGTGCTTGTGGTGTGAAGGGGGTGAGCAAGAACCGTTGGCAGGTTTTGACAGCCGATGCCATGGCTGCAGTGATGATGGCTGCTACGGTAAAAGGTCTTAAATGGAGCGTAAACCGCACCCGCCCGAACGGCGAGGAGGAGAGCTTCCCATCGGGGCACACGGCAAAGGCATTCATGGGTGCCACGCTGCTTGCGCATGAATATGGCAGCCGCAGCATTTGGATTCCCATTGCCGGCTACACAGCTGCAACTGCAACGGGCGTTATGCGAGTGCTCAATAACCGTCACTACCTGAGCGACGTGCTTGTTGGTGCAGCTGTGGGTATTTTGACTGCAGAGCTTGCCTACTGGGCAACAGATGCCATCTTCAACGATAGAAAGCTCTTCAAGTCGCATTATAATGTAAATGCCGATTATATAATCAAAAACTATTGATACGGCTCATAAACAAAATATACCCCGTCACAGCGACGCTGTGACGGGGTATATTGCATTTGTAGACGTGCTGCTGTTATCGTCTTATAAAGGTGAAGCTCTTGAAGTATACCTTCTGCTCCTCGCCGCTCTTGTTGGTGATGCGCAGCTTTGTTGCTGTCATGCCACCGAGCTCGTTGCCTGTGTGGATGACTGGGTCATCCTCGCCGTAGTGCAACAAACTTACCTCGCGCCAAGCGCCGTTGACGAACAACTCAAGCTTGAAATGCTTTGCAACACCGTTTACGCCAAGGTTGAAGTCCATGCCCTGGAATGTGATTGGTGTCTCGCTCTCAATCATGAGCTCGCCGCCTGCCTGCCAGTTGATTACCTCAAGTGCCGATGCAATCTCCACTCTGTCGCCGTTGAGCTTCACAGGGAGCAATGCAAGCTGTTTTACTGTTGAAGTGAGCTTGTATGGGTTATACTCGGCATTCTTGTCAAGGTCGGTGCCGTGTGTAGCGTTGTACTCCTCGGTTGCCTGTGCAAACACCTTGTTAAGTGTAGGCAACATAACCTTTGTACCAAGCTTTGTGCCAATCTGGTATGGGTGGCGCATTGCCTTGTTGTTCTCAAGGTCGAACATCTGCTTCTGCAATGAACGTGCCTGCTTGTAGAGGTTCTCGAAGTTGATGAACTGGCTTGTTGATGAGCTGTTGTCCTTCATTGAGGCGAACATCTTCATTGTGCAGACTGCTCTACCGTATGCTGCGAGGTTCTTGCCCTGGATAATCCAAGGACGCAACTCGTGCAACAGCTGTGGGTTGCTGTTGTCATTGAGCAGGATGTCGCAGGCAGTCTCCAGCTCGCAGCATGCAACGTTGAGCATTGCTACGCCCATGAAGTCGCCCTTCTCAACAGCGGCAACAATCTCCTTGAGCTCATCGCCCTCTTCGCGACGGAAGCCGTGACCGTTGGGGCCAAGGTCCTTGTTGTATAGCGCGAATGTGCGCAGTGCCTCGTGGTTGCTTGGGAGAATCTCCTTTAGGCTCTTTTCCCAGTTGCTCTGGTAGTCATACTCCTCCATGTTCCAGCAGTAGTCGGCAATGCCGTAGAGCGAAATCTTTGATGTCTCGGCGTACTCCATGGGGTTGCTTACGAAACCTGAAACATCGGTTGCAATGTCGAGTCCGTTGCCATAGGCAGGGCCCATGAGGATGTGGTCGCGTACAAAGTCATTTACTGGGAAATTCAACCAGATGTATCCCTTGCGCTCGATGCGCTCGTTAATCCACTCCATTGTTGGCTTGTCGATGCATGCAACAACTGAGTTACCTGTCCACATAACCTCGATGCCCTTGTTCAGGTTGGCGCCGAGTGTGCGCAAGTAACCGCCCTGCTCGTTAGCCCAGCCCTTGTTGTACTCTGTGGGGCACAGGATGAGTGGAGCAACGTCCTTCTTCACCTGTACAAAGTTGTCATCGATGTAGTTCAAAAGGGCTGCCTGCTTGTCGGCCTTTGCACCCTCGCCCCAGATGTCGTCGAAGAACACTGCGAATGAGCGTACGCCAAGGTTGTACATGATTTCGAGCTTTGCCATGAGGTAATCGCGGTCCTCGTCGTTCCACTTGATGTCGACACCGGGGTGTATGGCCCAGTAGAAGTTCACGCCGTTTGCCTTTGCCACGTTAACGAGCTCGGCAATGCGGTTGGCCTCAACCTCGGGGTAAGCCTCGCGCCACTTGTCGCGGTGCCAGGGGTCGTCTTTCGGACCATAGATATATACGTTCATCTTGTTGCGGCCGTAGAAAGCGAGCTGGCTCTTGCGTGCCTCGTGGCTCCATGGTGTGCCGTAGAATCCCTCTACTGTTCCGCGGAAAGGAACATCGGGCCAGTCGGTGATGGTGCAGGCTTCGAGCTTGCCCTCCTTCATCATGCCAAGCAGTGTCTGTACACCATAGTAGAGACCCTTCTCGTCATTACCGGCAATTACAACCTCTTTGTCGGTAACCTTCATGTAGTAACCCTCGCTCTTTGCCGGGATGTTCTTTTTGTACTTGTTTACAGCACTTTCGCCGCGCACGCCAAGTGTAACCTTGAAGTTCGCCTTCTTTGCAACCTCGGGGGTTGCAGTCATCAGGGCATCGTAGATGTAACCGCTCTGATGCGCTTTGGCTGTGTTGATGCTCCACGTTGCAGGTGCATCGAAAATAGCATTCTCTGTAGCCGTAACCTCCTGTGGAACAGGGTTAACAAGGCTCACCTGGGCTGTTGCACCCAAGCCGGCCATAAGCATAAGGCCTAATGTCAATACTTTTTTGTTCATATTCTATTGGTTAAGTTGTTGCTTTCTTGTTTTTCGCGCTATTTGTCATTGCCTTTAGCCCCTTCGGGCGGCGAACTTCGTTTCTGAACGTAGTGAAGAATCTTAATATGTGGACTGCAATCCATTGTTGTGCTTCTTCAGAATGACAACTCATGGTGTGGTTAGAAGTTGTACTTCAGCATTGCGCAGATGCGGTGGTTGGTGACGGGGCGTGGGTTGTACATTGTGTAGTTCTTGTTTTTCTCGCCATAACCTACAGTGGTGGGGTTGTACTCCACGCCAATCTGCATTGCATTGTGGGTGTAGAGGATGCTTGGTGCAACGCGCCACATGTAGTCCATGTCCTTCTCGCCGCGCATGTAGATGTCGCCTACGATTTCGTTCTCGCAACCAAGGTTCTTTGTGTAGCCGGCAAAGCAGCAGAACTGGAGGTAGCCCTTCTTCAATGGCTGTTTGTAGGTTGCGTCAATCCAACCGCCGATGCTGTTGATTGTGCCATACTCCCATTCGCCGTTCTCCTTGATGTTTGTTACTCCGTAACCGCTAATCATGCTAAGGTGGGCTGCATTCTGTGCATATGTCGCACGAGCCTTGATGCCCCAGCGGTCGGCCTTGTACGAAGCAAAGAGTGTAGGAGTAAAACCGAGCACAGGTGCTTCGTTGCACTTGTATGTCTTTGTGTCAGTGGTACTTTTTTCAATGGGTACAAATGTTGCCGCACCGTTGCTGTCAAGAATCGGTGCTCCTGCTTCATCGTGTGCAGGCACATAGTAAGTTTCCTTTGTGGTTTCTGTTACTGCATAGCTCTGGCGGGGCTTGATGGTGAGCATGTCGACACCTGCACCAATCTGGAAACCGCCGTTCTTGTACATTGCCTGCAGATAAAGCTCGGGAACAACAGCGTTGCGTGCATAGTCGAACGAACCGGTTGATGTATAGTCTCCCTTTGCCGCGTCTTTTGGTCCATAGGATGTGTATTGGAACTGATAGAGCGCGGTGGCTGTCAATGTGAAGCCTTTGTTCACGTAGTCATATCGCAACTGCGGTGTGCGGCTGAAGGGTGTGAACGGTGCACCTGTCTCAAGTGAGAAGACATCGGGCATCATGTCGCCCATCATGGGGTGCCATGCCTGTCCCACAAGCAGCTTGTTGTGCTCCCAGTCCATCTTTGCGTATGCCTGGCGTATGCGTAGCACTGTGTTGCTTGTACCAAAGCCGGCGAAGTCCGACTCAATCTTTGCCGATGTCTTTGCACCAAGGAACTCGGGGCCGGTGATGTTTACTCCCAAGCGTGTGGTGATGCTGAGCAGCATCATGTTAGGCTGTGCATAGATGTCGTTGCCGTCGGCATCGAGCTTCTCATTCTTTGGCATGTAGTAGAACTGCTCGCTGTTGGATGTGAGGCTCTCGCGTGTGTCGTAGCATGCATAGTTGCGCACAAAGCCGTAGAGTTTGAAACTGAATTTCTCCTGTGCTGTCGCGCTGCCAATGAACATTGACATCAGCGCAGCGATGAATAGTGTCTTTTTCATGTCTTTTATGTGTGTTTTGGTTATCCGAAGTAGCCGGTCTTGCCCACTGTAATTATGAGCACGTAACCGATGACAAGTGAAATGGTGCCAATGAGCATTCCCGTGACAAACATCTGCTTTGTCTTTATGAGGCCGGTAGAGTAGGCTATTGCATTAGGCGGGGTGCTTATTGGCAATGACATTGCAAACGATGCTGCCATTGCCACGCCAATGAGCAGTGTGCCCACACCGCCATACTCGCCCAAAGCGTCCTGCATGCCGCTGCCCACGGCCACCATAATGGGAACCATGAGTGCAGTGGCTGCAGAGTTCGAAATGAACTGCGACAGCAACCAGCAGATGAAACCACCGCCGAGCAGTACCAGCAACACCGGCCAGTTGTCGAAAGGAATGGCTGCTACAAGCGCCTTGGCAAGCCCTGTCTTTGACATTCCCTCGCCAAGGGCAAAACCGCCGGCAACCATCCACAGGCAGGCCCAATCGAGGTCCTTGAGGTCGCTTGACTTTATGATGCGTGTTATTGCGAACACTCCTATGGGGATTAGTGCCACCACGTATGAGTTTATGCCTGTCACCTTCTCGAACATCCAAAGCAGGATGGTCACAGCAAGTGTAGCATATATTACGTATGTTCTCCAGCCTTTTTTGGCGCCGCCTATGATTGTAAGGTTAACCTTCTTTGCAGTGAAGGGGAACATCACGCTAAGCAGCACCCATGAGATTAGGAGTATGACAAGCATGAGCGGTGTCATTACCAGCATCCATTCTCCGAAGTCAACACCAAGGTTAAGCCCGTCCACGTCATTGATGTACTGTAGTGCAATGCCGTTGGGCGGGGTACCGATGGGGGTTGCAAGTCCGCCTATGTTTGCGCCTATGGGTATTGCAAGCGCAAGGGCTGTGGTGCCCCTCTCCGTTGCAGGCAACTGTCTGATTATGGGTGCCATGAAGGTGAGCATCATGGCAGCAGTGGCAGTGTTGCTGACGAACATTGAGAATATGGCCGTTACAAGGATGAAACCCAACAATACAATGCGTGGCTTTGAACCGAAAGGCTTGAGCATTGCGCGTGCCATGCTCACGTCGATGCCGCTCTTTGATGCCACAAGCGCAAGGATGAAACCACCCATAAAGAGCATTACCGTGGGGTTGGCAAAGGTATTCATTATGGTCTTGTAGCTCAACAGCTCCTTTGCGTCATATTCGCTTATGAGCATTGATATTCCGCTGTCCGAAACCGTGAGCAACATAATCACAATTATGAGCAGCGACGTTGTCCATGCCGGCACGGCCTCTACAATCCACATTAATGCCGCCCACACGAATATGGCTATCATGCGTTGCTGTATTGGTGTGAGCCCGTCAATGCCGAACCACTCTGTCGGCAACATCGCTATTGCCAGAGCCACGATTGCTATAACTGCAACCTTCATGTATCGGTTATATTTGCGCAGAAAACGCAGACACTTTTCGGTGGGTGTATATTGCTGCATAATAGTCATTTTAAATAATATTGTGCTAATTTAGTTTAAACTCTTCAAACAATCAATAAACAGCACTTGCTTTTTGGCAACACCGACCCGTTTTTTTTGTTTTTATAACGTGCGGCAACCTCCTTGAATGCTAAATAGTGTTACAGAATGTATGTTTTAACATTTTTGTGTTATATTCGCAAAACAAACAACTGACAACTAAAGAAAAATATTATGGCAACAATTCATTTGACAAACGAGCAGTTCATTGCTCGTGTGGGTGACTACAGGTCCAACCCCGGACATTTTGATTTTTTAGGCGACAAGCCTGCGTTGATAGATTTCTATGCCGAGTGGTGCGGCCCTTGCAAGATGCTTGCACCTGTGCTGGAGGAGCTCTCCGACGAGTATGCCGGCAGGGTGGATATCTACAAGGTGAATGTAGACGAGGAGGAAGAACTCGCCATGCTCTTTGGCATACGCTCTATCCCCACGCTCATCTTCATTGAACAGAACGGAACCATGCACCGTTCGCAAGGAGCAATGGGCAAACCGCAGCTGAAAGAGGCAATAGAAAAGATATTGCTTTGAGTTTTAACACAAAATACAATGAAACGACATGCTTTTAATGGCAATAAGTTTCCGATACTATGCGTATTACAAAAATTGTCCGGCTCAACGGGTCCGGACAATTTTTATCTTTCCTCATATAGTACAGAAGAACGTGACCATGAACGGCACGCATAAATCGACCACGAATCCATGATAGATGGAGATTATAGTGTATTGCTTGCCCGAGTGGTGTATTACCGATGGCAGCACGGTGTCCATTGTGGTTGCGCCACCGGCCGAAATTAGTGACAGCGGCCCGGACTGTTTTACAAGCAACGGCGCTGCGAGCAGTGCCATCAGTTCACGTGCTATGTTGCTCAGCAGGGCAAGCGTACCAAGTTCAACACCCTTATATTCAGTGATAAAAATGCTCGACAGGGAGTAGTAGCCGAATCCCGAGCCCACGGCATAACACTCACCGGCAGTGCGGTAATCCAGCAACAGGTTAACAACGAGAAGTGCTGCCCATGTTCCAAGGATTGTTGCAACGGGCAACAGCATTAGGCGTTTGGGCAGTTGCCTGAAACTCTTTATTATGCCAGGGTCGTTGCCTATGCCCACACCCACGCAGAACATGAGTGCACACAGGGCGTAGAGGCTGATGTCACCCTCAAGCACGTCGGCAGGGATTATTCCTGTCATGCCGCATATGATGCCGAGGATAAAGAATCCAATGATTATGAGACTACCCTTCATTGCTCTTTTCTTCCTTTTTCTTTACGCTTTTCCACAGCAGCATGGCGGCTATGACGCTGCCCATGGTGCTCATTACTGCAATGAAGAGAGCTTCAAGCCCCAATGTGTGCAGTGACTTTATGATGTGCGGGTTGCTGCCAACCTCCACACCAAGTACAAACAGCAGAATCCAAATGAAGAACACCGTGAGTCTGCTTATGTAGGTAAGGCGGTGGTGACGCATCAGGTAACCCAATGCTATTCCACCGGACATCATTGCTATTACTATGAACATAATGTGCTGTCGGGGGATTTCAGTTCCCTGTTTTCCAGTCGTTCCAATCGTATCTTATTTCTGTCTCATCCTCAATCTCATCGGGTAGCAGATGGAAGAAGTCGATACCTGTAATATCCTCTATCTCATCGATGCTTTTTGCATAGGTCTGCAGCTTCTTTTTTCCCGCGACATTCTCGCAATAGAAACCTATACCTGTGTAGCCGTTGTCATAGGCCAGCAGCACCTTGTAGAAACCGTTGGGGATTATTACTCTGTTATCCCCAATGTAGCCAAGTCCTTTCTTGTTTGTGAACACGGGACCGGTTACGACAAGTATTTCACCATATCGTTGCGCATTGTCGCGTGTGAGTTCCTCGATGCTCTTCCACACACCGCGGTTGAGGTTGCCGTTCTGTGGTGATATGTTGGAGAGGTAGAAACTCTCGTCCATAGCCTTTTCGCTCCACTTCATGTCGGCGGCAGGGGCAAGGTGTCCTCTGTCCCAACCGCTGTGCTTGTAGTCGTCATCGACAGCCTGGCGGCCTATGACCTTGGGGTCGGGGACGAACTTGCTGTCGCGTGGCTCCGTTCCATCAACCTCTGTGGCTGTGAGCTCGTATGCCACCCAGTTGGGGTTGCGGCGCTGATCGTTGTAGGAGACGGTGTAGCCGGCGTGCTCAATTACCTGGCTCTTTGTGGACTTGGTGAATTGCGGTATCGCAAGCTCCAAGCCAAGCCTGTCGTTGCCGGTTGTCTCATTGTCACTACATCCTTCCCCTCTGTTGCCGGGGTACAGCAATGCCAGAAGAACAATGGCAATGCATATCGCTATTTTCAGCAGCGTGTGCCTGTTTCTCCGTGCTCTCTTTTTGGCAACCATTATCCTTCAGTTATGCTTTTTTCAACTTGCCGTTCTTGAGGATAACCTTGTATGTACCGCCTTTCTTTGTGTTGAAAGAGAGGGTGCTGTCGCCATAGCGCAGGTTGCAACGGCCGCCGTTGTCCGATGTGACGATGGCTTCGGTAAGTTTGCCCTCCTTCCAGTTGATTTCAACCTCAAAGCCGCCGCGGGCGAGGATACCGGCAATCTTGCCCTCTTCCCAGGCATCGGGCAGCGCAGGCAGCAGATGGATGAAACCCATGTGGCTTTGCATTAGCATCTCGGTGATTCCTGCCGTGCCACCAAAATTACCGTCAATCTGGAACGGTGCGTGTGTGTCCCAAAGGTTGTTGAGTGTACCGTTCTTCAACAGGTTGCCAAAAAGGGTGTATGCGTGGTTGCCGTCGTGCAGGCGCGCCCACTGGTTCAGTTTCCAACCCATGCTCCAGCCTGTTGCGCCGTCGCCGCGGTGAACAAGTACAACCTTTGAGGCCTCGGCAAGCTCAGGGGTTGTCACGGGTGAAATTGTGTGTCCCGGGTGCAGACCGAAGAGGTGGTTCACATGGCGGTGCTGGTCGTTGGGGTCATCGATGTCCTTGCTCCACTCCATGAGCTGACCGTAGCGGCCGATGGTGTAGGGTACAAGGTTGTCGAGTACATTCTTCCACTCCTTGCGCAGGTCGCTGTCAACGCCAAGAACCTCGGCGGCGGCAATGGCATCGAGCAGAATCTCGCGTACAACACCGTGTACGAATGTCGCTCCCTGGTCAATGGGGCCGTGTTCGGGCGATGTGGATGGTGCAGCAGTGTATGTGCCGTCCTTCCTCTTCCACAGATAGTCGACAGTGAATATTGCACTGCTCTTTATGATATCGTAACCGGTCTCCTTGAGGAACTTCTTGTCACGTGTGTAGTCATAGTAGTCCCATACATGTGTTGCGAGCCATGGGCCGGCCATAGGGTTGAAGTTCCACGACATATCCTGGCTGATGAGCGGTGCGGTAAAACCGAAAATGTTGCTTGATATGCTTGCTGTCCAGCCGCGTGCTCCAAAGTATGACTTGGCTGTTACCTCACCCGGTTTCTGCAATGTGCGAATGAAGTCAATGAGCGGCAGTGTGCACTCCGGCAGGTTGGTGGCGCAAGATGGCCAGTAGTTCATCTGCAGGTTGATGTTGTTATGGTAATCCACGCGCCAAGGGCCGTCGACATTGTTGTGCCATATACCCTGCAGGTTAGCTGGCATGTTGCCCGGGCGTGAACTTGAGATAAGCAGATATCGGCCGAACTGGAAATAGAGTTGTTCCAGTGCGTAGTCGGGCTTGCCGGTGCGGTAGCTTGCAAGGCGTTTGTCGGTAGGGAGGTTTCTTACCGCAGGGAACTCCAATGTTGTGGGCGCGTTGGGGTTGAGGTTCAGTTCAACGCGGTTGAAGAGTGCAATGTAATCGTTGTAATGCTCTACAAAGAGGTTGTCGAATCCCTTTGCAACAGCATTTTTCATCCACGCGGCAGTTGTTTCATCCGGGTTGACGCCAACGTATGCTTTAGGGTCGCTGAAGTCCGGGTCAAAGTTTATCTTGTAGTCGGTATCTGCCGTAACATAGAAACATACCTCGTCGGCCTTTTCAATCACAATTCTGCCGTTTTCAACGGATACTTTTCCGTTTTTGGCGACAGCTTGTATGCGTATGGTGTACTGCATTCCGTTGTTGTCAAGTTTTGCTTTCCATACAAGGCCGCTATTGCCGTCGCTCTCCATTGTGCCCTCCGATACGGGGTTGGGCGCATAACTGAATGTGAGGTTCTGCATTCCGGGTTTGCTTGCGCTGTACTTCATTGCCAGCACATTGGCAGGGTGCGATACAAAGTATTTGCGCTCGAAGTCCACGCCGTCTCTGTTGTACTGCACCACGGCAACCGCCGAGTCCAGCGAGAGAATGCGCTTGTAGTCGCCTAACCCTATGAGGTTGTGGCCTGTCTCAATGTAGAACTCGCCCATTGTCGTGAAGTTGCCGAAACGGAAGGGACTCTCGCCATAGTACTCATATGACGCGGTGCTGTTGAAGTTCTCGCGTGTGAGTTTTGCTGCAAGTTCATCGTTGCCGTCGAGGAATGCCTGGCGTATGTCGTCGAGCAGGTGTGCCGACTGCTTGTTTACATTCCAGTAGTATTCAGCGCCTTTCTCGGTGTTTGGGCCACCGCGCCACAGTGTCTTTTCGTTCAAGGTTATTCGCTCGGCCTCGAGAGAACCCATGATGTTTGCACCGATGCTGCCGTTGCCGATGGGCAAAGAATAGGACTCCCACTCCTGGTCGGCATTGTAGGCTGCATCGCCGGCCCACTCGGGCTTCTCTTTCCCTTTCCATAGGTCGGGGCGGCCGCCATACCATATTGTGCGTCCGTTGAGTGTTGTAGGCTTGTCGAACCATATTGATTGACCGTTGATGTAGTCGTTCTGCGCATTGATTCCAACCGCGCACAACAAAAGTGCAAAGAGTGCAAACGTCTTTTTCATGATTATCTGTTTTTTGTTAGAAGCTGTTTGAATTTCTAAAAAAAAATATTTTCTTATAGAAGCTGATAGTTTCGCCGTTTTTTATGTTCATGAATGTCTGTTTCTTTCTTTTTTGCGGTTACATAGCCCGCTATGCGCCCTTAAAAAATAAACAAACATCCTATTCTTGCCCTATAAAAAACTTGGCGATATAATTTCAAACAGCTTCTTGTTTTCCAGTCCGTTGATATGTTGTATGAGCCTTGCCACATATTGGCGGTAGCTCAGGTTGTAGTCACGTTCAAAGCCAATTTCCTCGGCTATGCGGCGTATTGTCCCCTGAATGTCGTCCACGCGCTTGAGTGCTCCGCTGCCGTCGGAGGCAATGCGGAATATCTCAATATCCTTGCTGCCGAACTCAATGAAGAGGTCGCCTATAGTGGTTGTCCTTTTTACTGTTGCCATAACTTGTCAAATGAGGAACATTACGACCAACTGTATTATTACCACCCTGAGGAACATGCATACAGGGTAGACCGTTGCGTATGCCACCGACGGGTTGTCGCCCTCAATCGTCTCATTCACATATGTCAGTGCCATTGGGTTTGCCATTGAACCGCACAGCAGTCCGGCAATGGAACCGAAGTCGAGCTTCATCACGCGCAGAGCGAATAGTCCGATAAGCACCACCGGTATGAATGTTATGAGCAGTCCAAGAATAAGCCACAGGATACCCTCGGGGCGCACGATTGTCTCAAAGAAGTGTGCTCCTGCATCAAGTCCCAGACAGGCGAGATACAGGTTAAGTCCAATGGCGCGCAGCATCATGTTGGCGCTTTGGGTGGTGTAGGTAATCATGTGCAGTCGTGGGCCGAACGTGCCTATAAGAATACCCACAATTATGGGGCCTCCGGCAAGGCCAAGCTTCACGGGAACCGATATTCCGGGTATTGCCAAAGGAATGCAACCGACCATAAGGCCAAGAATCATACCGATGAACACCGATACGAGGTTGGGCTCATTGAGGCTCTTTACGGCGTTGCCAAGAATCTTCTCCACGCGTTTGATGTCGGCAGCCTCGCCCACCACGGTAAGGCGGTCGCCAAGCTGCAGCACAAGGTCGGGGGTTGCAAGAAGCTGCACCCCTGAACGGTAGACACGGCTTATGTTTATGCCATAGTTGTTGCGCAGGCGCAGCGAGGATAGCTTCTTGCCGTTGATTTCGGGGCGTGTTACAATTATGCGCTGCGATGTCAGCTCGCTGTCAATCTTGTTCCAGTCTATGTTTTCGGCATTCCAGTCTTTGTCCTCCTGCTTGCCGAAGATATGTCGCAGGCTCTCTGTCTCCTCGGGTTTTGTTATCACAAGCAGGATATCATTCTCCTGCAGCACTCTGTCGGACATTGGGATGAGTACATGCCCGTTGTGCCACATACGGGAGATTACAAAGTGGTTGTGCCTGTCGTGTATCTCGGAAATGGTCTTGCCGAATACGTCGGGGTTGGTGACGCAATAACTGGCAATGAATACATTCTTCTTGTGCTTGTTGTCGGGGCGTGGCATGTCTGCAGGCTTGACAAAGAACTTGCGCAGGAATATCATTGCAAATATTACACCTACAACACCGAGCGGGTAGGTGAGGGCACAGCTCAACGCCGCGCCGCTGCTCTCAATGTCAAGCTGCTTTAGTGTCTGCTGTGCGGCTGCAAGTGCAGGGGTGTTGGTGGTGGCGCCGCAAAGAATGCCCGACATGTCAGATATTGTTACCTTTGCCGCATAACTCAACCCAATGGCCAGCAGCGTGCCGGTGAGCAGCACACCAATGGCGGGCAACAGCAATTTTGTACCCTCACTGCGCATTGAACTGAAGAAACCGGGGCCCACCTGCAGACCAAGCGCATAGACAAAGAGCACAAGGCCGAACGTCTCGGCATAGAACAGCATCTGGCTATCAATCGTAAGCCCGAAGTGTCCGGCAAGGATGCCGGTGAAGAATACGAATGTTATGCCAAGCGAAATGCCGAATATACGTATGCGTCCAAGCATAAGGCCAATTGCCGATATCAGCGATATCACGACAATGGCCTGCAGTGCCGAGTGCTCGATGAAAAGTGAGTGGAGGTAGTCCATACAGTTGTGGCTTGCTTTGCATTATTTCAAATCCATCTCCTCGAACAGGTAGCTTGCACCGCCCACACGGTCAATGACAAACAGCACGTAGCGTATGTCCACAGATATGTTGCGGCAGATGCCCGGGTCGAATTCGATGTCGCTCATTGTCGAGCGCCAAGTGCGGTCGAAGTTGATACCGACGAGCTCGCCCTTGCCGTTGATGACGGGAGAACCGGAATTGCCGCCCGAGGTGTGGTTGTTTGCAAGGAAACATACGGGGATGGTCTTCTTGCCGCCATGTTCTATAGCCCAGCGGCCGTAGTCTTTTGCTGCGTGGATGTCGCGCAGAACCTGTGGTATGTTGTAGTCATAGATTTCGGGGTTGTCCTTTGCCATGATGCCGTCGAGGGTGGTGAGGTGTGTGTGGTACTCGCCGTCGACATTCTCGTAGCCGCAGATTGTGCCGTATGCCACGCGCAGGGTGAAGTTTGCATCGGGGTAGAAAGCACGCTCCTTGTCCCACTCGCGCAGTGCCTGCATATACTCCCTGTACCACTTCTCTACGGTCGGTACATTGCTCAGGTTGCGGTAGGCATAACCGCCGTTCTTCTTTGTAAGCGGAGCAAACCATGCTGCAAGCTGCACCATCGGGTCGGCAACTATCTCCTCGGTTGTGAGTGGGTGTTTGTCAATCAGTTGTGTGTCTGTATACAGCTGCTCTACATACTGCTCCACGCTGCCGTTGCTTTCTATTGCAGCTGTCAGCTCCTGTGGAATGTTCTCGGCCGGCATGCGCTCCATGAACTCGGCAATCATGCGCTTTGCAATTGCCTTGTCAATCTCAACTCTGTAGTCGTTGAGGTAGTATTTGCGGCCTACAGCCTGTACGTCGGCTGTCAATTCTGTACCCTTTGAGTGCTGTGCGTTGAGCCATGCGGCAAAGTTGTAGACCTCGATGCCGGCAATTGTCTCATTGAAAAGTTCACGTGCAAAATATCCGGGAATAGCCTTTTCATATGCAGCGTGCATAGAGTCGAGCAGTGTGGCATATTGTGGCTTGCCTGCAGCCCATGCTGCGAACGATTTCTCATAATCCTCCTTTTTGCCGGCTGTTCCAAGGCTCTCGAGTCCAAGGCTCTCGCCCTGCCATTTCTTCCATGCATTTGCAATGCCGGCATGTTTTGCGGCATATGCAATGCGTGTGGCAACGTCCTTGCTCTGTGCCTCGCTGATGATGTCGAGACGAATTGTGCGCAAGGCAATCTTCATAGGGTTCGACACGTTGGCTACGTACTCCACAGCATCGGCTGTGACATACTCCTGTGTGTTTCCAGGGAAACCGTAAATCATTGTGAAATCGCCTTCTTCCACACCCTTTGTAGAGATTGGGAAGTGACGCTTGGGACGGTAGGGTACGTTGTCGGCCGAGTAGTCGGCAGGCTCGTTGTTGGCATCGGCATAGACGCGGAACATCGAGAAATCGCCCGTGTGGCGCGGCCATATCCAGTTGTCGGTGTCGCCACCGAACTTGCCTATCGATGAAGGCGGTGCACCTACAAGGCGCACGTCGCTGTACACGCGGTAGACAAAAAGATAGTGCTGGTTGCCGTAGTACATCGGTTCAATGCTTGCACGGCACCCCTTTCCCTGTGAGGCTTGGGTTATGATGCTCTCCTTGCTTTCGCCGGCGGCAATCCTGTCGGTCACGTCCTCCATCCTCTCCAGGATGCTTATGGTGAGTCCGGGAACATGCAGCTCCTCGGCACGCGATTTGGCCCAATAGCCATCGGTCAGATAGTCGTGCTCCACCGACGATAGTTTCTGTATCGATGCATAGCCGCAGTGGTGGTTGGTGAGCAACAGACCCTCGGCCGACACGAACTCGCCTGTGCAACCGCCACCGAACTGCATTACAGCATCCTTCAGCGAAGGCTTTGTTGTTGAGTATACATCATCGGCTTTCAGTCTGAAGCCCTTCTTGCGTATATCCTTTATGCGCTCCTTGATGAGGCTCGGGAGCCACATGCCCTCATCGGCTGTGGCTGTGGTGAATGTGATGCACGCAATCGCGCAAATAATGAGTTTCTTTATCATAGCAGTTCCGTTTGTTTCATTAATTGCACGAAGATAATGCTTTTCACCGAAATAATGCTATTCTGCAACCATCTTTCCCTTCAGCACCACTGTTTTTATTACAGGTGTCTGGTGGGCGTATGGCAAGAATGCGAGTGACGGCAAGGGTCTGGTGATGTAGAAATTAGCCTTTTTACCGCGGGTTATTGAACCGAAATCCTTGCTTTCGCCCATGGCGCATGCGCTGTTCAGTGTGGCTGCATTCAGGGCCTCGGCAGGTGTCATCTTCATCTTTATGCTTGCCAATGATGCCACAAACCTCATGTTGCCCGATGGGGCTGTGCCGGGATTGTAGTCCGATGCCAATGCAACGGCAAGTCCTGCATCTATCATCTTGCGTGCCGGCGGATAGCCTATGCCAAGAAAAAATGCGCAGCCCGGCAGCATCGTCGGCATTGTGTCACTGCCGTGCAGCGCCTCAATCTGTTCATCGCCCATCGATTCCAAGTGGTCTACCGACAGGGCTTTGTGCTCTACACCCACCTCGACACCGCCCGATATGGCAAGTTCGTTAGCGTGTATCTTGGCACGCAGACCATAGCGCGCACCTGTTTCGATTATTTTGGCGGTCTCCTCCACTGTGAAGAATCCCTTGTCGCAGAAGACATCGACAAAATCGGCAAGTCCCTCCTTTGCTACGGCGGGAATCATATCGTTGCATACATGCTCCACGTATTCGCCTTGGCGGCCTTTGTAGGCACGGCCTACAGCGTGTGCTCCAAGGAATGTGGCACGCACATCAAGCGGCGCGGTCTCCTTTATGCGGCGTATGACGCGCAGAATCTTCAGCTCATCCTCAAGGGTAAGTCCGTAACCCGATTTTATCTCCACAAGTCCTGTTCCCATAGCCACAATCTCGTCAATGCGCTCCATGGCCTGGCGATAGAGTTCATCTTCGCTTGTGTCGTGCAGTCGGTCGGCCGAGTTCAGTATTCCTCCGCCGCGCTTTGCAATCTCTTCGTATGTGAGGCCGTTTATCTTGTCGAGGAACTCCTGTTCGCGGCTGCCGGCATATACAATATGCGTGTGCGAGTCGCAGAAGGATGGGAATAGCCATCCTCTTTTTGCATCGATAACTTCATACCCCTCTTCGTTCGGTATGGTATCCATCGTTCCATAGCTGCCGATGCGCTCACCATCGGTGAGCAACCAGGCATTCTCGAGCATGCCTATGTCGGCCATCTCCTTGCCGGCCACTCTTGTACGTCCGCTCTCGTCGATGCCGACTATGCAACCGATATTCTTAACAAGCAGGCTCATGTTCGTTCAGGAATTTTACCGATGTTGCTATGTGCGGATACATCACTGTGTCATTGTCAACAAACGGAACAACAGTGCGATAGGCTGTGAAGATGTCCTCTATCGCCTTTGATGAGCGTAGCGGACGGCGGAATTCCAATGCCTGTGCCGCATTCATCAGCTCAATAGCAAGGACACGTTCGGTGTTCTGTACCACTTTCCACAGCTTTGTGGCTGCGTTTGAACCCATACTTACATGGTCCTCCTGTCCCTGTGACGATGGGATGGAGTCGCACGATGCGGGCCAGCAGAGTCCTTTCGACTGGCTCACGATTGAGGCTGCCGTGTATTGTGGAATCATGAATCCGCTGTTAAGTCCGGGGTTCGCAACAAGGAAGTTGGGTAGGTTGCGTGCTCCCGAGATTATGCGGTAGATGCGTCGCTCCGAAATATTACCAAGTTCAGCTACCGCTATCGCAAGGAAGTCCATAGGCAGTGCTATAGGCTCTCCGTGGAAGTTTCCTGCCGAGATTATCTCGTCGGTCTCGGGGAAAACAGTCGGGTTATCGGTTGCCGAGTTGATTTCTGTCTCAAGCACTTTTGTCACGTATGCAATGGTATCCTTTGCCGCACCGTGTACCTGTGGAATGCAACGGAACGAGTAGGGGTCCTGTACATGTTGCTTTGGTTGTTTTGTAATTTCGCTTCCGGCAAGAATCTCGCGGAAGTTGCGTGCAGTCTCAATCTGTCCGTTGTGTGGACGTATGGCATGTACATTGTGTTCAAACGGTTCCATGCGACCGTCGAACGCATCGAGCGACATGGCACCTATGGTGTCGGCCCAACGGCTCAGACGGAATGTGTTTATCAATGAATATACACCGTATGCCGACATGAACTGTGTACCGTTGAGCAATGCAAGACCCTCCTTTGAACACAGCTTGACAGGCTCCCAGCCCATCTTTTCCATAATCTCGGCACTCTCGTAGACTTTCCCGTCAACCTCAACGTGTCCCAGACCTATCAGTGGCAGGCACATGTGTGCAAGAGGCGAGAGGTCGCCCGAAGCTCCCAATGAACCCTGCTCATATACAACGGGGATAATGTTGTTGTTGAACAGGTCGAGGATACGCTCCACAGTGATTAGCTGCACACCCGAATGGCCGTACGAAAGCGACTGCGCCTTGAGGAAAAGCATAAGTTTTACAATCTCCGACGGTACTTGGGCGCCTGTGCCGCATGCATGCGACATCATCAGGTTTTTCTGCAGTTGCGAAAGGTTCTCCTTGTCGACCGAAATGTTGCAGAGCGAACCGAAACCGGTTGTGACACCATAGATGGGGCGTTCGGTATTCTCCATCTTTTCATCGAGATATTTACGGCAGTTTGCTATGCGTCGTTTCGCGTTCTCGCTTAGTTCAAGTTTGTAACCTTTTGTCAGGACTTCATTGACACGTGCAATGGTAAGCCACTCTGAATTTATATGGTGAATCATGTCTGTAGTGTTTTATCTGTTTTCGTTGTAAATTCTCTCAATCATGCTCATGTCGGCAAGGTTCGGCATTGTTACCTTGAGCAATGGGGTGCGCTCCATCTGTCGCTTGATGGCGAACATTGCTCCCTCGTTGCGTGCCCAGCTGCGGCGTGCGATACCGTTGTTCACGTCCCAAAGGAGCATCTCTTCGATGTGGCGTGCCGAGTCGTCGCTTCCGTCAATTACCATGCCGAAACCGCCGTTCATTACTTCGCCCCAGCCTACGCCGCCTCCGTTGTGGATGGATACCCACGTTGCACCGCGGAACGAGTCGCCGATGACGTTGTGTACTGCCATGTCGGCGCAGAACTGTGAACCGTCGTATATGTTTGATGTCTCGCGGTAGGGCGAGTCTGTTCCCGACACGTCGTGGTGGTCGCGTCCAAGCACCACCGGTGCCGAAATCTCTCCGCGTGCGATAGCCTCGTTGAATGCAAGGGCAATGCGCGTGCGGCCCTCGCTGTCGGCATATAGTATTCGTGCCTGTGAACCGACCACAAGCCTGTTCTGCTTTGCCTCGCGTATCCAATGGAGATTGTCCTCTAACTGTCCGCGTATCTCCGCAGGAGCTTCGGCAAGCATCGCTTCAAGAACCTCTGCCGCAATGCGGTCGGTGGTCTCAAGGTCTTTTTCATTACCCGATGTGCATACCCAGCGGAAAGGACCGAAACCGTAATCGAAGAACATAGGTCCCATAATGTCCTGGACGTATGAGGGGTAGCGGAACTTGCCGTCGGCAGTCATGATGTCAGCACCTGCGCGTGACGATTCGAGCAGGAATGCATTGCCATAATCAAAGAAATACATGCCGCGTGCAGTGAGTCTGTTGATGGCTGCAACGTGGCGGCGCAATGACTCCTGTACACACTCGCGGAAACGCTCAGGCTCTTCGGCCATCATGCGGTTCGACTCCTCGTAGCTGTATCCCACAGGGTAGTAGCCACCTGCCCATGGATTGTGCAACGATGTCTGGTCACTGCCAAGGTCAACATTCATCTCCTCGTCGGCAAGACGCTCCCAAAGGTCAACCACGTTGCCCACGTATGCAAAAGATATTACCTCCTTGTTCTCCATTGCCTGTTTTACGCGTGGAATAAGCTCGTCGAGCGATGTATGCAACTCATCCACCCAGCCCTGGTTGTAGCGTTTCTCAGCGGCTGCAATGTTTATCTCGGCTGTGATGCTTACAACGCCCGAAATATTTCCCGCCTTTGGCTGTGCACCCGACATGCCGCCAAGGCCGGCTGTCACGAAGAGCATGCCTTTAAGGTCTTTCTGTCCAGGCTTCATGCGCTTGCGTGCGGCATTCATCACAGTGATTGTTGTGCCGTGTACAATGCCCTGAGGACCGATGTACATATACGAACCGGCAGTCATCTGTCCGTACTGCGACACACCCATGGCGTTGAAACGCTCCCAGTCGTCCTGTGACGAGTGGTTGGGGATGACCATACCGTTTGTCACAATAACGCGTGGGGCATCCTTGTGCGACGGGAACAGACCAAGCGGGTGTCCCGAGTACATTACAAGAGTCTGTTCGTCGGTCATTTCGGCAAGATACTTCATTGCCAGACGGTATTGTGCCCAGTTCTGGAACACCGCACCGTTGCCGCCGTATGTTATCAGTTCGTGCGGGTGCTGTGCTACAGCCTTGTCAAGGTTGTTCTGTATCATGAGCATTATTGCCGCAGCCTGGCGCGAACGCGCAGGGTACTCCTCGATGGGGCGTGCATACATCTCGTACCGGGGACGCAGGCGATACATGTAGATGCGTCCGTATCTCTTCAATTCATCGAGGAATTCCGGTGCGAGTTCGGCATGGTGTTTCTCGGGGAAATAGCGCAAAGCGTTTGCCAAAGCAAGCTTCTTCTCGCTGTCGGTGAGTATGTCCTTGCGTTTTGGCGCATGGTTTGCAGTGGTGTCGTATTCTCTTTTTGCAGGCAGTACATCAGGTATTCCTGCCAGAATATCTTTTTGAAAATCAGTCATGGCTTTTAAGGTTAAAGGTTAAAGGTGAAAACGGAAAACTGAAAAGTTAAAGCTTGTGCAAGCGAGTGAAAACCAAGCTTGCTTGGGTTTTGCAACGAGCGTAGCCAAGGTTCAAGCATACATAGTGTGGTTAAAACTTGTGCAAGCGAGTGAAAACCAAACTTGTTTGGATTTTCTTTTTATCCGTTTATCTTGTTCTCTACAATGGCAAGGATCTCTCTCTCGGCCTGCTGTGCAAGTGCCTGTATCTCATTTGCTTCGTTTACAAGAGCTTCGGCTGTAGCACGGTCTTTAAGACCTGCAGCGTTTATTTTTACATTTAGGCAGGCACCCATAACGGCCGAGCGTGCTGCAAGTGCGCCCACTCCTGCATCGGAAACTGAGTTGGGGTTACCCTCCTCGGCCATGGCGCGTACAACATCAAATGCCTTGTATGCAGCCTTCATGGTGCGCAACGGTACCTGTGTTGCATAAAGTGTCGCCGCTTCCATAGCAGCCGCGCGAGCCTCTTTCTCTTCGGCTGTGCCTTTGGGCATGCCGAACACATCCATAATCTTGTTGAATGCAGCCGTGTCCTCATCGACAAGTGCAAGCAGTTCGTTCATTACCGCCATGCCGTTCTCCGCCCAGTCCGAGAAATACTCCCAACGGTCGTCCCAACCGGCCTTGTGTGAAGAGAGGTTTGCGACCATTGTGCCAAGAGCAGCCGCAAGAGCACCCATATATGCCGATATTGAGCCTCCGCCGGGGGCAGGTGATTCGCTCGCTGTCTCCTCGGCAAATCCGGCGCATGTCATGTCAACAAGCTTGTTGGTGTTTTTCTGCTCTTCTGCTTCAAGGATATACTCGACAATCTTCTCCTCGGGCTTGAACTCCTTCAGGTTTGAGAGTCCCATGCTCTCAATGGCTATGCGTACAAGTTCGCGCTCGGGCACACCGGTCGAGCGGTGCTGCTTGTGCAGGAAATATTTTCCGGCCTCGACAAGTGCCTTCTTGGGCACAAGGCCTACAATCTCGGTTCCTGTCACACGTACACCACGTGCGTCGGCAGCGCGGCACACCTCGTCAAAAGCCACGTGCAACGGTGTTACGGCAAGGTTTGTCATGTTCATCGATACCTGCGCTATGCCATACTCCTCAATGAACCAGCCTATTGCCTTGCAGTCTTTCAACGTGCCGGGTATCATCACCGGCTCTCCGTTCTCGTCCTTTACAATCTTACCCACGATGGGGTTGCCTTCGCGCATGGGGCGGCCTTTTTCGCGCACATCGAATGCTATGGCATTGGCGCGGCGTGTAGATGTGGTGTTGAGGTTGTAGTTAACGGCCAACAGGAAATCGCGTGCTCCAACGGCTGTTGCGCCGGTGCGTGCAATGCCTTCGTCATACGGGCGTGCGCCAAAGTCGGGGCGTTTCTCTTCGTTTGCCATCTTGTCCGGCAATCCCTCGTATTCACCCTCGCGGCAAACGGCAAGGTTGCGTCGTTCGGGCTTGAAGGCGGCTGCCTCATAGCAGTATGTGGGCACATTCAGCTCCTCGGCTATGCGTTTTGCAAGTGCACGTGCAAGCTCGACGCACTCCTCCATTGTTATGCCGGCTACGGGAATGAGAGGACAGACATCGCATGCACCCATTCGCGGGTGTGCTCCCTTGTGCCGGCGCATGTCTATCACTTCCGTAGCACGTCTAATTCCGGCAACCGCCGCCTCAATCACAGCCTCGGGCTCTCCCACAAAAGTAACTACAGTGCGGTTTGTAGCCTCACCGGGGTCGACATCAAGCAACTTTACGCCTTTGACGGCCTCAATGGCATCAGTAATCTGTTTCACAGCCTCCATGTTGCGCCCCTCGGAAAAGTTGGGTACGCACTCGATAATTCTTTTCTGCATAGTCGTATGTTGTATGTATTTTTATCAATGGTCGGTTTGTCCGTCTCTTTGGCAGTATATGCCCATGACAAAGATATACACAAACGGATGAAAAGCAAATGAACGAGTGAAATTTTTACAATTCGTGACAAATGATGCGTGTTTTAAGGAACTTATCCAATTGAACTGCCCGAAAATAGCGTACAGAATCCTTTTTGTTAAAATATGTAATAAAAAACAAAAATAAGTTGTTGCTTAACTGAAAAAATAGTATAATTGCAACCTAATTACAAGAAAAAGATGATTTTAGCGAATTTTTGAAATATTATTTTAATAGGTTTAGTTATGAAGAGATTATTTACACTATTAATCTTGGCCTTGACGTTTGCAGTCGGGGTCTATGCACAGAACGAGGTGCATATTGTCCAAGAGACAGGTACAACGGTTGTTAATCTGGACGAGGTGAGCAGTATTGATTTAACTGATGAGCCCTGGAGCTCCTGGACTTTCGTGAACACTGCAAGCTATACTTATAGTTTGTATTGGAACGGTACGCTTGGTGGTGTTAATGTTTACCGTCGCCAGAATCTTGAGGACCAAACAAAGATGCAGTACAAACTTACCGGTATGGCAGATAACTATGACTTTGTATTCGATTGCAATACAGAGACCGGTGAATGTCAGATACCTGTACAGCAGGTTACCAATAGCGGTAATTATGGTCCTGTATATGTTTCAGATATTCCTCACTATCCATTGCAACCGGGGCTTACATATGACAAGTATCCTTGTACTTTCAATGCAGAGACGGGGCTCTTCTCATTCAATCTGATTTACTTTGTGAGTACAGATTTAGGTTCAGGTGCAAGTGGTTCTTTCGGTAACGGTGTCGAGACACTTCAGCTCGATGGCTTCTATGTTCCCGACTACAGTTTTGATATCTCATATCAGGGTGCATATATCGATGACAACGGCAACGAATATGCTGTAATTCAGGCTGTGAAGGGTGTCGATATTTCAAAATATCAGATAACCGTTGCTACTGCCGACAGTGACTTGGATGCCATTGTGGCAGGTATGAAGGATGGCTCGGTTGATTGTCAAACAATGACCGAGAGTGCCGAGATTAAATTCCCAATTCATCAGAGTGACGAGTATGCCATTCTTGCCGTTACATATGACGAGAACGAGCAACCCGTCAGTGAATATTCACGCCCCTTTGAGTTCTGGTTGGGTGGCGATAATCCTTGGGAGTCACTTGGTTATGCAGTGTATACCGAGGATTGCTTGACTACATTCTTTGACGTTGCAAATGAGACTTACGCTGTTGAGGTGCGCCAGCACAAGGATTATCCCGGCTTGTTCCGTGTTATCCACCCATATGCTGCTTATGGTGCCGATACTTCAAAGGAGTATTTCATCGAGATTGATGCTACTGACCCCGAGGCTGTCATTATCCCCGGCGTATATGGTACAGGACTTGATGTCGGTTATGGTGAGATAAGCATTACATCTATGGCATACTACTATATGGAAACCCAGGGCGCTACCAAAGAGGATGTAAAGGATAGCGGTTACACCGGTGTCTTGGAAGAGAATGTGATTACATTCCCTGTAGATGGCTTGGTGATTTCTATGGCCGATTATCAGGATGGTGGTTTCTTTGCATCTAACAAGAACGGTATGTTCAAGCTCGATATGAGCAATATGACCCAGGATACCGATTCTCCGGCAAAAGCAAAGGCGTTCAGGGGAAAACTTGGCAAGATGACGGCTGTGAAGTTGTCTGATATGCCTGCAAAGACAAAGGTTGTCAATAAGCCGGCTCTTGTGCAGGGCGGTGTGAAACAGAATGCCAATCTCAAGGCGTTGCCACCGGTGAAAATGAAAATGGTGGGTGAGGCACAGAAGGCAGTGCTTGACATTTAAAGAAAAGGTGTTTTTATTAACCGTTATAAAATAAAGGATATGAAAAAATATATTATGCTTTTAGTGTTGCTTGCGGCAGGAGTAAC
The DNA here is from genome assembly GCA_045650605.1 of Bacteroidaceae bacterium. GTDB lineage: Bacteria > Bacteroidota > Bacteroidia > Bacteroidales > Bacteroidaceae > HGM04593. Next base: position 19,008 of record JAZRRI010000019.1, on the reverse strand, counting down.
TGCCCAGGCGCAGATTCTGGTAAAAGTGAACGGTGAAAAGGTTGCTTTTGAGGATGATAAGTTAGTCAGTATTACAGCAAATGAAAATGATATATGCTTCATGACTGAGAGCAAAAACCGTCTGTATTTTGACATCAGGGAGTTGGATGCACTCTACTTTGCCGAGACTCCAACATCTGTCGAGGAGTTGCCGGCCGGGCAGACGGCTATCGTTTACGATGAGCAGAATGATGTCGTTTATGTTGTAAACGGCGAGGAGAATGCCACTTTGGAATTGTACACGGCGGGTGCTGTCCTTGCGAAGAGCGAAAAAGGTCACACCTTGAGCTTGAAGGGTCTTGCCCCGGGCTTGTACATTGTGAGTTATAACAACAGAATCAACGCTAAAATTTTAAGAAAATGAGAGCTGTAATAAAATCAATAGTTTGTTTCATCCTCCTGTTTATGATGTCTGCGACGGTGGCGCAGGCTCAGGGTTACTTGTCGGTGAACTTCAAAGATGGTCGCGAGTCACTTTTATTTAACAAGGATTCTATCCAGAGACTGGATTTTGTTTACAAATCCCGTATAGTGGAAGAGTATTTTAACGGAAGGGAGGATACTCTGTTTATGCCGGCCAGCCGAATAGATGCAACTACTCCAAATGTGATAAGTGGAGGCTCATTACATTCAGGTGAGGAGGTGTCTGTTACAACAGATTGCGACTGGCTCACCATAAAGTTGAATCTTGATGCTTTGAACAGCAATGCCAATATCTACCGTTACTATTACCAATATTCTGTTCAAAGGAATGCAAGCAAGGAGCAAAGGGTAGCCAAGGTTACGTTTACTGCAGGTGATGCAGTGCTTGAGAAGTATTTTGTTCAGCGTGGTTATGCCTCTACGTTCACCTATAGCCCGGAGTGGGACCAGATAGACAGGCAAACAGATGTAGAGGTTACATGGACCGATACATTGGCCTATGCCTATGTATATCCGAATTTCGGCATTGAACTCAAAGAGAAACCGGAATGGGTGAAAGAGGTGATTATCTATAACGATGACGAGGAATATGAGTACGAGGACGGTTCTACAGGCATTTATATGCGTTTCGATGTAAATGTTAAAAAAACATCAAGGAGTGGTGAAGTTGTGCTTTCCGACTATTATGGCAGGGAACTTGTCATCAACTTGACACATACCGGTGTCGAGAATAACAGAATTGTATCTCAACTGAACAATTTTGTTCTTGGTGGTGACAGGCATTATGATTGGGGTTATGCTTCCGTGATGCACGTGCGCGACATTATGACAGGTGATTTGACTGTTGCTGAGACGGGTTACGACGGGTATAAATATTGGGCTTCAAATCAATATATGGGCGATAATTATATCTATTCACAATTCCTGTGGTACTATTTTAGGGATATGGTTTATACAATTAACCAAAACCTTGAAGCACTGGACAAAATTGATGAAGATGTTGAGGCAGAGAAAGCTGTTGCCTATGCTTACCGCGCATTGACATATCTCGATTGGGCACAGATGTATGAGTTCCTGTCAAATGAGGTTACGAGCCCGATTACCGCGGCCGGCAATGATGTTACAAATCTCACCGTTCCAATTTTGGACAAGCCTGTATATCATTATGATACAATTAACGTGCCACGTGCTACACGTGAGGAGATGGCTGCATTCATACTCAGTGACCTTGACAAGGCCGAGGCCGGTATTGTGTCGCTCAACGATGCATCAAAGGAGTTGCCGCATCTTGACGCTGTATATGGCTTGAAAGCGCGTCTGTATATGTGGCTGGGTGATTATGCAAATGCAAAGAGATATGCTCGCTTGGCCATCGACTGCAATAGCGGTCACGTGATGACAAGGGAGGAGTGCCTGAGCACTACCGACGGCTTCAATACCCACGAGCCTTGGATGTGGGCATCTGTGATGGAGGCCGATGATGATGTAGTTCGTACCGGTATCCTTAACTGGACATCGTGGATGTCTCCCGAGGCACAATATGGTTATAGCGCAGCCGGTGCCACATCTATGATTGATGCAGCGATGTACAACCGCATGAGCAACAGCGACTTCCGCAAGCTCATGTTCAAGGCTCCTGCCGGTCACGAACTTGAATCAAAAGTCTCTTATATCGATGCATATGTTGCAAACAACCTCCCCGATTATGCTGCAATAAAGTTCCGCCCAAACGAGGGTAACACCGAGGAGTATAGTGTAGGTTCGGCTTCGGCTTATCCTATTATGCGCATCGAGGAGATGTACTTCATTGAGGCCGAGGCTGCCGAGCATCTTAATCCGGGCGAAGGTGTAGCTTTGTTGCAGGACTTTATGACAACATATCGTGATGAAAGCTATACTTACAACGCAAACTATGATGCAATCGATGAGATTCTGTTCCAGAAGCGTGTGGAACTTTGGGGCGAGGGCCAGAGTTTCTTTGACTACAAGCGCCTGAATATGTCGGTGACACGTGCTTACGAGGGAACGAATGTGGCCGCTGACCGCACGTTCAATACAAACGGTCGTCCGGCATGGATGAATATCTGTATTGTTGTATTGGCAAAGAGATACAATATAGCTCTTGAAGGCTGGGAGAATCCTGACCCATCCGATTTGTATACTCCCCAATATTGATTTGTACAGATAGAGGAACGTTGCGAATACGCGAACTGTTTACAGCGACACAGCCAGCCTGTGTCGCTGTATTTTTATACTATTTATGCAAAACAAACTGTTTTTAACACGTTTTTGTTTTTTTTATTTATATCTAATTTGCATATATATGCTTTTGTGATATTTTTGCGACAATTAATATAATATTAACACAAAAAACCATTAACTCTATAACTATGAAGAAAAGACTATTATTTGTACTTGTATCGGTTTTTGCTCTTTTGGCAACAGCGTCGGCACAGCAAAAGACAACTTTGAGTGCCAATATCGATGGCTACAAAAGAAGCAAGGTGTTCTTTGACTGTATGCAGACACCGATGATTTCGCAGGAGTTCCACACCAATCCCGGCGAGGAGCACATATATAGCTTCAACTGCGAGGGGCTTGTGTGGATGAACATCAACGGAAACACCGGCGTGATTCTGCAGCCAGGCGACAGCCTGCACGTTGATGTCGTATACGAAGGCAAGAATGCAAAGGTGACCTATAGCGGCACAGAGCGCGCTGTGAACAACAACCGCCTGGTGAAGAGCATTGAGAACCTCAAGCGCAGCCTGCGCTATAAGGAGCAACTGCTCGGCTGTGCGGCGCTCGACATTAAACCCAAGAGCCGCATCGATGATTCACGTGTGCTGCTCGAGAAGGCAAAGGCTCTTGTAGAGAAGAGTCCTGCAAGTGCCGAGGCTAAGAACTACGTGATGGCATTGATTGAGTATGATGTATACATGTCATTCGTCGAGTATCCGGTGATGTATGCAAGTGTAAGGGGTGTTCCGGTCGAGGAGCAGGAGATTGGTGACTACTGGAACATCATGGACGGTTATGTTGTCAGGGACGATGCCGAGTCAATGAACTGTTCCGAGTATGCAAGCTTCCTCATGCGCTATTGCTTCTATATGAACGAGAAGGCTGCCAAGGAGCGTGGCGAGGTATACACCATGCCTACAGTGATGGAGGATATGTACAAGGAAATAGCAGCATGCTACGATGGCGCACCAAGGGATTTTGTACTCTACACCCTGCTGCGTAACTTCATATTGAACGGCCGCGAGATAGAGCGTGCCGATGTCCTCTACAAGGACTATGTTGAAAAATACAACAGCAACGCATTCTACAAGAGTATTCTTGATATGCTGATGCAATAATAGTGAAACCATAACAACCGTATTATTATGGGGAAAACAAATTCAAACATTAGGCTCTTTGGCAAAATAGCCGTTCTTCTTGCGCTCTTCTTGTGCGGCACAGCAGCTGTGAATGCACAGGATGCAGCAAGCTGGAAAGAGAAGCCCGTGACATTGAGAGTAAGTAACCAGCCTTTGGGCAAGGTGCTTGAGATGGTTGCCGAGGCTGCAAATGCAAAAATCACACTCCAGGAGGTTACTCTATGGAATGTCAACAAACCTATAAACCTTGCAGTCAAGAACAAACCGCTTGACAAGGTGCTTGGTGACCTGGTGGGTGACCAGGATGTGGTAATACGCTATGAGGGCGAGAACCAGATTATCCTGCAGCCCGACAAGAAGGAGGCCTCCAAGGGAGACGAGGTCTTTGTGTCGGGACAGGTGTTCGACCGCGATACCCAGGAGTCGCTCATTGGAGCAACCGTGCTCATAACTGACGGTACAGGCGACAACAAGGGTGCAAGAGGTTGCGTTACCGATATCGATGGCAAGTTCAGCCTTCGATTGAACAGGAAAGAGTCCATCAGTATCTCTTTCGTGGGCTACGAGACCGTCTCGAAGCAGATTGTGAAGGACGAGAATAACCTTGTTATAGAGTTGAAACCATCCATAGAGATGACCGAGGTGGTTGTCACCGGTATAAGCCGCCGAAGCAAGGACAGTTTCACAGGTAACTACGTAGAGGTGAAGGGTGATGATTTGAGAAAGATGAGCCCTACGAACATCCTCAAGGGTATCCAGTTCTTTGACCCAAGCTTCAAGATTATCGAGAACAACCTCACAGGTTCCGACCCCAATGCCGAGCCCGATTTCCAGATACGTGGTGACCAGTCACTCGGTTCAAAGTCAATGAACAGCATGGACCTTATGCTCGACAACGTTTCGAGCCGTCCCAACACACCGCTCTTTGTGCTCGACGGCTTCATAGTTCCAATGAGCCGAATCCTCGATCTTGACCCCGAGCGCGTGGAGACAATTACTGTTTTGAAGGATGCGGCTGCGACATCGGTCTACGGTTCGCGTGCTGCCAACGGTGTTGTGGTTGTAGAGACAAAGGTGGCTCCCGACGGTGCACTCTCAGTCTCATACAACGGAACAATGACCGTGCAGACCCCTGACCTCACCGACTACAACATGATGGATGCTGCCACAAAGCTTGAGACCGAGTGGAGAGCCGGTCTCTACAACCCCACAAATGCGGCGCAGATGAACCTATATAACAGCTACCGTCGCAATGTTCTTGGCGGTGTCGATACCTATTGGCTCTCAAAGCCTTTGCGTACTGCCATACAGAACCGCCACTCGTTGAGCGTTGCCGGTGGTACCGATGTGTTCCGTTACAGTCTCGACATCAATGCGGCAATGCAGCCCGGTGTGATGAAGGGTTCGAGCAACGGTACTAAAGGCGTGAACTTCAATATGACCTATCTCAAGGATAAGTTCACCATGCGTGCCAATGTGAGTCTTTCCGAGTCGAACAGCAGCAATTCGCCCTATGGCTCATACTCACAATACACAAGGCTCAATCCTTATTATATACCTACCGATGCCAACGGACAGCAGATAAAGGTGCTCGACAACAACACCGTGAGCGGCCAGAGCAAGATGATTACCAATCCGCTTTACGATGCCACAGTGGGTATTAAGGACCGGACAAACAGTCTGAACATGACAACAAATCTCAGTCTTGAGTATATGATATTGAAGAATCTGCGTGTTACCGAACAACTCTCGTATTCAAGAGGTATGGCGGGAACAGACAGATTCCTCCCGGCCGACCATACAAGTTTTGAGACTGAGGACGATTTGACCCGCAAGGGTAGCTACTACAAGAGTTCGGGTGAGATGTCATCATGGTCAAGCAACTTCGGTATCAACTATAACCTTGTGCTCGACAAGCACCTGTTCAGTCTCTTTGGCAACTGGACAGTGAACGAGGACAGGAACAACTATGTAAACCTCTCGGCAACAGGTTACCCCGATGCACACATGGATGACTTCATCTTCGGAAACAAGATGGAGACAAGCATGAGCAACATCGGAAGCGAGAATATTTCACGTTCAATAGGACTCATCGGACAGTTCTCTTATAGCTATGACAACCGTTATTCTGCCGATTTCAATATCAGCGGCGAGGCTTCGTCACGCTATGCCAACCACGACCTTGTTCCCTTCTGGTCTGTCGGTGGACGTTGGAATGCCCACAACGAGAAGTGGCTGCAGGGCTATCTCTCGAACCTGGTGCTCCGTGCAAGCTACGGTGTCACCGGTGAGCAGAACTTCAGCCCATCCGATGCCATTGAGTACTACACCTTCTCCGAGACTATGCGTCCCTATAATTCATTCCCTGTTTTGGGTGCTCTGTTGAGCGGTCTCAACAATCCAAGCCTTGGCTGGGCAAAGACACACAACTGCAGTGTGTCGCTTGACTTCGGATTCTGGAAGAACCGTGTAAACGTTACATTCAACTACTACAACAACATCACCAAGGAACTTCTCACCAACTACGACCTTGCTCCTTCAACCGGTTTCTCTACTATGGTAATGAATGCCGGTGAGTTGCAGAACCAAGGTTACGATGTGACGTTGAACGTTGTTGCCGTGCAGAATCTGCGCAAACAGTTCTTCTGGACAATCAATGCCAATGCCAATGCCAACAAGAACAAGATTCTCAAATTGTCGGAGTTCCTGAAGAAAGAAAATGAAAAGCAGATGGCTTCGGCTTCGGCTCCATTGCCACAGTACCGCGAGGGCGAGTCAACCACAACACTTTATGTGGTACGTTCGTTGGGCGTCGACCCGGTAACAGGTAAGGAGGTCTATCTCAAGCGTGACGGTACAAAGACATTCGTATGGAATGCCAATGACAAGGTCGCTGTGGGTGATTTGAATCCTAAAATCAGCGGTACTCTCTCTACAAGTGTAAACTGGAAGGATTTGTCCTGCACACTTGGTTTTACATATAAATATGGTGGAGTGGTGTACAACCAGACTCTTGTAGACAAGATTGAGAACCAGAATGTGGCATACAACCTTGATAACCGCGCCGGACAGGGTCGTTGGGAAAAACCGGGCGACGTGACACCTTATGTAGGCTTCAGCCCCACAGGTGCCAATACACCGGCCAGCACACGATTCATTATGGACGACAATGAAATCAGGCTTGCGACATTGAATCTGGGTTACAGGTTTACGGGTGAGGACTTCAAGTATCTGCGCCGTGCAAACATTGACGTGTTGGCATTGAACTTTACCACAAATGACCTTGCCCGCATTTCAACCATAAAGATGGAGCGCGGTCTCGATTATCCGTTTGCACGTTCATACACCCTCTCACTCTCAATTATGTTCAGATGATTAAAGCCAGGAATAATATGAAAAGGATTATTTATATAATTATAGTATCTTTTGCAAGCATGGTGTCACTCCCCTCTTGCTCGGAGTGGCTGGATGTGACTCCAAATACCGATTTGCCTGCAAAAGAGCTCTTTACCACAGAGAATGGTTTCAACAGTGCGCTTGCCGGTCTTTACATTCTGATGACCGAGGAGGATACATATGGCAAGAACCTTAGCTTCGGGCTCATGGAGCAGCTTGTGCAGATGTATGACAAGCTCCCCGACGGAACAACCGACCGCTCCAGCGTATATATATATGACAGGGAAACAAGCGGTGCATACAATACAAAGGGTGTTCTTGCCAACATATGGCGTGCCCAGTACAACACTATTGCCAATGTCAACAACTTGTTAAAGTGGTGGGAGTTGAACGGTGAGGTGGTATTGCTTGACTCTGCAGCCCGTGATATGATACGTGGCGAGGCGCTTGCCTTGCGTGCATTCCTGCATTTTGACCTGTTGCGCGGATGGGGTCCTATGGACTACACCGGCAATATTAATGCCCGTGATATGAAGTGCATGCCTTACCGCATAGTTGCCGACCACTCGAAACAGCCGTTATTGCCTGCCAAGGATATCGTTGCCTTGATTATAAATGACCTGAAGACAGCAAGGGAATGCATGAGCCACGAGAAGGAACTTGATTTGGGCGATGACCTGAACAAGAGAAACATGCGCATGAACTATCATGCCATCAATGCCATGTTGGCACGTGTCTACAGCTATGCAGGTGATAAAGACAGCGCGGCAATGTATGCCCGCATGGTGATTGACGAGTGCGGCTTGACGCTGCAGAGCGGCAATGACAATGACCCCATCCTCTCAAAGGAGGTTATCTTCGGTCTCAATATGTATGAGTTGGAGGACAACCTCTCCGAGTACTTCGCTGTGGGCGACAAGATGAATACCAAGTATTACCTGAATATCCCTACACTGAATCAGATATTCGAGTCTGTGGGTTCCGAGAGCGAGGATATGCGTGCCAAGGGCACAGCATTCTACCGCAACAACGAACAGCAGTGTGCAATGTCGTTGAAATACATTGAGAACAAGATGGGAATAATTCCGCTCATCCGCCTGCCCGAGATGTACTACATCGCCTGCGAGGCTGCTGAATATGGTGATGAGGCTGCCATTTATGTCAACAATGTCCGTAACAAGCGCGGTATCTCCAAGGCAAAGGATGTTTCATGTGACACCGAGGAGTTGCGCTTGGCTGCACTCAACAAGGAGTACCGCAAGGAGTTCTATGGCGAGGGACAATACTTCTGGTTCCTGAAGACACACGGTTTGACAGGTACATTGGGTCATTGCCCCGATGTGACTCTTTACGAGGAGAACTTCATATTCCCGCTGCCCGATGCCGAGGTAGAGTATGGCTGGACAGAGGAAAATGAGGCAGAGGAAGTAATTTGATACAACAAGATTAAGAAACAGATATATGAAAAAGAGTATTCATTATATAGTTTGCCTGTTGGGTTTGATGTTCACGTTTACTGCTTGTGAGGACCGTGAACCCGAACTCTTCGACAAGGATTCGAACGGTGCATATTTCGACTATAACTACGCAAATGAGTTTGAGCACATGCTCAACTTCAGCGATTACATCGTAGGTAATCCCGATACAGTAACAGTCACATTGAAGGTGAAACTGTTGGGTTACCTGATGGACGAGGCACGCACCCTCTCTGTAAAGACAAAGACCATTGAGGGCTATGAACCGGCCGATGTTACAATTGATGAGGTGGTCTTTGCTGGTAAGGAGTATGAGAAACTGATTGAGGTAAAGGTTAAACGCCCCGAGTTCGAGGACACTACTTATGCCATATGTATATACCTTGACGGCAGCGGTGACATAGGTACCGGTATCGAAGGCAAGAACGAGATAAACCTCTATGTAAAGGAGTCTTATGAAAAGCCTGCTGTGTGGTATAGCCACATGGATACCTATCTTGGTGCGTGGAACAAGGAGAAACATATCTTCCTTGCCCGGCACACAGGTGACAATGCCTTCTATTCAAATCTCTTCGACAACGACATGCAGATGCATATCTTTGATTCTGTCGTAGCCCTCAACGTGAGCGCTGTCAATGCATTGCTTGCAAACGAGACCGGGGAGGCTATTGTTGTTGACCTGCCTATCATGAAGGAGAGTGACAACCCTGCATACAGCAAACCTTATTTCTGGAGCAAATATGAGCCTGTATTGGGTATGTTCAGGGCAAATAAGTTCTGCCGTTTTGTAGGTATGCTCGGCGGTTCTACAACAAAGGATATTGTAGAGCTGTTCGCAAGCGACGTTGCAAAGCAGAAAATGGACGAAGAGGCCGCCGGTTTCCACAAGGACGATGTCCTTTACATGCTTAACGAGTATTACGGTTATGCTTTGCTGGGACTTCCCATCTCTGAATACAGGAATCTCTGCTGGGTGAAGCTGGATAATGCGCCCAACTACAATGTGAGAATCCCATTCTGGTGGGAGGACCCCAATGGTCTTGGAACCGGTGAAATCGTGAAGAAATATTTTGGCGAGTACAGCAACGACAAGTATCAGTTCATGCTGAAGACCGTGATGAAGGACGACGGTGCCGATAATTTCATTACCGAGTCAATCTTGCCGTTCGTGTATGACAAGGAGAACAACTCCTATGCTTGGGACAGTTCGCTCTTCGGTACCAAACAACTTGCTGGCGAGGAGCGTCTCAAGGAGTGCTATCGCCTCATAAAGGCTGCCAATGACAAGCGTCCGCCAACAAGGCGCTTTGATATTCCCGAAGTGGCTCTTGACTGATAATTATAGAATCAAAATACATTCAAAGAGTATAATTTATGAAAAAGATATTATCATTTCTGTTATTTGTGCCTCTGTTGTCAGCCTGCTATCAGGATTTGGGCAACTATGACTACACATTGGACACAATGAATGAGATAACATCGGTGACTTTTACTCCGTTGGTGACTAAATCGGCCGGAGGCGACATCATTGAGGTGCAGCAGGCACTGGACGAGACAGACCGTCACCGTCGTGTGGATGTTATCGTGGAGCAGACTCTTGCTGAGGACCTTGAGGAGTTGGACTTCTATTGGTTCCGTACATACGTCAATGAAGATGGCGAACTGACCCAGGATACTATCCGTACCAAAGGATATCTCGAGTTCGACCTTCCTGTGGGCAAGGCCATGTCATACAACATCTTCCTGCAGATATATGACAAAACTACCGACCTGTCGCACTATTCGGGATTCACTATAAAGACCCGTCCTCTGTTCAAGAACAGTCTTTTTGTCCTGCACGGCAACGAGGGTGACCGCAAGCTCGGAAATATTGAGGTCATAGGTAATGACACAAAGATATATACCGATGTAAAGAGCGTTACCAAGGACAACAACCATTACGGCAATGCTACCGGTTTTGGATATACGACATATATCAACATCCCCGACGATCTGACACAGATTGGTGAGACATCCGCCCTGACACTCTTCTGTGACAATGGCGAGACAAGGGTCTATGATCCTCACGGCATGATGGTCAAGTTCACTTCGCAGCAGATTTTCAAGCCCGAGAGTGAGAACTTCTCGTTCAAGAGGCTTGTGCAGACCGGTGACCCCTCGAATTATACACTCTACAAGATGGTTCTCACTGAAAACGGCGAAGTGTATGTGGGCAACTTTGTACACGCCCTCTACAAGCCCGGTCATGCATGCGAGAACAGCACCGACCTGCCACATCAGGGCGATTATGAAATCACTGCTGCCACAATCACACATAACCGTTTTCTTATGTGGGATGCAAAGAATGGTCGTTTCCTCTACGCATCAAAGAGTGACGGTGGCTTTGCCATAGACGAAACAAACTCTATCAAGTCAAGCTACGTGTCAAGAAATCCGGTACTTGATGCATATGTCAGTTTCCAGGGGTTGCAACATTCACCCAAGGGTATGACTGCTGTTTTAGGATATATCAATTACCGCGACAACTATGAGCAACAGAACCCCTGTTTCATCTTCAAGGATGAGGCTACCGGAGAATACTACCGTTATGAACTCCTCAAGCAGGATATCGGTGATGGCAGCAAGGCGCCTGCAGCGCGTGGTGCCAATGCAGCCGAGGAGGATGTGCTCTCGGCATATACAATCATTGGTGAGAAGAAACTGACAGGCCTCACCCCGACCGATATGTCAACCATCACATACAACTCGTGGTTCACCACCACAAACCTCTTCTTTGCCGAGGGTAATACCGTTTACCGCTACAATGTCTCAAACGGCGACAGGTTTGCGGTTTATGAAGCACCTGCCGGATATGATGTGACCATGATAAAGTTCCGCACCGAGGACAGCTCAGCCTTCAGCAGCGACCTTGGTCTCTACTTGAACATCGTGATGTCAAACGGTACCAACGGTGCTATCGCAGAGATCAAGTTCACTACAGCTGCCGATATTGACAACGACTTTACTCCGCTCTTCTATGACCGCGACAACGAGGGAAATATGTGGGGCGAGATTAAGGACGTCCAGTTTGTGAATGAGTATGCATACGAAATGATTTATTGATAATTCAAAACAGTATGAAAAAGTATATATTGTCGGCGCTGTTTGTGCTTTGTTGCGCCGTTGCATCGTTTGCACAAGGTAGTGCCCTTTCAATAAAGGGAAAAGTCAACGGCATAAAGAGCGGAACGCTCTATCTGCTTGCGCAGTCATCCGAGGAGAAAACCGACACCCTGGGCAGTTGCAAAATAAAGAAAGGTAAGTTCAAAATGGAGGCAACAATCGATGAACCGAAGTTCGCACAGCTTATGGTAGGCGGCTTTTCGGGTGGTTTTACACTGTTTGTAGAGCCCGGGGTGGTGTATGACGCCTATCTTAGCGATGGCGCCGACTACTACATCAACGGTGGCTCACTGAACAGCACCTACACCGCTCACATGAAAGCTTCCGACTCTTTGCGCGCCGTTGTTACAGGCTTGCAGGAGCGCTACGAGGCAGCGCGTGCAGGGCGAAAGTTCCGTAGTGCCAGCCTGGTTAACGACACGCTGCAACGCGAGCAGGAGAACCTGCGTGCAATGACACAGAAGTTCCTTGCCGCCAACGACAACGTGATTCTTGCCTACACCATATATTCAAACATCCTCATGCGCAACTCGGGCTTCAAGGAGACACGCGGAATGTATGATTCCATGGGCAAGGGCGCAAAGGAGACACAGTTCGGCCGCATAATAAAGGAGCGCATAGACCGCTTGTCGAAGACCGACAATGGCGCAAAGGCTCCCGATTTCACACTTCATGACCTCAATGGCAACCCTGTGACAATGAGTGCTGTCAAGGCAAAGGTGAAAATCATCGATTTCTGGGCAAGCTGGTGCGGTCCATGCCGTCTCAACAACCCCGCATTGAAAGAGATATATGCCGATTTCCATGACAAGGGACTGGAGATCATCGGTGTCTCACTCGACGAGGAGAAGGAGGACTGGGCACTTGCAGTGGAAAAGGATGGCCTTGCGTGGATAAATGTCTCTTCGCTCAAAGGTTGGGAATGTGAAGTTGCCCGCCTCTACAACGTGAAGGGTATTCCGGCGCTTTTCGTGCTCGACGAGAACAACAATATTATAGCAACAGGTCTACGCGATGAACAGTTGAGGGTGTTCTTGCAGGAGAACCTTAAATAAAAACATATGTCTATGAGAAAATTTTTTGTTTTTGCATTGCTGGCCATATCAACAGTGATGATGGCACAGGAAAAAAGGTTTGTTATAAAAGGCGAGATGAGCAGTCCTATGCTGTGTTACAGCAATGAGGCTGTAAAGGAGGTTAAACTCGAGCAGATAATCGATGGTGTTACGGTTGTAACAGCCACCGCTGTTGTAGAGAACAACAAGTTTGTCTTTGAGGGTGTAGCCCCCGAGGAACTTGGCCTGTGCAACATTTCGGGCTTTGATAATGGCGCCATACAGCTGTTCCTCGAGGAGGGCGAGATTGCCGTGGGACCTTTCGATGCTGCATATCCCGCCGGTGCAAAGATTGGCGGTACTCCAAGCAACGACATGTATCAGGCATATATCGACCTCAACAGCAAGTGTGTAAATGATGCAAAGGTACGCATGAAGGCGGCACAGGCAAACATGCCGGCCGATGTAAAGGGCAACCTCGAGGCCGAGGCAAAGTATACCTCACCTGTGTTCTATGTGAACAATATGCACTTCAAGGTAGAGATTATGGATTTCATCTACAGGAATATCGATTCGCCGGTGGCTCTGTATATCATAAAATACTCCATGATGCCTGCATTCAGCACCGATGTAATCCAGACATTCCTCGATGCCGTTCCCGCTGAGCTGCACTCACAGGCAATGTACAAGGAGTTGGTTAACGATGTACGTTCGGCAAACCTCAAGGTTGGTGCCATTGCTCCTGATATCACAGGCCGCACCCCCGATGGCAAGGAACTCTCTTTGTCCGATTTCAAGGGTAAATATGTATTCCTCGATTTCTGGGCAAGCTGGTGCGCCCCCTGCCGCCGCGAGATTCCTTATCTCAAGGAGGCACTTGCATACTCCGGCGAGAGTGACAACATCGTCGTGCTCAGCTACTCAATCGACGATGAGTATGAGGACTGGACAGGCTGCATTGCCGACAATGAACTCGTTCACCGCAACTGGGTACACATCTCTGTGCTCAAGGGCTGGAATAGCGAGGGCCTGAAGTTCTTTGGTGTCAATGGCGTTCCCTATACAGCACTCATTGACCCAGAGGGCAAGGTTGTGCAGTTTGAGCTGCGTGGCGAGGAGATGGTGAAGAAATTGAAGAAAATCGTTGACGGTATAAATGAATAAAGGAGGAACAGTTATGCTACACAGAATATTATCTACAATCGTACTCTCTTTTATATGCATTGCAGCAAGTGCACAGGGCGTTTGTGTCATTAAGGGAAATATTGCCGACGGCAATAACATCAAGAAGGTTGCCTTGACACGTACCGATGAATTCGGCAAGAGCGTTGAGGTAGCAACCGCAAAGGTAAAGAAAGGCAAATACACATTCAAATACGAACTCTCTAAGGATGAGCCTGTACTGCAATATGTAGTGACAGGTCTTGGCAAAGGCGTTGAACTCTTTGTTGAGCCGGGTGAGGTTACCATAAATACCCCCTCTGTCGCAGCAGTGGAGGAGAGCGTGGTTGCCGGTACACCCACAAACGATACATATGCCGAGTACAAGGCTGTTCTTGTTGCCGGTGCCAATGAGGCAGCAGCACTGGTTGCAGCGCTCGAGGCACGCAATGGCAAGGAGTGGATGGAGAGCGCCGAGGGCAAGGCTGCCATCAAGCGTTTAGAGGCAAAAGAGGCCATCAGAACCGAGTCAAATGCCTTGCGATTCCTCATTGAGCACAACGCATCGCCAATGACACCGCTTGTAATAGAAACCTCACTGCTGCCCAAACTCACAACCGCCTATGCCGACCAGATGGTAAAGACCATACATGCCGACCTTCAGAACCACCCATACTACCTCTCACTCCGCAATAAGGTGCTTGCAAACGATATGAAGGTGGGTAACGAGGTTCCCGATATCACATTGCCTTTGAGAAGTGGCGAGGTGAAGAAACTCAGCGACTATCGCGGCAAATACGTAGTGCTCAACTTCTGGGCAAACAACTGTGCAAAGTCGGACGCGGTGATTGCCGAGATGAAGAACCTCTACAATGTAGTGAAGGAGAACCAGGACCAGTTCTTAATCATCAGCGTTGCTCTTGAGAGCGATGCTGCCGCTTGGAAGGCTGCTTTGGAGAGCAATGGCATGGGCGGCGAAGGCTGGCTCAATGCATGTGACCTCGCCGGTGCCGCTTCGCCTGCAGCAAAACTCTTTGGTGTGGAGAAGGCTCCACGAATTGTACTCATTGAGCAGGAGGGCCGTGCCGTGTCGCTCGACATGGATGTAGATGAGGTTGTGATGCGAGTAGAGCAGATTCTCTCGGGCGACCTCTACTATTTCGACCAGGCGGAATACAAGTAACATATGCTTTTAGTGTAAACAAATTCAAGCGGCTCACGTCACGTGAGCCGCTTGTGTTATATAAAGAGGTTTCTCCTGCGAATATGTTCATGCTGAGCATCGCGAAGAATCTGTTATACAATGCAAAGAAAAGCGAGATATCTCCGCGGTTGTTGGGCGGGAAGACCCAGCCACTACGGTGGCGTTGGGAAGACTGTCCCTCTTTCGCAAAGAGGGACGAGCAACAATGTTGCGGAGGGAGTTCGATAACCACAACACTCCGCCAACATAACGCGCAAACAAAACCGCGAATATGTCATTCTATATTTGCAATGTCATTGGCTCCTTCATTTCTTAGCGACCCGCACGGCATGATTTTCATCCATGCTTCGTGCGACCAACCGCTAATGAACTCGCCGATAACCAATGTCATTGGCTCGTTCATTGCTAATGAACTCGCCGATAACAAAACCGCGAATATGTCATTCTGAACGTAGTGAAGAATCTCTAAAGTTTGCGACGGCTGAGCCTTTAGACGCTTGTTCGGTAAACCACAGACAAATATGCGGACACAGCATGCCGTGTCCCAACAAGTACACAAGCAAAAAACTCTCCCTCCTGAAGAGTAAGAGGGAGTACGGCTTTAGCCGGGTAGGAGATTGTTAAAAATCGCAGTTCGCAAAGTCTTGTCACGTAGTGACTGAGGAGGGAGCGTTATGCGCGACTATTGCTTTCACTAAACCACTTCATTCGCTGTAAAACATTAAAGCAAGCTTTATGTTTCACTTACTTAATCGTGATTTTTGCTAAAAAGCTCAGATATAGCAAAAGTTACTTTTTTTATATGCAAATTGGGCAAGGATTTCTCCCTGCCCAATCATTTTATCAGTGCCGATAGCAAAGCGTTACTTTACAAGCACCTTCTTGCCATTTACAATGTAGATACCTGCGTTTGTGATGTTCTCAACGCGGCGGCCTGTGAGGTCGTAGATTGTCTTCACAACATCGCCGGCAGTGATATCCTCAATGCCTGTAGGAATTGTAGCCTCCTCAAGAACCCATGTAGCAGCCTTGTCCAAGTCTGCATCGCAGAATGGATAATCCACACCGCCTACATTCTCAACCTTGAAGTAACCGTTAGCATTTGTTATGTAGAACTCTGTCTCGCTGGTGAACTCAAAGCCAAGAGCTGTCTTCTCCTCCTTTGAACCATCAACGTTCCATGTGCGGCAAACGATGTAGTGACCCTCCAATGACTTCAGGTAGTACTGTCCGTTTCCGGCATCCTCAATGGTGAAAATCTGGTCGCCGCTCTCCTCTTTAGCCTCAACCTTTACACCACCGTTTACGCCGCCCGGGTGTGCCTCGTAGTCACCTACGTGGAGATACTTGCCGCTAACGACATCCTTCACGCGGTAAGCCTTTGTCAGGTCAATCTCAGGTGTAGGTACATCGGGTGTGCCACCGCCGCTTATTGTCCATGTGCAAGTCTGGTCAACACATGCATTCTTTACATTCCATCTCTTGTCTGGGTAGCCCCACTCGTCAATATAATCCTCGGCAGCATAGTCAACAATAATGTCCTTCAGACTCAATGTGTATGTACCTTCATCAAGAAGAGGAGTAGACTCGTAGTCATATCCGTTCCAATTTGCATTTACAAGGTACTCTACTTTGTTGGTTGCGCTCCATGAGCTTGGAGCGTATGTCAGAACGTACTCCTTTGTATCGCCCTTCAGAGTGATTTCGCGTGAAATCTGCTGCGAGTTCTCGTTGTATGAGAGTCTTACAAGCTGGTTGAACTCAACGACAATCTTGTCAATCTGGTTCACGTTGCCCACAGCCGGTGTAACGTTTACAACCTCCAATGGAGTGATGGTGAATGTGAACAACTCTACATTGATTTCACGTTCTTCGTTCGCAACACCATCCATTGTGAATGTGCCGGCTGGGATGTAGAATGTGTATAAGCCTTCCTCTGTGAATTCCTGTGGGAATGTAACAACAATTTTGTTCTCCACCTTGGTTGCCTCGCCTGTTACCTCGTTTTCCGAAGGTGTCCAAACCTTTATAGCACTCTTGTTTACTATTTCAACGTTTGATACATTCTTGAATGTGATTTCAAGGTTGCCAAGTTCCTTAACTCTGTCACCGTCGTTGAGGTTTGTGGCAAATGATGGGGTTGGGTCAATGACCTGGAAAGATACCTCTCTATAATTGCTTAATGCACCATCCTCGCTTTGGAATGCTCCTTGGTAGATATTCAAGCTATATGTGCCTGGTGCTGTCATAGGTGTCTCAAGCTCCAATGTCACGGTTTTGCGGTCATCGCTGTATGTAACCTCGCTCTTGAAGGCAGAAGCCGGCTGCCAAGAACTGTTAAGGAGTGACAATTTGCCTGTATTGACACTTGCAATTGCTTTTGGGAATGTAACCTCAATCTTGTCGAGTATTGTTACCTCACCAGCAGGAGTCACGCTCTCGATTTCCATTGATGATGCAATGTTGAATGTGAATGTCTGCTCGGCAAACTCATCACCATCAATGCTCTTAATGCAACCTGCAGGTATTGTGTAACTCCACTGGCCAGGGGTCTCAATAACCTGGTCCTTCAATTCCTCCTTACCCTCTTTCTCGTCGTAAACACTTTTTTTCTCAAACTCAAAGACTGCGCTTTTGCTATCCCATTGGTCAACTGCACCGCGTGTAATCTTTACAATATCACCGGTGGTGTTGTTCTTTACTTCAAGACCACTTTCGGGCATTGTCACTACAATATCTTTGTTGAACTTGAGACGGATGTTGTACACAGTGAAAGTAAACTCACCATTTGCAGGGGTTGAATACTCTAAACCGAAAGCAACGTTGCCCTCGTCCTTACCGTCACCCTTGTCCTGTGCAACAGATGTTCCAAGCATAAAGAACATCGATGCGAATAAAAGTAAAAGTTTCTTCATAAAATTAGAATTTAGTTAATAATTAATCTCCTTTTTAAATCACTGTTCCCTCCTGTTGGGGAATATCATATCGCGAATATAGTGGAAAAAAACATCCGTTGTTGAATTTTTATAATAAAATGTTGCCTTTTTGAGCATTTTTATAAAAAAACGGTACAAAATATGGTCTTGAACTTCCAAAAGGATAAAAAATGTGTAATAGCGCCGGTGTGGCCCTCAATGAAAAGCTGGGCTTATTATGTGTAAACAGCAATGAATGTTGCGAAGCATGTAATTGAGCTCACCTGCAAAAGTTGGGGGACAAAAAACTCGCTTTCGCTCGCCGTCAAATTCTACAGCAGTCCTCAACCTTAATTGTTCACTTGTATTTTTCTTCAACTCTTTCTCTCTGTACTTTTTTGAAAAAAGTACCAAAAACATGGGCAGCTGTGTCCGGCATTCGGTGCTTCCTTTGTTCAAGAGTCGCTTTGCGACATCTTTCAGTCGGTGCACACCTCGTCGGTCGCAGCTTGTCGCAATGCTTGGGGCGGCAAGAACTCGCTTCGCTCAAACATCATGCCGCCTGTTTCCAATCATTGCTCGGCTACTCGCTGTGCCTCCCAACGCTGCCCATTAGATAAGTTACTAATGCTCGCCGCAAAAGCTCAAACAAGTTTGGCTTTCGCTCGCTTACACGTAACTTTCCGCCGTTGGCGGGTAATTACCTTTGCGAAGAAGATTCATTGACGTACCCTATGCATTATAGTGCGTACAATGGTAATATTTTTAAACCGGCACCATCAAAATCACAGCAAACAG
>JAZRRI010000018.1:0-50493 GCA_045650605.1 Bacteroidaceae bacterium | reverse complement strand
ATTTCGCCGTTTTTTATATTCAAAAACGTCTGTTTCTTTCTTTTTCGCAGTTACATAGCCCGCTATGTGCCCTTGAAAAATAAATAAACATCCAATTTTTGCTCTATAAAAAACTTGGCGATATAAATTTAAACAGCTTCTTATAAAAGTGAAAATTTTGTTGGTGAGTGGAGTCGTAAAAGAGATTCTTCGCTGCGCTCAGAATGAACTGTTGGTTTGTATCATCCCGGGCGTAGCGAAGAATCCTTTCAATTCAGTCGTATTATAGTTCTGTTACTTTACCAGCACCTTATGTCCGTCAATGATGTAAATTCCCGGCTCGGTGATTGCATTGAGTCTGCGGCCTGCAAGGTCAAAAATACCTTGTACCTTTCCGCTTTGACTTGCGTCGACCGTTGGTTCCGCTTTCACCTCGTCAATGCCGCTGGCAACAGGTGATTTCGCGTAGATGTTCACGTCCTTCTGTCCGCTCTTGTAGCAAGAGAAACGTGGTGAGCTGACGTTGTACTGCAATCTGTTGCGCGATTTGTCGCCCTGCGCGATTACGGTTGCCAGTCCATTGCTTATGGTAATTGCCCAGCTACCATTTTTATCAAGCGTTGTTGTGGTAGCAACATTGTTGCTGCTGCTTGACGATGCTGCAAGGTAACCGTTGCCTACATTGAATGCATATGTGCCTTCTACAACACCTTCTTCGAGCAGAATAATCTGTGCGTCATCGGCAAGGTAAGTAATTGCACCATCACTTGTCATCATGTCGGTTTTTGTGCGATATTTGCCATTGTCGCTGTGTGCTCCCATCACATAGTTCTCATATCCAATAACTATTGAGTCGCCTACTGTGAGTTGTGCCGCGTCGGTTACAAGCACGAACACGCCGCCACTGAAGTTGCCGTCATTGCCCTCTCCGCCGGTGTTGCCTTCGTTGTCATCGCCATCATTGTCATCACCACCGCTGTTGCCGCCATCGTTGGCACCTTCAATGGCCTTTACAATTACATTGTCAATCTCGAATGTACCGGCCTTGGTCTCGGTTCCCTTGTAGAAGAATGCGAGGGTTACAGCCTTCTCACCCATGTATTTCTGTGGGATTGTGATGTCGCCCGTCTTTGTCAGTGTCCAATCGGTGGTGTTCTCTTTTGCTCCAAAGTCAATAGCCTCCCAGGTCGCGTTTTCAACATCGCCGTCAAAGTCGTTGCAAATCATAAGTGTGTGGTACTCGGCAGCCTTTCCGCTCTCACAGTAGCGGATTACATATTCAAATGAAACGGTTGCAACGCTGTCGTTCGAGAAATCAAAGAAAGGCGACAGTAGCCAACTCTCGGCATTATGGTTGGTCTTGCTGCTGCTTACGTATGATGATGCAACTGCGTATTTATACTGGCTGTTCAATGTCCAAGGGTAGTCGCCGTCGCCCTCGTATGTTGTGAACTTCATTGATGAACCATCAAAGTTCTCGTTGAGGTAAATCTTCCAACCGTCAATTATTTCAACATCATCGCCACCGTCATTTCCGCCGTCTGTGCTTCCTCCGTTTCCACTGCCTGTGCCGTCCTCAACCTCGCCTGTGAGGTGGAAAACATAATTGATTGAGTCGCCCCATACATAGTCGGCAAGCTGCGGATAGTCCACAAATGGGTTGCGGTTGCCCTGCACTGCATACACCGCGTTGTTGCGGTTCACCTCCTTCTCGCTCACGGGGTCCTGCTCGTGCCATTTAAGGAGCAATTCAACCGCCCATGGCTTCAGGGTTGGGTAGGCGCTCTTCTCATAGTTCATCCAGGTGTATTTCCATGTCAAGTCCTGATAGCAGGTGAACATGTACATGAACACACGCGCAAAGTCTCCCTTGTACTCGTCGCAAGGCTCGTATGCGTTTTCTGACTTACCGTCAACTATAGCCTTGCCCACAAATGTCACCCCATTATCCCATGATACGCTTGTGAGCTCACCGAGCGGATAGTTGCTCTTGCGGCTGTTGGCGTTCTGGTCCGATGGGTTCAGGTGGTGAATGTCGCAGTATGCGTTGTTCTTTGTTCCTCCCCACCAGCTCTTTGCAACACTGTGCTCAATGTTCATTCCGCTGACAGCCGAGCCTTTACTGCCAAAGTAGCGCTTTTCGCTTGAATACATATCGAGCACACGGCGTTGGCCGTTTTCAACAACTGCATCGGTAGTGTAGAATGCACCCCAAGTGCTGCCGGTGCCACTTCCATAGCTGATTTGTCTATGGTTTTTTATAAGATTGTGCAGTGCAGTCTTCAGGGGCTCGCCGCCCTTTATACCGTCAACCGATGTGTAATACTCCTTCTGCGCGGTTGCGCAAACCACCAATAGAAGCAGGAATATTGATGATACAAAGCGTTTCATTCTGTTTTTGTTGTTTGTGTATTGTATAATATTTCGCAAAGGTACGCATTATTTTCAATAATGGACGCTGTAATGTGAATATTTGTATACACATATGTTCCTTCCCGTGAGAGGAGAGGCAAGGGCGATGCTTTGTGAATAAAAACATCTCCATTTCTTGGATAAATAGAAATTTATTGTGTAAGTTTGCTCTTGGTTTGCCTGCCAAGGGCGACCGATAATGAACGTAATCATAAACTCAATACTATGAACATGGAAAAGGAGAAGCTTTTTAGCGATTTCTCGCCTGTATCATCCGAGGATTGGAAAAACAAGATTGTGGAGGACCTGAAAGGTGTCCCCTATGACAAGAAAATGATTTGGAGAACCCCCGAGGGCTTCTGTGTAAACCCCTTCTACCGCAAGGAGGATTTGCCTGCGGGGTGTGAGAACCTGCAACCGGGTGTGTTCCCTTACACGCGCGGCAACAAGGCCTGCAACTGTTGGCTTGTGCGTGTTGATATAAAGGCCGGCGATGCCGCCGAGGCCAATGCCAAAGCAAAGGCGCTCATAGCGCAAGGCGTGGACTCCATTGCTTTTGGAATAAAAGGAAAACTAGTTACTCCCGAATATATACCCGCTCTGCTCGATGGTATTGATGCGGAGAGTGTTGAACTCAACTTCAATGTATGTGTGGGTAAGGTACAGCTCTTTACTCAACTGCTTGTCGAGTATTACCGCCATCGCGCCTTCAACCTTGAAAAGGTGAGGGGCAGCATAGGTTACGACCCCATTGGCAAGGAGATGATGTCCGGAAAGGTGAACGATTCATATACCGATGTAATCAAGGAGCTTGTTGCCGAGACCGCCTGCATGCCAAAGTACCGTTGCATTGCAGTAAGTAGCGGCAAACTCAATAATGCCGGTGCCTACATTACCCAGGAACTTGCCTGTGCACTTGCCTGGGGTAACGAGTATCTGCATGCGGCTACCGAGGCGGGTATCCCTGTAGATGTGGTTGCGAAGAACATCAAGTTCAACATGGGAATTTCAAGCAACTTCTTCATGGAGATTGCAAAGTTCCGCGCGGCACGTACCCTGTGGGCAAAGATTGTGGAGCAGTATGAACCGGAGTGCAAATGTGCCTGCAAGATGATTATCCATGCCGAGACATCCGAGTTCAACCTCACATTGTTCGATGCATACGTTAATATGCTCCGCACACAGACCGAGGCCATGAGTGCCGCGCTTGCCGGTGTGGAGTCAATCACCGTTACACCATACGATGCGGTTTACGAATCGCCCACCGATTTTGCGGTTCGCATAGCAAAGAATCAGCAGCTTATCTTGAAACACGAGAGCCACCTCGACAAGGTTGCCGACCCTGCCGGTGGTTCATACTACATAGAGAGCCTCACCGCATCAATCGCTGCCGAGGCATGGAAGCAGTTCCTTGCCATTGAGGAGGCCGGCGGTTTCCACAAGGCTGTTAAAGAAGGCCGCATTCAGCAGGCCGTTGAGGCTTCGGGCGACGAACGCCGCGTCGCTTTTGCAAAGCGCAAGGAGGTGCTCATCGGTACAAACCAGTATCCGAACTTCAGCGAGCTGTCCAATGGCCATCGTCCTGCATCAAAAGGATGCAACTGCGGTTGCAACTGCGACGGGACAAAGCAGACCGGCGGTCACACGCTGGCAATAAAGCGCCTTGCCGAGGATTTCGAGCAGTTGCGTCTCGCTACCGAGGAGAGCGGCCGTCGTCCAAAGGCATTCATGCTCACCATCGGCAACCTTGCAATGCGCCAGGCAAGAGCGCAGTTCTCTTGCAACTTCCTTGCGACTGCAGGCTACGAGGTTGTCGACAACCTTGGCTTTACAACAGTTGACGAGGGTGTGAAGGCTGCATTGGATGCAAAGGCCGACATCGTTGTTCTCTGTTCAAGTGACGACGAGTATGCCGAGTATGCAATCCCGGCATACCGTGCAATCGGTGACAAGGCAATATTCATTGTTGCGGGAGCACCTGCCTGCACCGAGGAGTTGCAGGCTGCGGGCATAGTGAACTTTATCAACGTGAAATCCAATGTTCTTGAGACCATGAGGGCTTTGAACGCAAAGTTGGGCATATAATATTTGACGTCATGAGAAAGAATTTCAACAATATAGACCTGTTTGGCTGCACAGCGGCCACAGGATGCTGCACAACTGCAGCCGACAGCAATAACGTTTGGGAGACCCCCGAGCAGATAAAGGTGAAGCCCCTTTACACAGCCGATGACCTCAAGGAGATGGAGCACCTTGACTACGCGGCCGGCATACCGCCGTTCCTGCGTGGCCCTTATTCAATGATGTATGTTTACCGTCCCTGGACAATTCGCCAGTATGCCGGCTTCTCAACAGCCGAGGAGAGCAATGCCTTCTACCGCCGCAATCTTGCATCGGGACAGAAAGGCTTGTCAGTGGCGTTCGACCTTCCCACACACCGTGGCTACAACCCCGACAACGAGCGAGTGGTGGGCGACGTGGGCAAGGCCGGTGTATCAATCTGTTGCATGGAGAACATGGAGCAGTTGTTCGACGGCATTCCGCTCAACAAGATGTCCGTTTCAATGACAATGAACGGTGCGGTGCTTCCCGTGCTTGCCTTCTACATCAATGCGGCGTTGGAGCAGGGCGCAAAGCTCGAGGAGATGGCCGGTACAATACAGAACGACATTCTCAAGGAGTTCATGGTGCGCAACACCTACATTTACCCACCGGCATTCTCAATGCGCATAATAGGCGACATCTTTGCCTACACATCGCAGAAGATGCCAAAGTTCAACTCCATCTCAATCAGTGGCTACCACATGCAGGAGGCCGGTGCTTCGGCCGACATTGAACTTGCGTATACCCTGGCCGACGGTCTGGAGTATGTGCGTACGGGTGTGAATGCCGGTATCGACATCGATGCCTTTGCTCCTCGTCTCTCGTTCTTCTGGGGCGTTGGAATGAATCCGTTCATGGAGATTGCGAAGATGCGCGCGGCACGTATGCTATGGGCAAAGATAATAAAGCAGTTCAACCCCAAGAACCCCAAGTCAATGGCACTGCGCACACACTGCCAGACATCGGGCTGGTCGCTCACCGAGCAGGACCCATACAACAACGTCGGCCGCACAGTCATTGAGGCAATGTCGGCAGCTATGGGTCACACACAGTCACTGCACACCAATGCGCTCGATGAGGCCATTGCCTTGCCTACCGACTTCTCGGCACGCATTGCACGCAACACGCAGATATACTTGCAGGAGGAGACAAACATCTGTCGCGTGGTAGACCCGTGGGGCGGTTCATATTACGTGGAGAGCCTCACACAGGAGATTGCCGAAAAAGCATGGAAACTCATCCAGGAGATTGAGGAACTTGGCGGCATGGCCAAAGCCATTGAGACCGGTATTCCCAAGATGCGTATCGAGGAGGCTGCTGCACGCACACAGGCACGTATCGACAGCGGCAAGCAGGTTATTGTGGGAACAAATGCCTATAAACTCGATGAGGAGGAACCTATCGACATCCTTGAAATCGACAATACCGCAGTACGCAACGAGCAGCTTGCAGCACTTGAGCGCAACACTGCAAACCGCGATGAGGCTGCCGTGAAGGCTGCGCTTGCAAAGATTACCGAGTATGCGCGCAACGGCGAGGGCAACTTGCTGGAGGCTGCTGTTGAGGCAGCGCACCTGCGTGCCACATTGGGTGAGATATCGGATGCCTGCGAGGATGTTGCCGGCAGGTACAAGGCAGTAATCAGAACAATATCGGGAGTGTATTCAGCAGAGAGCAAGGACGACGAGAGCTTCAGAGAGGCCTGCCGTCTCACAGACGAGTTTGCAAAGAGAGAGGGACGCCGTCCCCGAGTTATGGTTGCCAAGATGGGCCAAGACGGTCACGACCGTGGCGCAAAGGTTGTAGCTACGGGCTATGCCGACTGCGGCTTCGACGTTGATATGGGAATGCTGTTCCAGACACCCGCCGAGGTTGCCCGTCAGGCTGTGGAGAACGATGTGCATGCTGTGGGTGTCTCATCGCTTGCAGCCGGTCACAAGACACTGGTTCCGCAACTCATCGAGGAACTCGACAAACTGGGCCGTGGCGATATCATGGTGTTTGCCGGTGGTGTAATCCCCGCACAGGACTATGACTTCCTCTATCGTGCCGGTGTTGTGGGTATCTTCGGTCCCGGTACAAGCGTTGCAAAGGCAGCGTGTGAGCTAATGAAGATATTGTTGGACAAATAAAAGTGAAAGCCTGAAAAGCGTAACACAGCAATATGCTTTTTATTCATCCACTTGAAGAAATAGCAAAGGGGCGGCTAAGTATTTAGCCACCCTTTATTACGGAATAGAATACTTGAAAGAACAATGATAGTCTGTATAGCAGAGAAACCAAGTGTAGCTAAGGAGATAGCCGATATTCTTGGGGCGAAGAACCGCCGCGAGGGATTCATTGAGGGCAACGGTTACCAGGTGACATGGACATTCGGTCACCTGTGTACGCTAAAGGAACCACACGACTACACCCCCATGTGGCAGCGATGGAACCTTGGCAGCCTGCCAATGATTCCGCCACGTTTCGGCATAAAACTCATCAATGACAAGGGCATTGAAAAGCAGTTTGCAGTCATTGAGAAACTGATGCAGGATGCCGATATGATTGTGAACTGCGGTGATGCCGGCCAGGAGGGAGAACTCATCCAGCGTTGGGTGATGCAGAAAGCACAGGCAAAGTGTCCTGTAAAGCGCCTTTGGGTGTCGTCACTCACCGAGGAGGCTATCCGCGAAGGTTTTGCCAACCTCAAGGACCAGAGCGAATACCAGCCTCTCTACGAGGCCGGCCTCAGCCGTGCCATCGGTGACTGGCTCCTGGGAATGAACGCCACAAGGCTCTACACGCTCAAATATGCAAAGAACAAGCAGGTGCTCTCCATCGGTCGTGTGCAGACACCGACCCTTGCACTTGTGGTAAAGCGCCAGTTGGAGATTCAGAACTTTGTTCCGCAGCCCTATTGGGAACTCAAGACCGTGTACCGCGACACCACGTTCAGCGTAACCGAGGGACGTTTCGACAACGAGGAGAAGGCACGCGAGGCGCTTGAAAAGATTACAGGACAGCCGTTCACAGTGACCGATGTTACAGCAAAGAACGGTACCGAACTGCCGCCGCGCCTCTATGACCTCACATCACTGCAGGTCGACTGCAACAAAAAGTTCGGTCTCTCGGCCGAGCAGACGTTGCAGACAATACAGTCGCTTTACGAAAAGAAGGTGACAACCTATCCGCGTGTCGATACTACATATTTGAGTGACGACATATACCCGAAGTGCGGGAATATCCTCAAAGGATTGCGCGACTACCAGACACTGACTGCGCCGTTGATGGGCAAGCCGCTTGTGAAATCGAAAAAGGTGTTCGACAACAAGAAGGTAACCGACCACCACGCCATAATCCCCACTGGTGTCTATCCCCAGGGGCTCACCGACCTCGAGAAAAATGTTTACAACCTTGTAGCGACACACTTCATTGCCGTGTTCTACCCCGATTGCAAATTCCGCACCACCACTGTGCTTGGCGAGAGTGCAGATGTAAAGTTCAAGACAACCGGCAAGGAGATTATCGAACCGGGTTGGCGCGTGGTCTTTGCCGGCGAGCAGGCCGACGACAAGGAGGAGAAGGAGAACCTGTTGCCGTCGTTCACCGTTGGCGAGAGCGGTCCCCACACCCCCGGCCTCGCCGAGAAGTGGACGCAGCCGCCAAAGTACTACACCGAGGCTACGCTGCTGCGTGCAATGGAGACGGCCGGCAAACTTGTGGATAACGAGGAGTTGCGCGATGCAATGAAGGAGAACGGCATTGGCCGTCCGTCAACCCGTGCGGCAATCATCGAGACACTCTTCAAACGCAACTACATAAAGCGCGAGAAAAAGAACATCGTTGCAACACCCACGGGCATTGAGCTCATTGGTACAATAAGGAATGAACTCCTGAAGAGTGCCGAACTCACCGGCCAGTGGGAGAAGAAACTGCGCGACATTGAAAAGCGACAATACGAGGCAAAGACATTCATTGAGGAACTCAAGGCAATGCTCGGCGAGGTGGTGCGCGATGTGCTCAGCGACTGCAGCGCATCAAGGATATGAGCGTGGGTTGACTAAAAAGCCTCTTTCTGAATAAAATGATGGTGACTCAAAATAAATTGAATCACCATCATTTTATTATGGAAATATTCTTTTAGTCGCAGCAACCGTGCTCGGTCTTTACAATCTTGTAGAGCTTGTCGCTTGGACGTACCTTGCAGGGTACCTTGAACGAAACCCTGTCGCCCTTGTTCACCTTTTCAACAGGCTCAAGGTTCACGCGCGGGTCTTCAAGCTCCAGGTACACTGCACCTGTTGTTGGGCCGGTGATAAGGATTTTCTCGCCGGCATCGATGGTGCCTGCCTCGATGAGGAACTCGCCCACGCCCAGCTTTGAGAAGTGCTTCATTGCCTTGCCGATATACACCTTGCGCTCTGTGGCCTGCGAACCGTAAATGTTGCTCCACTCGCCAAGTTTCTGTCCCTGGTAGTAGCCGTCCCAGAATCCGCGGTTGAACACAGTTGCAAGGCGCTCGTCCCATGCATCCTTCTTCTCCTCGGTGAGCTCGCCGGCAAGGTAGGCATTGAGTGCCTCGTTGTAGCATCCGGCAACGGTCTGCACATATTCGGGGCCGCGCGCACGTCCTTCAATCTTGAACACGCGCACGCCGCTCTCAATCATGCGGTCTATGAAGCGTATGGTCTTAAGGTCCTTTGGAGACATTATATACTTGTTGTCAACCTCCAGCTCAATGTCGCTCTCGCGGTCCTTTACAATGTAGCCGCGACGGCATACCTGCATGCACTCGCCACGGTTGGCGCTGCGTCCGAGCTGGTGTAGTGACATGTAGCATTTGCCCGATATTGCCATGCACAATGCTCCGTGGCAGAACATTTCAATGCGCAACTGTTCGCCCTTGGGGCCACAGATGTTCTCGTCGACAATCACCTTGTGTATTGCAGCCACCTGCTCCATCTTCAGCTCACGTGCAAGCACCACAACATCGGCAAACTGTGCGTAGAACTTCATGGCCTCGCTGTTGCTTATGTTGAGCTGTGTCGAGAGGTGCACCTCCACACCAATGCGGTTGCAGTACTGCATCACTGCAACATCGGCTGCAATCACAGCCGAGATACCGCTCTCCTTTGCTGCATCGATAATCTTGTACATCATGGGTATGTCATCCTCGTAGATGATGGTGTTCACCGTGAGGTAGCTCTTTATGCCATGCTGGTCGCAAATCTCTGCAATCTCGCGCAGGTCATTTATTGAGAATGCGCTTGCCGAGTGGGCGCGCATGTTAAGGTGTTCGATACCAAAGTAGATGGAGTTGGCGCCTGCCTGTATGGCTGCCGCGAGGCTCTCGCGTGAACCCACTGGTGCCATTATCTCAAAATCGCTTCTTTTGTAGTTCATGGTTGATGTGTTATAATGTCGTTATGCCAGCTCCCCTCCGTCTGAAAACATCCGTTTCCATCCACCTCCCCTCAAAGGAGTGGAGGAGCTCTCCCACTTTATAAGGGGGAGTGCCCAAAGGGCGAGGGGAATATTATGTGTGCAAAATGCATTTTATCTGCAAAAGTATTGTTGATTTTCGCATTTTAAACGCAAAGGTAGTATCTTTGCACCATAAAATCAATAACTGAATGAAGATTGCCAATATAGAGTTCGGGAAATATCCCATCTTTCTTGCTCCAATGGAGGATGTTACAGATGCTGCGTTCCGTTTGCTGTGCAAAAGGTTCGGGGTTGATATGGTATATACCGAGTTTGTTTCGAGTGACGCACTCATACGCGACGTCAACAGCACCGTACGCAAACTGCAGGTCTATGACAAGGAGCGCCCGGTGGCAATACAGATATATGGCAACGAGGTTGAGCCTATGGTAGAGGCTGCCAAGCGCGTGGAATTGGCAAAGCCCGATATTCTTGACATCAACTTCGGCTGTCCCGTAAAGAAGGTGGCACGCAAAGGGTGCGGTGCCGGTATGCTGCAGAATATTCCTAAGCTGCTTGAGATTACAAAGGCAGTGGTGGATGCAGTGAACATCCCTGTCACCGTGAAGACCCGCCTTGGATGGGACGAGAGCAGCAAGTGTATTGTCGACCTTGCCGAGCGCCTGCAGGATTGCGGCATTGCCGCCCTCACAGTCCATGGCCGCACACGCGCACAGATGTACACTGGCGATGCCGACTGGACACTGATTGGCAAAATCAAGGAGAACCCCCGCATGCACATACCCATCATTGGTAACGGCGACGTGAAGACACCTGAGCGCGCGAAGGAGTGCTTTGACAAGTATGGCGTTGATGCGGTGATGATTGGCCGTGCAAGCTTCGGTCAGCCATGGATTTTCCGCGATGTGAAGCACTACCTGGAGCATGGCGAGCCGGCTGTGCCGTTTACATTCACAGAGTGCATGGATATTCTGCGTGAGCAGGTGAGGGATAGCGTGGAGTGGCTTGGCGAGCGTCCCGGAATCCTGCATGTACGCCGCCATCTTGCAGCGACACCGCTGCTCAAAGGACTCACGGATTTCCGCCCCCTTCGTATTGAGATGCTCCGTTGCGAAAAAATGGACGAACTGATGTCAATCCTTGACAGGATTGTTGAAATATACGGATAAAACTTATAGTACATTGAAGGCAAATCCCGCGGGATTTGCCTTCAATGTTTTTTATTCCTCTATTGCCTTTATGTAGTTGATTACCGGGTTGGCATACATCTCCAGTATCTTTGTGCGGCAGAACTCGTCGTCGCGGTTGGGGAGGTCGACCTTCTCAATCTGTCCCTGCAGGTACATGTCGAGCTTCGCTTTGTCCTCGGCTGTGTACTTGTCGGCAAAGCGTGTGTCGCCGGTGAGCAGTTCATAGTAGTAGTAGTTTATTGGCCAGAACTTGTAGTTCTTGTGTATGTGGCGGTCGATGATACGTGCCACGGCTGCAGTCTTCTCGTTCTTGCCCAGTGAACGGTCAATGGCATCAATCTCGTCGTTGATACAGTCGGCAATATGGTAGTGGATGCCGCCTTTGTAGCCGAACATACCGGTCTTCATGTTGATGAGGTCGTCCTGTGGCGCCTTCTTCCACTCGGGGTTGTCGCGCTTCTGCTGGAACTCCTTCGCCTTGAGGTAGTCACACGGGTCATACTCGTATGATATTGTTGTCGGCGCAATGTTCAGCTCCTTCAATGCATCTACGATGTCGCCGTTGCTGTACATCGAGAGCATCTTGATGAGGCCCTCCTGTGTGCGGTCGTTGCTGTCCTTGGCACGTCCCTCGCGCTGTGCAAGCCAAATGGGCTGCTGACGCTCGGTGATGGCATGGTGCATGTATGCCGACAGGCGCTTTGACGATGCCAGCATCTCGCGTATGCTTGCCGAGCGCTGCACGATGAAGCTGCGGTTCACGCGAACGAGTTTCTTTATCCATGGGCGGATGAGCAGGTTGTCGCCGATTGCAATCTCAACGGTGTTGTCCAATGCCTCGACAAATACTATGCAAAGGAACGCCGAGTCCATGATGATGTCGCGGTGGTTGGATATACAGAGCGACTTTGCCATGTTTTCTTTGTTCTCGAAACTTACGGTCAATCCGCTTGAGAGTTTCTTGAGCAGTCCTTTCAGGAATGGATAGACAAGCGCTTTCTGGAATTCCAGATTATTCTTGGATGCACGCATGAGGCCTGCAACATGCTCAAATGGTATATCCTTGAACGCATAACCCATCACGGCCTGGAATTCGGGGTCGGCAATGAGTTCTTCAAAGATTTGTGGAAGTTCCTCGGGGTTGTAAGGACGGATTTCGTCAAATTCGGTTGGAATCATCATATGTCTGTTTTTTATAAATGTCGTAAAATGGTGTGTAAATCCTGCACTATGGCAAAGACATCGCAAGATACGGCAAATTATTTCAAAAACAAAACGAGGTGCCTGTTTTTTGCCTTTCTGCATTCATGAGACAATGGTTTCGCAAACAAATCTTCATATAGTTGTCTTTTTCAGAATTTAAATATAATTTTGCACGATTACAAAACTCTATAGTCGTATATATTGAAATTTAACATAATTTACTATGAGAACTGTAAAGAATAGCTTAAAGAAGCTTTTTGGGTGGATTCCGAATGGAATTATCTGTCTTTTGGTATTTGTTGCCCTGTTCGGTTATCTGGGTTCAAAGATGGGAACAGCAAATATGCTCAACACCATTATGAACACGGCGCACGACCTGTTGCTCAACACGGTGTTCTATCTTATGGCAATATGCGTGTTGACCGGTGCCATTGGAAAAATCTTTGTCGAGTTCGGTGTCGTGAATCTGCTTGAGAAGTTGCTCCGCCCGCTTATGAAGCCTCTTTTCAACCTTCCGGGTGTGGCTTCGTTGGGTGCTGTGCTTACATTCCTCTCGGACAACCCTGCCATTATTTCATTGGCCCAGGATAAGAAGTTCGCGTCATACTTCAAGAAGTATCAGTTTATTTCGCTCAACAACTTCGGTACCTCCTTCGGTATGGGTCTTCTGGTTATTGTGTTTATGATTGGCCAGGGCTATTTCATGGAGTCTTTTGTGGGATTCATAGGTGCTATGATAGGTTGTATAGTATCTACAAGGCTTATGCAGTATTTTGTGGTTAAGGCCTACCCTCGTTTCAAGGAGGAGAATGCGGCGGAATTGGATGAGGTTGAGGATAGCAGAGAGGTGCATAATAGAAAACCTGTTTTCCTCCGTATCCTTGATTCGTTGCTCGATGGTGGACGTACAGGTGTAGACGTGGGTATGATGATTATTCCGGGTGTGCTTGTAATATCTACTTTGGTGATGGTCTTCACATTCGGTCCCGACAAGGCAACCGGCGACTTTACCGGTGCTGCTTATCAGGGTGTCGAGTTGCTTCCATGGATTGGCTCAAAGTTGAGCTTTGTATTCGAGTGGCTGTTCGGTTTCACTGACCCTCACCTTATTGCATTCCCCATCACAGCTATCGGTGCTGTCGGTGCAGCATTGGGTCTTATTCCTAATTTTGCAGCCGAGGGCTGGATTGACGGCAATGCTATTGCTGTGTTCACAGCCATTGGTATGTGCTGGAGCGGTTTCCTAAGTACTCATACAGCGATGCTGGATGCTCTTGGCTATCGTCGTCTTACTTCAAAGGATATTCTTTCACACACAATTGGTGGTCTTGCGGCAGGAATTGCAGCGCATTGGATGTATGTGCTCGTGTCGATGATATTGTAAAGGTTAAAACCTGAATGTAGATAAAACATTTATTATACAATGAAGATAGGCGTATTGACGGCGATGACCTCTGAGTTTGAGCAGCTTGCTGCTATGCTCGACGGGATTGCCGACTGCGAGAGAAACGGTATAGGCTACCTGGTGGGGCATGTCGGCGGGAACGAGATTATTCTGCGCCAGTGCGGAATAGGCAAGGTGAATGCTGCGCTTGGTGCTGCCGAACTCATCCGTGCTTTCTCTCCCGATGCAATGGTGAGCACCGGTGTTGCCGGCGGCATTGACTGCAGCTTGGGTGTTATGGATGTAGTGGTGAGCTCCTCAATCGTGTACCACGACGTGTGGTGCGGAATGGGGTGCGAGTATGGTCAGGTGCAGGGCATGCCGGCAGTGTTTGCTGCCGATGAGGCCATGTGCCGTGCGGCAGAGTCGCTGAATGACGATGCCGACAACAGGACCCGCATACATGCCGGTCTCATATGTACCGGCGACCAGTTCATCACCAACCGCGACGAACTTGACAAGATAAAAGGCAACTTTCCCGCCGGTCTGGCTGTTGATATGGAGTCGGCAGCCATTGCGCAGACCTGCCACATCTATGGTGTGCCTTTTGTGAGTTTCCGTATAATAAGTGATACTCCGGGTGTGGACAAGCATATTGAGCAGTATGAGAACTTCTGGTGCGAGATGGCCGACCGTTCGTTCGGTGTTACACGTCGTTTCCTGATGAAACTTTAAAACGTGCTGTTATGGATAAGATACCGAGTTTTACAATAGACCACATACGTCTTGTGCGCGGAGTATATGTGTCGCGCCAGGACAGTGTAGGCGGCGAGGTGGTGACAACATTCGATGTGCGCATGAAAGAGCCTAACCGCGAGCCGGTGCTCAGTCCCAGTGCAATACACACAATAGAGCATCTTGCGGCAACCTTCCTGCGCAATCACCCTGTATGGGCCGACAGGATTATCTATTGGGGGCCGATGGGTTGCCTCACCGGCAATTATCTCATTGTGAAGGGCGATTTGACATCGGCCGAAATCCTGCCATTGGTGAAGGAGACATTCGCCTTTGTCGCTGCCTATGAGGGGGATGTTCCAGGTGCTACTGCGCGCGACTGTGGCAACTATCTGCTAATGAATTTGCCCGAAGCACGTTGGGAAGCACGCAAGTATCTTGAAGAGGTGCTTGAGAATATCTCTGATGAGAATCTGAATTATCCGGCTTAATAGAAAAATTTGGCTGGTAAGGAGAATATGAACTTTTAAAAATATGGTTATGAGAAAGTTTTTGGTGGCCCTGATGGCCGTTTTGATGTTGGCCGCTTGCGGCGAGAAGAAAGAGGTGGTAAAGACCCCGGGTGATGTTCTGACATTGACCTCGAATGTGTTCGAGTCGACTGCTGCAAAGATGGAGGCGGCCGAGAATGCCGATGATGTCATCAATGCGATGGAGGAGATGACCGCCAAGGTAAAGTCATTCGATGAGAAGTATAACGATATCATGGCCGAATTGGAGAATATGGATGATGCGCAGGTCGAGGAGAAGTATTCCAAGGAGGTTGAGGCTCTCAATGCCGCGTTCGTGAAGTATTACGAGGTAATGATGGCAAAGATGGAGCTGATGGAGAATCTTACCCCCGAGCAGGAGGAGAGATGGGAGAAACTTCTGTCTGTTGAATAAATATCTATCGGTATAATAACAAAAAAAGTCGGCTTTTGAAAGCTGACTTTTTTGTTGTCCTACCCGGATTCGAACCAGGACAAACAGAACCAAAACCTGTTGTGCTACCATTACACCATAGGACAATCCTCATTGTGCTCTCTTTTGAAGAGCGGTGCTCTTTATTTAAGCGGTGCAAAGATAGCTATTTAATGTGTAAATGCCAAATAATTTCGGTTGTTTCTGCTGTGCCGCTTGCTGTGGACTATATGGTGGACTATATGGTGAATCTGTTGACTGCAGCTATAACATGCTCCACCTCATTGTCATTCATGGCCGGGTGGCAAGGCAGGCTAAGGCAACCGGCATGTATCTGCTCGGTTACAGGTAGCGCAAGATGCGAATATTCACGCAGTGCCTCCTGTCTATGTGGCGGGATGGGGTAGTGTATGAGTGTCTCGATGTTCTCTCCTAAAAGGTGCTGTTGCAGTTTGTCGCGTTGTGGTGTTGTCACGGCAAAGATGTGATAGACATGGTTTCCACCATTGTCGGCTACTGGCAATGTCACGTGCGGGTTGTCAATAGCGTTGATATACCTGAGGGCAATCTCCCTGCGCCTTGCATTGTCGGCATCGAGATGCTGCAACTTTACACGCAGCGCTGCGGCCTGAATCTCGTCGAGGCGGCTGTTGACACCCTTGTATATGTTTACATATTTTTTGTGCGACCCGTAGTTGGCTATTGCTCTTGCCGCATCGGCCAACTGTGTGTCATTGGTGGTTATTGCTCCGCCATCGCCAAGAGCACCAAGGTTCTTGCCCGGGTAGAAACTGAATGCCGCGGCATCGCCAAGACTGCCGGTGCGTTTGCCGTCATATATTGCTCCGTGAGCCTGCGCACAGTCTTCAATTACCTTTAACGAGTATTTGTCGGCTATTGCATTTATTGCGCCCATGTCGGCCACAAGACCATAGAGGTGCACGGGCATTATTGCGCGTGTGCGCTCTGTTATAAGGCTCTCAATGAGTGCCGCGTCTATGTTACAACTGTCGGCACAGGGCTCGCAGAAAACAGGCTTCAGCCCGGTCTCAATTATTGACAATATGGTTGCAATGTAGGTGTTTGCAGGTACAATTACCTCGTCACCGGGTTGCATTGTACCCAGCGCGCAGTATGCCCTTAAGATGATGGTGAGCGCATCGAGGCCGTTGCCTGTGCCGATACAGTGCCTGCAACCGCAGTAGGCAGCAAAGGCCTGCTCAAAAGCTTCGCACTCCTTGCCGCGTATATACCAGCCCGACTGTGCCGCCTTTACGATAGCCTCGGTAAGCTGTGGCTCGTATCTGTCATTGATTGTCTTGAGGTCGCAGTATCTTATCATGTCACAGGCTTTTTAAGGTCAATGCTATATGTGTCGTACACCACGGCACGTCCGCCCATGCGCTCCTTGTAGGCAATGAGTCCGCTGTTGAGGTAACGGCCTCCCTCCTCAACAGATATCCCGAAGTCGAAATACTCCTTGCCTGCAAAGCGATTGTTTATGAGTTCCTCATACAGGTAGTCGAGTGCACTCAAGCGACGCCCCTCGGCTGTGGTTGCCGAATATTGCATATGTACAACTTTATCGGTGATGAACAGTACGACACCGCCAATCGTGTTGTCGTTGCTGTCGGCGACGCAAAATAGTTTTATGTTCTCGGGGAAGCGGCTTTTAAGCAGTGTTATCTCCTCTATGCTGTGTACGGCTGCAGTGTCGTACTTCTCCTGTAGTCTCTCGTTGAGTATGTTCCAGAACCCGGCAATGTCACCGTCTTCAGTTATGTGCAAGCCGCTTTTTGTCTTTTCTGTCAGTTTGCGTCTGCCGCTTATGGGCAGCGGGTTTTTCAATGGAATGGCCGACGACACCTTGCGCTCGGTGAGCATCGCTCCGTTGCGGAACAGTGCATACAGGTCCTCCTCGCAGGGGTAGCTATGATATATGTGCGGGGTGGGTTTGTAAATGAGTCTTGTAGCGGCTGTGTTTGTAGTGATGTACTCTTTGGCTATCTCAAACAAGTGAAGAGTCTCGGCTGTGGTAGTTCTGCCGGAAAGCAGCAGGCCACCGTATGTGAGTCCATTGTGCGAGCAGAATGTTTCCTCCTTGATATGCGCCGGCAGAATGGCGATAAGCTCCTCGCCACGGTAGAACATCAGCGAGTGGTCGGCAAAGCGGTGGGCATGGTAGTCCATGTAACCACGCCTGTGCAGGAACGTGCCGTTGCGGCTGCTGTCGACAAAGCTGTTCCATTCGGCCTCTTTACCCGGTGAGTACCTCTCAATCCTGTATGTGCCTTGTTGTTCCGTCATTTGCCGATATGTTTCAGGAACTCCTCATAGGAGTGGATATATGTCGATTCGTCATAGGAGTGCGATGCCAGCACGAGCAGCACTGCATCGGGTGAGAAATTCCTTATCTCGTCCCAGGTGTCGGGCGGGATGACGAGGCCTTTGTCCTTGGAGTTGAGCACGTATGTCTGTCGGCCGCTCTTGTCCTCGAGGGTAATCTCCACGCTACCGCTCACGGCAACCACATATTCCCATGACACCTTGTTGGAGTGTCTGCCGCGCTCTTCGCCCTGTGGCACGCTGTGTATCCAATAGACGCGCTGTATGTCGAACGGCACGTCAAGCCCCTGCTCTACGATAGTGAGGCTTCCGCGTTTGTCGGTAAAGGTCTTTAGCTTGTCCATCGGTGTACTCTTTATATCGCAAAAATATCGAAAATTTGTTACAGCCGCAATTTTTGCCGTTAAAAAGATTGTAATATGATTCCGCACTTTGCGGCATTCTGCATTGTTTGCAATGCCAGCTTTTCAACATCAGCTCCCTTTTCACGGGCTACTGCGGCATATATGTCGGCTATTGCTGCACTGCTTTCATCGCTCTCTATGAAAAGTTTTTCCATTGGTATTGCCTTTGCGCTCTCCGTGTTGAACTTCTCGCCAAGTGAAATGTAGAATCCTGCCTTTATCAGCTGTTCGGCCTGTTGCGGCTTGCCACGGAAACCGTGGACAATCCACGCCTGTTGCGGCTTCAATCCGTTGCGCAGTGCAACAAGTCTGTCATAAGCCTTCACACAGTGTATGATGAGTGGTTTGCGCAACTCCTCGGCCAGCAATATGTGTGCCTTCAGAATCTCCTCCTGCAGTTCAACAGGTGCCGGTGATTTAAGTGTGTCAATCCCACATTCGCCAATTGCAGCAACGTTGCTCTCCCCGGCAAAGCCGGCAATGGCGGCAAGGTCGTTCTTCCAGTCGGCATTTATGTACCATGGGTGTATCCCGACGGAGATTTCTCTCTCGGCCATGTAATGTATGCCGCTGCTGAATATTGTATTTCCGGCAGCGTTGTTGTGGGTATGTATGTCTATGAAAGTCATGGCGGTCTCTTATGGAACAGGGTCATAGCCCGAACCGCCCCAGGGATGGCAGCGCAGTATGCGTCTTATGGCAAGGTACAGCCCTTTCAGTGGTCCGTGCTTGCGCAATGCCTCAATGGCATATTGTGAACATGTGGGGGTGAAACGGCACGATGGCGGTGTCATTGGGGATATTACCTTTTGGTAGAACCTTATGGGCAATATTAGTATTGTCGTCAGCAATTTTCGCATGTGACCTCGTGCTTTGCAAGTATGTTTTCAAGCAGCTTGACCATCTTCTTTCTGATGAAGGCCGTGCTGTTGTGCTTGTTGTCGATGTATATGATGGCAACAGCCATCTTCTTGCCACTGTTCTGCAACGCTTCGATGAACGGGTGCTTGCTTGTGCGGTAGGCCTCGCGTATGCGTCTCTTCACAAGGTTGCGGTCGACAGCGTGGCGGAACCTCTTCTTTGCAACGTTTATTAGGATTGCTGCAGTGGGCTCCTGTACCTCCTGCGGCTGCTCTATGAAGACAGCACGTAGCGGGAACGATGTTACCGAAGCACCATTGGCATATACCTGCTCAATGGCCTTCTTGCTCTTGAGGTGCTCCTTCAATGGAAAGGTGTTGCGTTTCATCCCTACGTCTCTGTTTCTAATGAATCAGCCCCGTCTTTTGGACGAGGCTGAAGGAATTATATCTTTACTTGTTGTTCGCTGTCAGGTATGCGTCCAAGGCTGCCGGCATGTTTGTCGCCGCCGCCGAAGGCGCTTCAAGGTCGAGCCTCAAACCGTGCTCCTTAATATATTCGGCAGTCACGTTGCCGAAGCAGGCAACAAGCTGCTCGCCCTGAACGTAGTCGGGTACATTCTTCTTCAACGAGTCGATACCGTGTGGGCTGAAGAAGATGAGCATGTCGAACGACTTGATGTACTCGGGAGCAATCTCAGTGCTCACGGTGCGGTACATCTCGGCCTGTGAGTGATGTATGTCATACTTGCTGAACAGTGCATTCAGGTCATCGTTGTGTACGTTGGATGCAGGTACGAAATACTTCTCTGTCTTGTGCTTTGCAAACAGAGGCTCAAGGTCCTGTATGTGTCCGTTGCCGAAGAAAACCTTTCTCTTGCGGTACTGTACATACTTCTGTATGTACAATGAGATTGTCTCCGACAGACAGAAATACTTCATGTCGTCGGGGATAGTAACTCTCAACTCCTTGCACAAAGTGAAGAAGTGGTCTATTGCATGACGAGAGAGGAATACGATAGCTGTGTGGTCGAGAATCGATACCTTTTGCTGTCTGAATTCCTTGGCTGTTACTCCTTCAACCTTGATGAAAGAACAAAAGTCAATCTGCACGTTATGTTTCTCCGCAATGCTGAAATATGGAGACTTTTCTGTAGCAGGTCTTGGCTGTGACACCAGAATCTTATTTACCTTCAATGCTCTAAATTTTTATTGTTATAAAATCACCCAATTGTAGTATAGTTTTCCACACTATAGCTATAGGTAAAAATTCAAGTGCGCAAAGGTATAAAAAAATATCTACATAAATGCATTTTTTTGCAAAAATGATTTTGTAGGCCCCCTTGATTATTGCGTATAGGTGCAGGATGAGTGTCAGAATTGAATAAAATTCCACATATTTTAAAGGAATTCCGGGCAAAAACAGAATAGTCAAAGCAGCCGGGGCAAGAGTGAAACCCCATAGCTTTGTGGCGAAGAAGTAGAAACTGTTCCACTCCTCGCTTATGCCTTTGGTGAACAGGATGTTGTTTACAATGCTGTGCATAGCTCTCTTTATCAGCAGGAACGCGGTGAACATGGCTGCAAGCGTGCCTGTTACCAGCAGGGAGTTGCTTGAGGTTATGTCGAAACAGTGCTGCTCATCCACCATTGCTGTGGCAACGATAGTGGCATAGAAGATGAACTGGAAATCCAAAAGCGTGTTGCATATCCTGGTTATGTGTGTCCTGTCGTTGTAGGGTGTCGATTTGCTCTCGTAGTAAAAGATGCATTTTGTGCGTTCCAATATGCCCGTGCCATTCATGAGCAGCGCATATGCGATGCCTACAAGGTTCAGTATGAGCAACAGCTGTATTATGTTGTCATTCGCCATGCAGTATGGTGCCAACGCTCCTGTCATAGTGCTGCGTATTTTCTTACCTCGGCACTCCAGCGCGGTGTGTTGCGTATTGCCTCAAGCGCTTCGGCCGGTGTTGTGGCAACGCTCCATATACGGCTGTGGATTTCGCCCATGAAGTGCTCCTCAACAGCCTTTTCAAGCTGTGCTATGAAGTGGTCGTAGTAGCCGTTGACGTTGAGAATGACAATGGGGTTCAGGTAGAGTCCCAACTGTTTCCATGTGATAATCTCACTAAGTTCCTCTATTGTGCCGCAACCGCCGGGCAACGCAATTACCGCATCGCTCAGGTTGGCCATCATCTGTTTGCGCTCATGCATTGAATTTGTCACGTGCAGTTCGGTGAGCCCTGTGTGGTGCCAGTTCTGGTCCACCATGAACTGTGGGATGACACCAATTGCCTTGCCGCCGTTGTCAAGTGCTCCGTCCTCAACCTTGCGCATGAGGCCTATGCTGCCGGCACCGGTCACCACTGTTATTCCCTCCTTGGCAAGCAATGCTCCGAGCTCGTATGCCGTCTCGCCATAGATTTCTGCCACCTTGTTGCTCGATGCGCAGTATATGCATATGTTGTTTATTTCCATTAGTCAATTAAGAAACAGTTTAATATTTAATCTCGCTCCGTGCGCTTGAACCCGCTCCTGCTCGGCATAATAAAAACAAGTTTTTCCTCTGCTCTCGCTTACTCGCGGCTTTAACCGCACTCCATGCGCTTGAACCTCGGCTGCACTCGCAGTAAAATGCTAAAGCGAGCTTAGCATTTTGCTCGTTTGCACGAGCTTTCACCTTGTCAAGTTCCCCAGCTGCCGCGGTCGAGGTTGCGGTAACCGATTGCTTCGGCAATGTGCTGGAACTGTATGTTCTCGCTGCCGTCAAGGTCGGCAATAGTGCGTGCGACCTTGAGTATTCGGTCGTATGCGCGTGCCGAGAGGTCGAAACGTGTCATGGCGGTCTTTAGCATTGCAAGGCTTGTCTCGTCGAGCGCTGCATATTTTGCTATGAGCTTGGGCGTCATCTGTGCATTACAGTAGATGCCCTTCTCGTTCTTGTATCGCTCTTCCTGTATCTTGCGGGCTGCAACAACGCGCTCGCG
Source organism: Bacteroidaceae bacterium (assembly GCA_045650605.1). Lineage (GTDB taxonomy): Bacteria > Bacteroidota > Bacteroidia > Bacteroidales > Bacteroidaceae > HGM04593. The sequence continues at coordinate 28,497 of JAZRRI010000018.1, read as the reverse complement.
TATTGCTGCGCTCGGTTCGCCGGGGGCGGTTTTTGATATCTCCTCGAACGGTACGGGGGTAATCTCAATCTGAAGGTCTATGCGGTCGAGCAATGGGCCGCTTATCTTGTTAAGGTATCGTTGCACCTGTCCGGGGCTGCATGTGCAGGACTTGGTGGGGTGGTTGTAGTATCCGCAGGGGCATGGGTTCATTGATGCAATGAACATCACTCCGGCAGGGTACTCCACCTTGTAGTTGGCACGTGCTACACATATCTTGCGGTCTTCAAGCGGTTGGCGCATCACTTCGAGTACGTCGCGGCTGAACTCTGGCAGCTCGTCAAGGAACAGCACACCGTTGTGTGCCAATGAAATCTCGCCCGGTTTGGGGTTTGCTCCGCCTCCGCACAGTGCTACCGACGAGATGGTATGGTGCGGGCTGCGGAAGGGGCGTTGGGTAATGAGCGATATGCCGTCGGGCATCATTCCGCTCACGGAGTGTATCTTTGTTGTCTCAAGGCTCTCTTCGAGCGTGAGGGGTGGCAGGATGGATGGCAGACGCTTGGCCATCATTGATTTTCCGCTACCCGGGGGGCCTACCATAATAAGGTTGTGACCGCCTGCCGCGGCAACCTCAAAGGCGCGTTTCACGCTCTCCTGTCCGCGTACCTCGCTGAAATCGAACGGGAAGGTGCTCTGTCTTGAGTAGAAATCGTTCTCAATGTCTACCCTGTATGGGGCAATCTCCTCCTCCTTGCCGTCGAGGAACAGCAACACCTGGGCAAGATTGTCGGCACCGTAGACGGTTATGCCGTTCACGACAGCTGCCTCGGCGGCATTGCCGGCCGGCAGTATTATGCCTTCGTAGCCAAGTTCCTTTGCCTTGATGGTTATCGGCAATGCACCTTTGATGGGCAGAATCTTGCCGTCGAGCCCCAGTTCGCCCATTATAAGATAACGGTCGAGTTTTGCTGTAGAGACAGCTTCGTCGGCTGCAAGTATGCCAATGGCGATGGGGAGGTCATAGGCCGAGCCCTCCTTCTTTATGTCGGCAGGCGCCATGTTCACAATAATCTGTTTGCTTGGGAAACGCAGACCGTTGTGGTGGAACGCGGAGTTTATTCTCTGTTGGCTCTCCTTGACTGCGTTGTCGGGCAGTCCCACCAAGTAGAACTTTATTCCTCGCAACGCATTGACCTCAATGGTTACAAGTGTTGCATTTATGCCTTGTATGGCTGCTGCCAGAACCTTTACGAGCATATTACCGGGGTTATTTCTTTATTTTTATCTTATTGTTCTTCTTTTTGTTCTCTTTCTTCTCGTTCCTGGTGTCGTGCTTGTGTGTCAGGGAGTCAATCCTCATTGCGGTTAGGCTGTCGAGTGCTACACCATATTCGGCTATGCGCTTGTATGGGGTGACGATGACCGAGTAGGGCAGCGAGGTGATGTTGAACGACTCCAGTACTTCGCTTGCCATTCCTTTGTAGTCGGATACATTGTCGCCAATAATGCTGTCGCCCAGGACTGCGTTCTTCCAAGCTGCAGTGTCGCTGTCGAGTGATATGTTGAGGATGGCAAAATTCTCGCTGCGCACCTTCTCCTTGAGCTCACGCAGTTTCTTTATCTGTTCGTGACTGTTGCTGTTCCATGTTGCCCACACGTTGACAAGGATATATTTGTCGGAGTATGCTCCAAGGTTTACTTTCTTGCCGTCGATTGTGGTATAGTTGAAGGTGGGGAACATGCGGTGCTTTACGTTGCCGTTCTTCTTTTCGAGCAGCTTGCTTGTTGTTGTAAAGTAACGATGGTCCTGCAATACGCCGCTCAGGTTCGAGATTGCCTTGCGTATGTAGTCATTGTCTGGGGCTGGGACCTCTATTACATATCGGCGGAACAGCTCGGCATTCACCTCGCTGAATGGGTGTCCCTTCGCAAACTCATCAATAATCCTCTTCTGCTTGTCAAAGTCGGTCGCTGCATCGAGCAGGCGCGATATGCTGTCGTGCAGCGCCTGTGTGATGCCGCCATCTACGCACCATCCGCTTTTAAGCATGGTGTCGGGTCGCAGTGTGGCTGTCGTGCCGGGGGTGGCAAAGAGGGGGATGATGTTGCCGTCGGGGAGTGCCAGCATAAAGGTTGTGGTGTCCTCAATGGCAATGGATATGGTGAAACAGCTGTCGTACTTTGCCGAAAGTACATCCTTGTGGTTCTTGTCGTTGCTCCAAAGGTACACCTCGCCCTCCTTTATCCCGCAGCCCTGTATGGTGTAGGGGAGTACCTCCTTCTCTTTGCATGAAAAGAGGAGCAGAAGCAGTGCGATGAGTGCAGGTAGCTTTTTCATATATCCCTGTACCGCCTTGTTATTGCTTGTTGGCACGTTTGCGCTCAAGCTCGTCGAGGATAATCTTGCGCATGCGCATTGACTTTGGTGTCACCTCAAGGTACTCGTCCTCCTTGATGTACTCCAATGCCTCCTCCAGCGAGAAGATGATTGGCGGAACAATGCGTGCCTTGTCGTCGCTGCCGCTGGCGCGCATGTTGGTGAGTTTCTTGCTCTTTGTGACGTTGATTACAAGGTCGTTCTCGTGGATGTGCTCGCCGACAACCTGGCCTGCATACACCTCCTCCTGTGGGCTGATGAAGAACTTGCCGCGCTCCTGCAACTTGTCGATTGCGTAGGCAAACGCCGTTCCGCTCTCCATTACCACTAACGAACCGTTTGTGCGGCGCTCAATCTCGCCCTTGAATGGCTGGTACTCCTTGAAACGGTGTGCCATGATGGCCTCGCCGGCCGATGCTGTGAGCACGTTGGTGCGCAGGCCTATGATACCGCGTGAAGGTATGTTGAACTCTATGTTTACACGCTCGGCCTGTGCCTCCATTGAGAGCATCTCGCCCTTGCGGCGTGTAACCATGTCTATTATTTTGCTTGAATAGTCGGTGGGGACATTGATGGTGAGCTCCTCAATAGGTTCGTGCTTAACGCCGTCAATCTCCTTGTAGATAACCTGTGGTTGGCCTACCTGCAGTTCATAACCTTCGCGGCGCATTGTCTCGATGAGCACAGAGAGGTGGAGCACTCCGCGGCCGAACACTGTCCAAGCATCCTCCTCGGGGTCTTTCTTCACGCGCAAGGCAAGGTTCTTGTCAAGCTCCTTGTCAAGGCGGTCCTGAATGTGGCGCGATGTCACGAACTTGCCCTCCTTGCCAAAGAACGGCGAGTCGTTGATGGTAAAGAGCATACTCATTGTGGGCTCGTCGATGGCAATTGGCGGCAGTGCCTCGGGGTTCTCAAAGTCGCAGATGGTGTCGCCAATCTCAAACTTGTCGAGTCCCACAATGGCACAGATGTCGCCCGAACTTACGCTCTCGGTCTTGCGGCGGCCAAGACCCTCGAATGTATGGAGCTCCTTTATCTTCATTTTGCTCTGCTCGCCGTTGCGGTTGACGAGTGTGACGTTCGACCCTTCGGTAAGTGTGCCGCGGTGCACACGTCCCACTGCTATGCGGCCTGTGTAGGGCGAGTAGTCGAGTGAGGTGATGAGCATCTGTGGTGTACCCTCCAGTTTCTCGGGTGCCGGGATGTGCTCAAGGATTGCGTCGAGCAGGGCGGTGAGGTCGGTTGTCTCGTTGCGCCAGTCGGTGCTCATCCAGTTGTTCTTTGCACTACCATAAAGTACGGGGAAATCGAGCTGCTCCTCGGTTGCGTCGAGCGAGAACATAAGGTCGAAAACCATCTCGTAAACCTCCTCGGGGCGGCAGTTGGGCTTGTCTACCTTGTTTACGACAACAATAGGTTTCAAACCAATCTGCAACGCCTTCTGCAACACGAAGCGTGTCTGTGGCATCGGACCCTCAAAGGCATCAACAAGCAGAATACATCCGTCGGCCATGTTGAGCACGCGCTCAACCTCGCCGCCAAAGTCGCTGTGTCCCGGAGTGTCGATGATGTTGATTTTTGTATCCTTGTACTGGATGGATACGTTCTTTGAAAGGATGGTTATACCTCTCTCGCGCTCCAGCTCGTTGTTGTCGAGTGTGAGTTTGTCGTTGTCCTGCTCCTTGAGCAGGTTGCCTGCCAACATCATCTTGTCAACGAGGGTTGTCTTTCCGTGGTCTACGTGCGCAATGATTGCGATGTTACGAATATTCTGCATATATATATCTTGTGTTTCCTTGTTTTATTGAGTAATATGGATGTTGCCCCAATTTCAATTCTCATTCGTGAATTTGTCATCCTGAACGGATGTGAAGGAACTCCATGTTTACATGATGGAGATACTTCGCTGCGCTCAGTATGACAGGAAACGCAGGGACAACTGCTGTATTTCACTTTTTGTTTATTTTCAGCGCATCTGCCCCTCTGTACATGAGCAGTCGCTAGCGACTGCAAAGTTACACAAAAATAGCGAGAAAATTGCCGTTTGGGGGCTCTTTGTGTGCAAATGTTTGAAAATGAGCCCGCTTTTGCATGACGGGAAGGGTTGTTTTACAAAAAAATGATGAAAAGTGATTGCTGTTACGGAAAATAGTTGTACCTTTGCATCCGCGTTGGCAACATAGTGCGCCCCGTGCGCATTCATTTGTCGGCCAAAAGATATTTTTTTAACCCTTTAAAACTTCAAATTATGTATTTGGATTCAGAGAAAAAGAAAGAGATCTTTGGCACATACGGAACGTCTAACACTGATACTGGTTCAGCAGAGAGCCAGATTGCATTGTTCTCATACCGTATTGCACATTTGACGGAGCACCTCAAGGCTAACCGTAAGGATTATAGCACACAGAGAGCTTTGACAATGTTGGTAGGTAAGCGTCGTTCACTCCTCAACTACTTGAAGGAGCGTGACATCAACCGCTACCGTGCTATCGTAGCTAAGCTCGGCTTGCGTAGATAATCTGCGTCAAGAAAGATTTAATCGCGGGATTTCCATTCGGAAGTCCCGCGATTTTTTTGTTTGCTTGTTTTGTGCGAATTTGGCACCCTTATTGTTATCCTGCTACTGTCATCCTGAACGTAGTGAAGGAGCTTTAGATTCTTCGCTTTGCTCAGAATGACAAGCACGGTTGAGGCTTGTCCGAAAAATGATAGGTAAGGTTAAATGTACCCATAAAAACGATAGGAATGATTGGGTGTGGGGAGTGCTTGCTCTTGTGAATTGTCTCATCCTGAACGTAGTGAAGGATCTTTTATGTATTGCAAATAGTTGTTATATCCATTCAAGTTCTTCTGCCAAATTGTTTTTTTGCGGATTGCTCTTTGCTATAAGTTCCTCTTTCTTTTCTCTTTTCCAACCTTTCAGCTCTTTTTCCCTTGCAATTGCATCATTGATGTTGTTGTATTCTTCGTAATAAATCAAACATTTGCATTTGTATTTATGCGTAAACCCTTTGATTGTGCCGTTTTTGTGTTCACAATATCTACGGTACAAATCATTTGTAACGCCAATGTATAAAACAGTGCGTGTATAATTTGACATTATATATACCCAATATTGGTGGATGTTTACCATAATGTTTTAGCTACTTGTTTTAACGTGAGTTCGATATAAGAATTTATACTAAAATTTAGCGTATTTTGTTCATTCCGAACCTTGTGTGAGGAATCTCATTATACGCGGATTCAGAGATTCCTCGTCGCTACGCTCTGTCGGGAATGACAGGTTCGCGATTTGATTTAGCTTATATCGAACTCACGTTGTTTTAGATTCTTCGCTTTGCTCAGAATGACAGGGAGGAGGGGCTGCCCGAAAAATGACAGGGAGAGGAACTTGTCAGTAAATTGACAGATGAGATTTGTTCGAAAAAACATATGCTGTTGAGCCTCTCATCCTCTTGCTACCCTTTTAACTTTCTTTTGTCATCCTGAACGGATGTAAAGGAACTATTGTTTCATACTCTGTGCTCTTTACTGTGCCACCTTCCTCTTCACAAGAATGGAAACGACAATCATCACTCCAATACACATGGGGTAGTAGAGGCTTGGGATAATCTCAAGTGGTGATATCTTTGCCAGACCCGATGCAATGAGCAACTGTGCTCCATAAGGTATTACACCCTGCACAAAACACGATGTTGTGTCCATGAGGCTTGCTGTGCGGCGTGGCTGAATGCCGAATTTCTTTGATATGTCGCGCGAGATATCGGCTACGGTCAAAATTGCAATCGTGTTATTTGCTGTGCAGACGTTTGCAAGTGCGGTCAATGCCGTGATTGCAAACTCTGCCGCACGCTTTGTGCGCATGCGCAGTGTCACAATGCGTATAAGGTAGTCGATACCGCCGTTTATGCGTACAATCTCCAACAGTCCACCGGCGAGCATGGTCACAAGGATAAGCTCCGTCATTCCCATGATACCGTCACCCATCTGTGTGAATATGCTTATTCCATCTACTGCACCGAATGCCAGTCCCATTGCTCCGGCAATGACAATGCCTATGATAAGGACTAACAGTACATTAATACCTGCGAGTGCGCAAACAATGACGGTGAGGTAGGGGATGCACTTCAGTGCATCGTTCACGGTGATGGCTGTTGTCTCAATCTCTTCGATACCATTGCCGCTGAATGCGTAGAGCAACAGTGTTACAATGGCCGCCGGCATCACAAGCCTTATGTTGGTGCGGAACTTGCTGCGCATTGAACATCCCTGTGTCTGCGTGGCGGCGATAGTGGTGTCCGAAATGAACGATAGGTTGTCGCCGAAGAAAGCGCCGCCCACAACAATTGCTACAAGCCATGCCGTGTCGCAGTTGAGTTTTGTTGCAAGGGCTGTCACAACCGGGGTAAGTGCAACAATTGTTCCGACAGATGTTCCAATGGAGAGTGATATGAAACAGGCTGCAATGAATATTCCCGCCGGCAGGTAGTTGCTTGGGATGAGGTTCAGTGTCAGCTGTACCGTGGCATCCACTGCACCCATTGCCTTTGCAAGTGCGGCGAACGCTCCTGCAAGTACAAATATCCAAATCATATACATTATGCGCGTGTTGGCAGCGCCTTTCGAGAAATGCTCAATGCGCTCATCGAGCGTGCTGCCGCGTGTAATAGCCACTGCATAGATTGATGCCACAATAAAAGCGGTTGTTATTGGTATGCGGTAGAAATCGCCGGCAATTATTGAACCGGCAAGGTATATTGTGAGCAGTACAATTATTGGCGAAAGTGCAAGCAGTCCATGTCGTGTGTCTATCTTTTGCATTGTGTATATGTGTTGGTTGAAATGTGGAAAACAGATATTGTTTCTGTTTCCCTGCGCGAAGATACAAAAAAAGTAGTGCGCCCCCAAAGGCGCACTACCATTATGTTGCTTATGTGTATTGTTTCTTACTTAACCAATACCTTCGCGTTGCGGATTACGTTGCCGTTCTGCATCTTGACAACATAAACACCTGCCTCAACTGCAACAGTTGCAGGGTTCTTCACGAACTCTACCAACTTGCCGTCAACAGTGTAGATCCATGCCTTCTCAACGTTGTTGAATACGATAGCACCCTCAACGCCCTCGGCTGTAGAAATCTCACCTGCTACGTTCTCAACAGATGTCTCAACGTCAACGTTCTCCGGCTCCTCAGCCTCGCCCTGGTCGCGATTGTCAACAACTACACGGCCTGGATTTGTACCCTGGATTTCAACACCGAAGTCGATTGTGAAGCCCTTAGCGTGGTAGCCAACAGGGTTGAACATACCAGCGAACCAAGCGTCAGAGAATACGATACGCAAACGGCTCTGGCCTGGAGTTGCATCCTCAGGAACAGTGAATGTAAACTCAATACCATCTGTCTCGAATTCTGGGTGACCGGCGCGGATGGTACCAACGAAGAACAAACGCTCACCCTCTGGGTCTGTTGAAGTCTTACCATCGGCAATCTCAGAAGCTGTACGCTCTGTTGGGAGTGGTTTGTCAAAGTCGCCGCTACCGTTGAGGTCCATCCAACCACCTGCGAAGCACCAACGCAAACCGTCAACCTTAGACTCGTTAGTTGTATCGTATGGCTTGAGCTTCATTGTAACTGTCTGACCCTGGTTAACAACCAATACATGGTCAAGAGCCTTTGCATACTGTGTGCCATCTTCAACAGGGCCGTTAGCCTTGTAGTTGAGGTTCTGTGTAGCACCGGTAGTTGTTGCAGATGTCAAATAGCGCTGTGCACGTGCAATGTCTGCACCCTCGCACTGCTCGTCCATCTGGCTTACGCCGTAGTTGCCATACTCCTCCTCCTTCTCAGGCAAGTTTGCCTGTGGAGCGCGTGGTACCTCAACCCAAACAATTGGTGATGTGGTCTTGAGGTCTGTAGCTACTGAACGTACACCAACATAAGGAACGTCGTTAACGCTCTCGAAGTCGATGTTTGGAACCAAAGCAGCCCACTGTGATGTTGTACCAACCTTCATAACCTTGCCTTCCTCGCCCATCTTCATGAGAATCTCGAAGTGGTCAATGTTACCCTCGTGGTTGAATGCCAAGCCCCAGTCAGCACGCTCTGTTGCTGTGATATCGGTGTTCCAGTTGAGCTTTATAGCCATAGATGTCTTGGTCTCCTTCTTGACCTCGGCAACAACGTCCTTTACATTTGCAGGAGTTGTTGTTGTCTCGTCGTTGAGCTCGAGCTTACCGACATACAACTGATAGTCGCTGTTGTTGCCCTTTACGCGCAAACCAACGCGCTCGATAACGTCGCCGGCTGCAACGCCTGTAAGGTCGAACTTCTTCTCTTCCCAAGTGTTGCCTGCAACCTCGCCATATGGATACTCTACCCACTCGCTGCTGCCCTTCTTCTTGATGATAAGGCTCAAGTTTGTAGCCTTTACATCCTTCAATGTCTTCACAGCAAGCTTAGCATAAGCACCGTTGCCTGCCTTGAGAGCTGTCTTGTAGAGAACGATATCTGTACCTGTCTCTGTAGCAGCACCTGTGAGCTCGATACATGAACCGCCGGTGTAAGCGTCGAGGTGTGTGTAGTTAACCTCGATGTCGTTGCTAACCTCGTTTGTGTTAGCCTTCAGACGCAACCAACGGTATGTTGGTACGAGGTCCTGAGAACTCATGTTGTACCAGCTGCCTGCATAAGACTTCTTACCCTTGTAGAAGTAACGGTCACCGTTACCCAATGTGAAGTGTGTGAGGAAGTGCAAGTCGCCCTGGATAGCTGAACGCTCCGGAATCCACTCTGCGATACCGGCGAACTTCATCAAAGGATAAGGAAGAGCTGCTGTAGCCTCCCAGTTAACCTGGCCGCTACCTGATCTTGTTACAGCAGGACGGTCGAGTGGGTTACGGTTACCACCTGACATTGCACGCTCAAGCAGTCTCTGATAGTTGCCTTGTGTGTCGAATGCACCGTCACCTACGTTGTAGCTCATGAAACGGCTCTGGCCGTGCTCACCCCAAAGGCAGATACCGATTCTGTGAGCATCGCCCTGGTCGAGGTTGTTCCAGCTGCGGTCCATACCTGCAATCCATACACCTGTGTATACGTCTTCTGTTGTACCAAGTGCTTTTTCTGCAACCTGAACAGTCTGCTGCATATTGTATGCGCTGGTGAAGTCACCGCTCATATAGTTGAGCATCAAAGCGTGTGTCTGGCCTTCAGCATTACCCAAGAGTGCGTTGCTCTGGTTTGCATTGTAGCTTGCGAGACCCTGTACTGCTGTATAGATGGCGCTGTCATACTCGTCGAAACCAACTTCGTGAGCGTACTTGTAAAGAGCCTTGTGGAATGCAACGATATCGGCATTGCTGTAGCTGTTGTCCTCCCAGTTGTAGTTGATACCGTCGGCACCAAAGAACATCAAGCAGTTGATGATTGGTCTTACATACTTGAACTCGCCGTTAACCTTCTGGGTAATCATTGCGCTGTAGCCTGCATCGCCGTCACCTGTCCAGCTCTCGAAGAAAGCGATACCACTCATAATCTGTGTACCGTTGCGGTGAGCTGCATCAACCCAAGCACCCGGTGCCTGGAAGAAACCGTGGTTCCATGAACCGAAGAGGTTTGTGTACTGCCACATAGAGAATACGTCGGCAGCGAACTTGTCGTTAGGATAACCTGCTGCGCCACCTGAACCCACGTCCATAGGAAGGTTCAAGAAGAGGTTACGCTTCTCGTAAGTCTCGGGGCGGAGACGGTCTGCACGGTCAAGAATCTCGGCCTTTCTAACGTGTGAACGTACAAAAGCGATGTCCGAAGCCTGGATACCGATAGACTCGAACTCCTCCATTGTTGGATACTTACGTCCATCCTGCTCTGCTGCATAGAACAGGTCGAGCATCTTCTGAACGTCAAAACCGGAGAAATCATAAATCTCCTGCGTTGCTGTCTCAGACATGGTCTGAGCGGTGGTTGTTGTTGGAACACCTGTGAGAGCAAGTGCCAACGCCAATCCTGCGAAGTAACGTTTTTTCATAAAATGATGAATTAGGTTAGTTGAAAAATATATTTAAATCCTTATGTGTTGTCACAATTGAATTAAACTGAAACATTTGCTTTACAATATGCTAATAGCTTGTTGTAGAACATGTATTTAGCTCAAGCGAAAGTAACTATATTATTGCAAATGACAAACATTTTGATGATAAAAATGATGTTTATGATGAAAATATAACGGTGCAAAAACAAAGTAACAATATAGCAGTTGACCCGGCGTGTTTTGTCATACTGAGCACAGCGAAGTATCTGTTACTGCACAGTTTCACATCTGCTCAGGATGGATGTCTCGCGAAATTAGTTGTCTTTGGGTCAACTGCTATATTATTGCCAAAAAAAAAGTGATGCTCCATTGCGCGGAGCATCACTTTTTCTATAGGAATTTGTCTGTATTAGAAGTTGCCTCCCTCAACATCCCACCACAGGCGTGTTGCCTGCAAGTCTTCGCCACCAAGTGCGGGGAGTGCATACTGGCTGACGATACCCTGGATACGTGGGTCTGTTGGAACCCAAGGGATACGGCGGATGATATCGCCATACTCCAAGCTGCCGTCGCCATCATCGGGGTTAAGAGCCGGGAATATCTGTGGGTAACCGGTGCGGCGCAACTCGGTCCAAGCCTCTGTTGATAACGGGAAGAGAGCCAAGTACTTCTGGGTGATAATCTTCTCGAGCTTAACCTCTCTGCTGTCGGCATCGTTCCACTTCACACCAATTCTGGTTGGTGACTCCCATGCCTCGCTCTCGCCTGTGGGGTCAACATTCCAGTACTCGGTTGCTGTCTCCTGCTGCAGGTAATCCTCAACAAGTGTTTTGTATGGCAACATGTCAACGAACATCGGGCAGTCGAGGTAGCCGTTACGGATACCGCGCTCATAGAAGAACTGTGCATCGCCACCCATGTTCCAACCACGGAGAGCACCCTCGGCGCGCAAGAAGTCAACCTCGGCCCACTTGATGAAGTAGAGTGGAGGCATTGCCAAACCCCAGCTCTCGGTGTTGATCTTAGAGAAAGCCTGGAGCTGGTTGACCGAGTAGTCCTGACCGGTACCTACCATTGTACCCGAACGCAAACCGCAGATTCTTGTACCGGTCGGGAGTGTCTCCTCCTCTTCCTCGTTGAAAATCTCGTTGTTGTTGTTGTCGAACACATAACCGGCCTTTGAGTATGGGTGGTTCAAACTCATAATCAGAGTCTCAAGCGAAGCCGAGAGGACAAGGTCGCCCCAGCTGTTGATGACATTGATAAGTGGGTGTCCAAATCCAAGGAACATTGGGTAGAGACCCTGCTGCTCCCATTCGCTCTCTATTACGCCGCCGTTTGCAGGGTCAACTGCAGACTCGGCCCACTTCTTTGCAGTGCCCGGCTCAACCTTTACAATGTGCATGGCCATGCGGAGCTTCAAAGAGTTTGCAAGCTTGATGTATGTGCTGAAACCCATGTCGCCCTCGAGGTAGAATTTCGGGTTTGTGTCGTGATACTGTGCCAATATACCGCCAATCATGCCCTTGTACCACTCTGGACGGTTTTTCTCATAGTACTGCAGACAAGCAACGATGTTGTCAAGGTCCTTTACGATAGCATAGTAGATACTGCGTACGTTGTTGTATACTCGTGGGTCCTCAAGGTTCTGCTTGTCCTCGAAATATGTGAAAGGACCAGCAAGGTCGGCCTGCTCCTGTGCCGAGATACAGTAGAACAGGAGGTTGATGGCTTTAATTTCAGGCACCTTGTCGATGTACTCGTTGTGCAACAATGGAATGAATGCATTCTTTGCCATTGTGTAGCTGCCGAGAGCGTCACCGTTGAAGTCGGCCGAGAGGTCGTAGCTTGAAGTGTGCTTACCGTACATGAAGTCATAGTGAGGCACAGTGAAGTAACCTGCGTAGAGGTCGGGACCGAATGAGTACTGGCGCTGGTATGCGTGTGAAGCAGGCATTTCGGCATTCTTACCGCCACGCATGGCATAACGGCCACCCATTGCCTGGGCAAAAGGAATCTGGAGTGCATTGATAGCCTCTCCTACCTCCTGCTCTGTGAACTCTTTCTGATAGTCGAGCTTCTCGGCTCTTGTCTCAATATATACAAGCTCGTCAAAGCCGTTGGCCTCACCGCCACCCCCAGGTATGGTGTCGCCGCCATTATCTGGTTTCAACTGAATTGAGCCAAGGCCCAACTCATCGCCCGGATTGTCAAAATCGAGGCAAGACTGGAAAGATATTGCAGCTGCAATTAGCGAGCCTGCAAGTATTATATGTTTTTTCATATTACTTTACTTGTTTGTATGTTGATAAATTCATCAATTATTAGAGGTTAACCTTCAAGTTGAAACCGAACGATCTTGCTGATGGTGTGTTGAACATGTCAAATGCACCGGCACCGTTACCTGTTGCAAGTGAGATGTCCGGGTCAACAGGAGCTGCTCTGTAGATGAAGAACAGGTTGCGGCATACGAATGAGATGTTGAGGTTCTTGTAGTTGCCGAAGAGGTTGCGGAATGTGTAACCGAGTGACAACTCACGCAGACGGAAGTTTGTTGCGTCATATACGTAGTCCTCCATTGATGCGTTCTCGTAGTAGCTCTGTACCGATACTACATCACGGCCATCGTTGATGAACATTGCATGCTTGCTGCCGCCTTCCTCTTTAGATACGATTTTGCCGTTCTTGATGTAAAGACCCTGCTTGCCAGTCTCGGGGTTAATCCAGTTCTCGGCATACTCACGTGCGTCGCCAGTGCGCTTTGAGTTACCCATGCGGTCGAGATAACGCTCTGTGAGTGACACTACCTTACCGCCGATGCGGCCATTGATAAGGAAGTAGAGTGAGAAGTCCTTGTAGTTGAATGTGTTTGACCAAGAGAGCTGGTAGTCGGAACTCATGTTGCCAATGTACTTGTTGAAGGTCTGGCTCTCCTGTACTGTGCCCGACATTGTGAGCTTGATGTCGCCCTTCTTGTTAACGAGTGCTCCATTCTCATATACATCCTCGGTGTAGCGTACAAGGTCCTTGATGTACATGTCGCCATACTTGCCGCCCTTCTCGTAACGAATCTGTACGGCTCCCTCACCAATCTCGTCTTTGAGGATAGCGCTCTCACCGGTCTTGGGATCCTCGTAAATCTCCTCAATCTTGTTGTGGTTGTAAGAGAAGTTTACGTTTGTCTTCCAACGGAGGTTGTGTGTGATAGCCCAGTCGTAACCTACAGTAATCTCAGTACCCTGGTTGCGGATTACACCACTGTTTACAGGGAGTGTCTTACCGCTGAGGAGTGATGCTGTAAGGTATGAGTTGTGCATTGCAGAGTTGTAGTATGTAATGTCAAGGTTCAGGCAGTCATCCAACATCTGTGTCTCGATACCGGTCTCGAATGACTTTGTCTTCTCAGGAACCGGCTTGAACGATGCGTAACCGTTTGTTGCGATGGCACCGGTAACAAGGTTCATGTAGGTTGAGTTGAACACGATGTTCGGAATAGAGTTACCTACCTCAGAATAGCTCAGACGGTACTTGGCATAGTTGAGCCACTCCGGCATCTTGAAGAGTTCGCTAAGTACGGCATTTGCACCGAAACCGAAGTAACCGTAGCTCTTCTTTGTACCCAGATGCTCGAACTGACGGAATGGACGGTACCAGTCCTGACGGTATGATGCATCAACGTAAATCTTCTCCTGCCAGCCAATCTGAGCTGTTGCAAGAGCAGCCTGGTCCCAGTTACTTGATGTAGACTTTGAGTTTGTGCGGCCATCGATTGTACCCAATGGGTAGAAGATGTTCACGTCGGTAGGGATACCTACTGTCACACCATCCTTGCGTACTGAAGATGTGATGAGTGTTGTGCTGCCGTCGTAGTAGTTCTGGTCGATGCTCTTTACTGTGTGGCCTACATAACCTGCCGATGCAGAGATTGACCAATCCTCGGCAATGTTCTTATTATAAGAAAGGAGGTAGTCGGTGTAGATTTCGTTTGTACGGCTGTTGTTCAACCAGTATACACCATAGCGCTCCATGTTCTCGATAGACATTGTTGTTGCATAACGGCCACCCTCGTCATTGTACTTGCTGTGGTCGAGCGATACGCGTGCCTGCAGGTTCAAACCGTCGATAATCTCAAGGTTACCCTGGAAACTTGCATAGAAACGGTCCTCGGTAGATGTTGAGAAGTTCTTGTTGAGCAACCAGTATGGGTTGTTGCTCTTGGTTGCCTGCTGTGCCCAGTTCTGCATGTCGCCGGTGAGCAATGCATACTGTCCTGTAACCTTCTCGTAGAGGCCATCGGCATTCTGCTTCCAGTATGAATCGGTGCTGTTAGAGCTCTTCCACTGACCGTTTGCAATCTGGTAGTTCTCCTTGTAGTAGTTCATGTCGATGTCGCGGCTTGATGTGTAAAGGTCATATATGGGGTTGAATACACGACCACCACTCACGCGGTTCTTTGTCTCTGTCTGCATGTAGTTTACACTTGCATTGATTGTCAAACGGTCCCAAAGCTTGTATGTCTGACGGAAAGCAAATGTGTTACGGTTGTACTTGTTGGCCTCAACCATACCCTGTGAGTATGAGTTAGAGTAAGAGAGGTATGTCTGTATCTTCTCAGTACCGCCTGATACACCGATAGAGTTGTTTGTTGTAACACCGGTAGAATAGAAGTCGGCAATGTCGTCGGTTGCAACACCACGCAAGCGGAGCTCACGCTCACCCTTCTCATAGTATTTCTCCTCGTTCTTTACCATGATGACATATGGGTTGCCGCCAGAGAGTCTGTTACCCCAGCTGCCGATTGTCATTCTCTGGAAATTGCCTGTCTTCTTTCCGAATTTCGCACCACCATAGGTGTTCTGGAGCTCAGGTGTCAACAATGGTGTTTCAACGGTGGTGTTAGAGGTGAATGTTACCTCCATCTTACCCTCTTTACCCTTCTTTGTGGTAATCATGACAACACCGTTCGCTGCACGTGAACCGTAGAGGGCAGCAGCGTTGGCACCCTTGAGCACGTTCATTGACTCGATATCGTCGGGGTTGATCATTGAAAGCGGGTCGCTACCCTCGGAGATTGAACCCTCGCCCTTGAGTGCGTCGAGTCCCTGCTGGCCACGGATGCTGTTTGTCATAGGCACACCGTCGACAACGATAAGAGGTGAGTTTTCACCCATGATTGATTTGTTACCACGGAGAGTGATTTTTGAAGCACCACCGGCGCCACCGGCATTAGGGGTGATGGTGATACCTGAAATTTTACCCTCGAGTGAGTTGGCGATGTTCGCATCTGGAGCCTTCAAGAGCTCGTCGGCCTTGATGAGCTGTGTGGCATAGGTAAGTGATTTCTCCTTACGCATGATACCCATCGCTGTAACTACGACCTCGTCGAGTGCTGTTGACTCCTCCTTCATTACGAAGTTGAGTGTGCCACCTTTCCAAACCTGGTCGTCACACTTGTAACCCATAAGAGTTACGCGGATAGTAGCGCCTTTCTCTACATTGCGCAATTCAAAGTTTCCGTCAAAGTCAATGGGTGATGAATTGGTGGTACCAACCACGAACGCTACTGCGCCGAACATCGGTTCGCCGAATTCATCAACTACGGTTCCTTTGACAGTTCCGTCCTTCTGCTGCATCGTTGCAGTCTTTGCCCAACCTTCGGTAGGAACGAAAGTCAGTGCCATTCCCAGGAATGTTGCCGCGAAAAGCGACCTTCCAACAATTTTTAGTAGTTTCATATTACTTTTATTTTGGAAGAATATCGCATTGTGTGTAATGCTTTTACCCTTCCGGAGTTATAAAATTATTATATTTCGTAAAAACTTGTTGCAATTTGTCAATTTACAGGTATAGGTAGCCCATTCAAACAGTTTCAAAAATATATAAATATTTTATGCTGTAAAACTTTTATGGGAAAATTGTGTGAACAAAAGTAAAAAAAGTTTCTTCTCCACAAATAACAGAAATCTCCTCTTACTACAGCAACAGCCCGGAATTTCCGGGCTGTTGCTGTAAGGGATTTATTTGATTTCCCATGTCTCGTTTGTCTCGAGCAGTTCGTTGAATGTGTGATAGGGCTTGGCCGCTTTCACCTCCTCAATCTGTGCGTGGACGGCATCGTTGTAGGTCATTGCCTCGACATCGCGTATCACACCAAGTGCGATGGGGAAGTCGGGTCCCTCCATCAATGCCAGTTTAAGGTGCAGGGTGGTGTCCTTGCAGTGTGCGTCGTGGACAAGGATGTCGTTCTCGGTTATGCCGTTCTCGCCAATCTTCACCACTTTAAGCCCAAAGCCCTCCTGCATGAGTCCATACTCCTTGTTCTCGCCAAAGAGCATTGGCTTGCCATGTTCCAGGTATATTGCATTCTTTGCACGTCCCTCCTTTGTGTAGATGCTCTCGTGGGTTCCGTTGTTGAAGATGACGCAGTTCTGCAGTACCTCAACGACCGATGCGCCCTTGTGCTGTGCGGCAGCCTTCAGGCAGCCCACTGCAGCCTGCATGTCGGTGGCAACGCAACGTGCGAAGAAGTTGCCGCGTGCGCCAAAGCATAGCTCGGCGGGGCGGAACGGGTCTTCGACGGTGCCGTATGGCGATGACTTGCTCACGAAACCGCGTACCGATGTGGGTGAGTACTGTCCCTTTGTCAAACCGTATATGCGGTTGTTGAGCAGTATCATATTGAGGTCGATGTTGCGTCGTACCGCGTGGATGAAGTGGTTACCGCCAATGGCAAGTCCGTCGCCGTCGCCCGAAATCTGCCATACCGTGAGGTTGGGGTTGGCAACCTTGGCACCTGTGGCAATGGCTGCCGAACGGCCGTGGATGGTGTGGAAACCGTAGGTGTTCATATAGTAGGGCAGGCGTGACGAGCAGCCGATACCCGATATTACTGCAATCTCATGTGGGGCAACGCCCAGTTCGCCCATTGCCTTGTGCAGTGCGCCCAGGAAAGAGTGGTCGCCGCAACCCGGACACCAGCGTGGCTGTCCGAACTTATAGTCTTGTGCTGTGTAGTCGCTCATATCAATAAGTATTTAATTACGAAGCAATGATGCCTCCTTATTTTTCAATGATTTTAGTGAATTCCTTTACAAGGTCGGCAACCACGAATGGCTGTCCCTTGACTTCGTTGTACTGCTGTAGCTCGATGCCGCCGATACGTGTGCGCAGATAACCTGCGAACTGTCCCATGTTCTGCTCGGCAACAACAATCTTCTTGTAGCGGCGCAGAACGTCGGCGGTGTTCGCCGGCAGCGGGTTGATGTAGCGGAAGTGCGCGAGGGCAACCTTCTTGCCTTCGGCATTCATCTGCTGCATAGCCTCGCACAGGTGGCCGTATGTGCCGCCGAAGCCCACGATGAGCAGGTCGGCATCCTCGCAACCCTCAACCTGCAATGGAGGCAGGCTCTCGGCAATTTTAGCAACCTTGCGTGCACGGGTCTCCACCATGCTGTGGTGGTTGGCGGGGTCGTTGCTGATGGCACCTGTCGCAGCGCTCTTTTCGAGGCCGCCGATGCGGTGTGTGAAACCCGGTGTGCCGGGCACGGCCCAGTAGCGTACATCGGTCTCGGGGTTGCGCTTGTATGGGCTCCAGCCCTCTCTCATGTCCTCATTCACGTAAGGCGGAACGATGGCAGGGTACTTGCTTATGTCGGGCAGTTTCCATGCGGCCGAGCCGTTGGCAATGAAGGCATCGGTGAGCAGGATGACAGGGGTCATGCGCTCAACTGCAATCTTGCAGGCATTGAATGCCGCGTCAAAGCAGTCGGTTGGCGAGGTGGCTGCAATGACGGGAATGGGGCTCTCGCCGTTGCGGCCGTAGAGTACCTGCAGAAGGTCGGTCTGCTCGCTCTTTGTGGGAAGACCGGTCGACGGGCCGCCGCGCTGTACGTCAATGATAACAAGCGGAAGCTCGGTAATGACGGCAAGGTTGATGGCCTCGCTCTTGAGACATATGCCCGGGCCCGATGTCGATGTGCAGGCAAGTGCTCCTGCATAGGCCGCACCTACAGCCGATGCACAGCCGGCAATCTCGTCCTCGGCCTGCATTGTGATGACACCCATTGACTTGTGTTTTGCAAGTTCGTGCAGGATGTCGGTTGCAGGGGTGATGGGGTATGAGCCGAGGAACAGCTGCATTCCTGCCTTTTCGGCAGCTGCAATTAGTCCGTATGCTGTAGCCTTGTTTCCGTTGATGTCCATGTAGCGGCCTTTTTTCTTCTCGCGGTCACTCTCAACGCTGTATGTGTGCGCGATTGAGGTGTGGGTGTTGTGTCCCATGTCGTAACCCGCACGCAGAACCTTGATGTTGGCTTCTGCAATTTCGGGTTTCTTGGCGAACTTCGCACGCAGCATGTTCTCGGCAAGTTCGAGGTCGCGGTCATATATCCAGCACACAAGTCCAAGTGCAAGCATGTTTTTGCAGCGCAGAATACTCTTGTTGTCCATGCCGCTGTCGGCGAGTGTCGCCTGGCAGAGTGATGTTATGGGGCATGGTACAACCTCGCAGGTTATGCCCAACTCGGCAACGGGGTCATTTGTCTTGAACTCGGCCTTTGCAAGGTCCTTCTCTGTAAAAGAATCTATGTCAATGATTATTGCACCTGTGGGCTTGCAATGTTTGTACTGTGTCTTCAGGGCCGCGGGGTTCATCGCAACAAGGATGTCGCACTCGTCACCGGGGGTGAGCACCTTGTCGGCGCCAATGTGTACCTGGAATCCCGAAACGCCGGTGAGCACTCCTTGCGGGGCGCGTATGTCGGCAGGGTAGTCGGGGAATGTGCAGATGTCGTTGCCGACAGTTGCAGAAATCGTTGAGAAGATGTTGCCGGCCAACTGCATGCCGTCGCCCGAGTCACCCGAGAAACGCACTACAATCTGGTCGACTTTCTGTGTTTTTTCACTGTTTGCCATATTATGGTCTTTTTAAAGGTTTTTGTATGTTGCTGCCAAATTTCGTAAACATTTATGAAAAGAGGAAATATTTTTGAACAAAAAACAACAAATGGCAGAAACTTCTCGCTTCTGCCATTTGTATTGTCGTGTTTACGGGTTTTTACATCTCTCCCATTCCGCCCATCTCGTCATATCCGCCACCGCCGTTCTGCATCTCCTGCATCTGCTTGCGGTCGGGGCGCTTGGCCTTCATGTTACCAAAGCTATATGTGAGCGTGAAACCGAATGTGCGGCCACCGTGTGAGTTCTCCGAGTAACGGTAGAAGGTGTCGTTGACAGTCACTGTGTGACGGCCGCGCGAGTCAAGTATGTCGCGGGCATTGACGCTCAGGCTCCAGTGCTGGTTGAACATCTTGCGCAGGCCAAGGTCGAGCGAGTAGCTTGGCTCGCGGTATCCCTGTGCCACAATGCGCTTTGCATCGTAACGGCCTGTAGCCTGCAGTGATATGCCCAGGGGGAGCATTACGTTGGCTGTCATGCGTGCGTTCCATGAGAAGTTCTCGTCGGCATCGCCGGTGATTGTCTGTCCGTTAATTATATACTTGAATGCGTCGAGCTTGTAATAGAACAGGTTTACTGTTGTGGTGAGGTCAAGCACCTTGAAGAGTCTGTTCTTGCCCACAATCTCCAATCCTGCCGACTGTGTCTTTGCAACATTCTCAAAGGTGGTGTAGATGACCCTGCCTGTGCCGCTGCTGTAGCTTATACGCTCAATGACATCCTCGGTGGTGCGGTAGTAGCCCGAGAGTGAGAGGGTGTGGTCCTCCCAGTTCTTCAGGTAGTTGAGTTCGTAGGCATTGGAGTACTCCGGTGTAAGGTTGGGGTTACCGAACGAAATGTTTGTGGAGTCGCTGATGTTCTGGAAGTTGTTGAGCTGTCCACCCCATGGACGGCGCAGACGGCGGGTGTAGTTTACCTGTATCTCCTGCCCGTCGCTTATTTCGTAGCTGAGGAATGCGCTTGGGAAGAGCTTGAAGAAATCCTTTGACACGAAATCCGGAATCTGTTTGCTCTGTTCCTGCTCCCAACCGTATGATTGTGTTTTCACGTTCCAGTACTCACCGCGCAGACCGAGCTGGTAACCGAACTTGCCTATGCGGCCCGAGTAGGTGGTGTACAGCGCATGGGTGTTCTGCTTGTAATTGAATTTGTTGTACAGCTGAGTGTCGAGCTGTGTGTGTGCCTCGTCTGTGTATGTTATCACGGGGCTTCTGTTGTCCGTGAAATCACCCTTGTAACCGGCTTCGATGCGGTGGTTTTCGTTGATTTTATACTCATAGTCGAGCTTTATCTCGGTGTTCCTGTTCTTGTTCTGTCCGTCCTGGAACTGGTATGAACTCATTGTGGTTGTGTCAACCCCAAAGAACTCGGTCGTTTGGCGGTAGGTGGCATTGCGCTGCTGTGCCCACAGGTGATGCCCTACAGAGAAGTCGAGGAAATGGGTGTCGCTCCAACGGTGTGTGTAGCCAAGTTCCACGTTGTACATTGTGGGCTTGCCCTGCTGCGTGGTGGTGCGGGTCATGCGCTGTGTGGGGTCGGCATACAGGTCATTCTCTATCGGGCCGCTGATGGCCGAAATCTCGTTGTTGTGTCTGCCGCCGCCGAGCATACCCATGACATTGGCATAAATCTCATCCTTTGTGGTGAAGCGCCAAGTGAAACCGGCACGGCCGAAGATGTTGTTTGGGTTGTGGCTGCCGATGTTTGTCTGTTTCTGGTACTGATTGGAGCCAAAATACTTTGTGTCGGTAATACCCTCGTTCTCGAATCGCATGTTACGGTAGTTTAGACCTGCGTATGCATCGAACTTGCCGCTGCTGTAGTTGATGTTGCCGCCGGCATTGTAGCCCAAACGTGAATCCATACCGCCCTGCACGCTGCCATAGTAGCCGGCCTTGCGGTCGCGCTTGAGGATGATGTTGATGATGCCGGCTGTTCCCTCGGGCGAGTGTTTTGCCGACGGGTTGGTGATAACCTCAATCTTCTCAATTGAGCCGGCAGGCATCTGCTGCAGGATATCGCCCTGGTTGTCGCCGGTGAGGCCGCTTGCCTTGCCGTTAATCCACACGGTAACGCTCTCGCTGCCGCGCAGTGACACGGTGCCTTCGTTGTCTACTTCAACCGATGGGATGTCGGCCAACACGTCGCTTGCCGAGCCGCCTGTTGTGGCAATGCTCTGGTCAACGGTGAAGACGCGCTTGTCAATCTCAAAGCTCATTTGCGAGCGTTGTTCAGTAACAACTACCTCTTTCAGCAGTTTCCTGTCGCTCTTGAGGCTTATTGTGCCAAGGTCTATATTGCTCTTGCCGGCAGTGATGCTTACGTTGCGGCTGTCATCGGTGTAGCCGACGAATGATGCTGTAATGTTGTATTTGCCGGCCTTGATGTTGCTCAGACGGAACGAGCCGTCTTCGCCGGTGCTGCATCCTGCTGTGGGGACATTGCTGCCTTCGGGGGTGAGAGCTATGGTTACAAAAGGCAACGGGTCGCCTGTCTCATCTTCAATGATTATACCTTTAATGCTTCCTGTTACCTGTGCAAACAGGCTCAATGGCGCTATAAGCAGTAGTGCGAATAGTATTCTCTTCATTTTTATGTGGTTATTCTTCTTGTTTGGGCTGCAAAAGTACAAAAAAGTTCTTTTATCGGTGCAATTTCAGGTAAATATCATCATTCAAGGTAGTTACCGATTTCGCCGCTGATGAGCAGTAGGGAGATTTCGCAAATCTTGGTGTCGTACTCAACGGAGAGCAGGCGCTCCTCGGCACGCAAAAGACTCTGCTGTGCCTCACGCATCTCAATACCCGACAGGTCGCCAAGCATATAACGCTCCTTGGCAATGTCATGGTTCTCGCGTGCAGTAATCACGTTCAACTTCTCAAGGTTCAGAAGCTGCAGGTTGTTCTGGTATGCCTGCCACATGTTGCCAAGGTCGGCCTTCAGTGATAGAACCAGCTTTTCACGTTGCAGTTTGGCATTCTCAATGGCAATCTGTGCGTTGCGTTTCTCGCGTCGTCGGTTGCCGTCCCAAAGGTTGATGCCGATGGTCAGCGATGCATTGCCACCCCAGCCGTTACGGTGTATATATGTTCCTTTGCCGTAGTTGTTGAAGTTGTAGTCATAGCCCGCGTTGAGTTTAAGGTAGGGATAGTTGCGTGAGAGGACTTTCTTGTAGTCGAGTTCGGTGACGGTGTTGCTGTGGCCGGCAAGCAGAAGCTCGGCATTGTTCTCGAGCATCCTGTTCCACAGGTATGTGAAGTCGAGTGTGCTGTCAATCTCAATGGTTGTCTCAACAGTTGAAATGGGAGTGTAGACCTGTTCTATCGCCATCATCTCATTAAGCGCGATGCGCGATGTGATTACCACCTCCTGCTGTTTTATGTATTGTGCGCTGTCGGCATTGAAATCGACCTTCGCCTGCTGATAGTCGAGACGTGAGAAGTTACCGATGTTGTAGCGCTCCTCGACAATGCGCAGACGCTCCTTTGAAAGCAGCACTGCATTGTAGTAGTTGTGCAGGCGTATACGTTGCTGTAGAAAATTATAGTATTCGGCAGTGAGACCGGCAATGAAGTCTTCAATGGCAATGCGTGTCTCGGTCTCGCCCATCTTCTCCATCTCCTTCAGCTGTTCGTATGTGGTTTTTGTCTTGAAGCCGTTGAAGATGGTCCAGTTGACATCCACACCGGCGCTTACGTTGTTATCGAAGCTGTTGCCGCTGTTTTCTGTCTCTCCGGTCGTGCGCAGTTTTGAGCTGTTGCCTCCTATTGAGCCGTTATAGCCAGCCGCAAGGTCAATGGTGGGCATGTAGCCCGCATTGGCGGCTGTGGCATTGTTATGGGCAACCTCCTCTTCATTGCGTGTTATACGCAGTGAATAGTTGTTTTCCAGGCCTCTCTTCAGGCATTGGCTAAGGGTGTATGTCTGTGCATTGCCTCCAATGGCAGTGAGTGCCAGAACGAATATTGTCAATATGGTCTTTTTCATCTGTTTTCCTCCTCTTTATTTTCTTCGCGTTCTGTCGAAATGTAGCTGTAGACAGCAGGAACAATGTACATTGTGAGTATGGTTGACACAAGCATACCGCCTACCACGGCTGTACCCATTGCAATACGTTGGTTGGCACCCTCGCCACCGGCGAACATCAGCGGGATGAGGCCGAGCATTGTGGAGAGGCTTGTCATGAGAATGGGGCGCAGACGCTGCAACGATGCGTTCTTTATGGCCTCCATCTTGCTCTCGCCGGCCTGTTGCTTCATGTTGGCGAACTCAACGATGAGGATACCGTTCTTTGCCACAAGGCCAATGAGCATGATGATACCGATTTGGCTGAACACGTTCATGGTAATATCTCTGTAGTACATGAATATAAGTGCTCCGGCAATGGCAAGCGGCACGGTGAGCATGATGATGAACGGGTCCTTGAAACTCTCGAACTGGGCAGCGAGAATAAGGTATATGAGTACCAACGCGAGGATGAACGCGAACATGAGGCTCGATGAACTCTCGCGGAACTCTTTCGAGTCGCCGGTGAGTGCTGTGCGGAACGTGTCGTCAAGTACCTCCTCGGCAATCTTGTCCATCTCGGCAAGTCCGTCACCTATTGTCTTGCCCTCGGCAAGTCCGGCAGAGATTGTTGCCGAAAGGAAACGGTTGTAGTGATATAGCTTTGGCGGTGCTGTCGACTCGATGAACTCCACAAAGTTGTCGAGCTGTATCATCTCTCCGTTGCTGCAACGTATGTATATCGACTTTACGCTCGATGGTGTGTTGCGTTGCTGGCGGTTAATCTGTCCAATGATTTCGTACTGCTTGCCGTTCATGTAGAAATAGCCCATACGCTGTCCGCTGAGTCCATACTGCAGTGTCTCGGCAACATCGCGCACGCTTGCTCCAAGCATGCCTGCCTTGTCGCGGTTTATGTTCACGCGTGTCTCGGGGCTGTTGAACTTGAGATCGGCATCGGCCATCTTGAACACGGGGTTCTCGTGCACACGCTGCAGGAATACCGGCAGTACCTCCCTCAATTTATCGGAGCTTGTAGCCTGTATTACGTACTGGATGGGCATGCTGCCGCGGCGGCCACCGAACGATGACTGCTGCTGTACGAAGGCTCTCGCCTTGGTCTTGCCGGCAATGGCTGCGGTGAGCTTTTCGGCTACATCCATCTGGGTGTAGTCACGGTCGGCAATATCCTTCAAGGTTATTCTTATGTTACCGCTACCGCTTGAAACTCGTGATGTTACCGATACGGCATCGGGGACAATGGAGTCTACAAGCTGGGTGATGTCCTCGGTGTAGTCGCGCATGAACTCGTAGCTGGCACCCTCGGCACCGCGTGTGTTTATGGTAATCTGTGAACGGTCCTCCATCGGTGCCATTTCGGCAGGAATCTTGCTCCACAGGTAGCCTATGAGCACGAACATTATAAGCAGCACAGGAATTGCTACCCAACGTGCCTTCAAGAAACTGTTCAGTGATTTGTAATAGAGGTTGTTGAGGCCTGCAAAGAATGGCTCGGTCTTGCGGTAGAGCCACTTCTGCTCCTTGCGGCGCTTGAGAATCTTGGTCGCAATCATGGGGGTGAATGTGAGCGCCGCGAATGAAGAGATTACAACCGAACCGGCTACCACAAAGCTGAACTCGCGGAACAGACGGCCGCTGGTACCCTCCATGAAGACGATGGGAAGGAACACGGCAATGAGGGTGATGGTTGTTGAAATGACTGCAAAGAAAATCTCCTTTGAACCCTCGATACCGGCTTTGAGAGGCCTCATTCCCTGCTCAATGCGTATGTATATGTTCTCGGTCATCACAATGGCATCGTCAACCACAAGACCCACCGATAGTACAATGGCAAGCATGGTGAGCACGTTGATTGAGAAGCCTGCGACGTACATTACAAAGAATGCGCCGATGAGCGACACGGGGATGACGATGCATGGCACGAGTGTCACGCGCCAGTCGCGCAGGAACAGGAAAATGATGATGATTACAAGGATGAATGCCTCGTAGATAGTGCTCTTCACCTCGTCGATTGATGCACGGATGAACTTGGTGCTGTCGAAACCGTATGTGTACTCAACGTCATCGGGCAGGTCCTTCTTCATCAGTTCCATACGCTCATATACCGCATCGGCAATCTCAATGTGGTTGGCACCCGGCTGTGGTATCACGGCTACACCTACCATTGGCACACCGTTCATCTTCATGTAGCTCTTTATGTCGGCAGGGCCAAGCTCGGCATGTCCCACATCGCTTATGCGTATGATGTTGCCGCCGCTTTTCTTCAGGATTATGTTGTTGAACTCGCCTGCAGTGTGCATCTGTCCCATTGTGCGCAGTGTGAGCTCCACTGTGTTACCCTCGATGCTTCCCGAAGGCAATTCTACGTTTTCCTTTGTGATGGCATTCTTCACGTCCACCGGTGTCAGTCCGTGTGCGGCAAGCTTTGTGGGGTCGAGCCATATTCGCATAGAGTAGCGCTTCTCGCCCCAAATCTGCACGTTGCTCACGTCGGGGATAGTCTGCAGCTGCTCCTTCACTGTAAGGTCGGCAATCTCGCTCAGCTCAAGCAGTGAGCGCTTGTCACTCTGTATCGCAATCATAAGGATTGGAGTGGCATCGGCATCGGCCTTTGACACTGTCGGCGGGTCGCAGTCGCGTGGTAGGAAACGCTGTGCGCGTGAAACCTTGTCGCGCACGTCATTGGCCGCAGTCTCAAGGTCTACCGACAGCTCGAACTCCACTGTGATGCGGCACTGGCCCTGTTGGCTCACACTGGAGATTGAACGGATGCCCGGTATACCGTTGATGTTCTGCTCAAGCGGCTCGGTTATCTGGCTCTCTATGACATCGGCATTGGCACCGGCATAGCTGCACGATACCGAAATGATAGGGTTGTCCACCGACGGGTACTCGCGTACACCAAGGGTGTTGTAACCTATGAAACCGAAGATAAGTATTATTATTGTAAGCACCGTCGCAAGAACGGGGCGACGTATGCTCAGTTCGGAAATGTTCATATATCTCTACTCTTTGGTGTTGAGTTACTCGAAACTTTCAATCTTTACAGCAGAGCCTTTACGCAACTGCAGGGTTCCCGATGTGAGAATGGTATCGCCGCTGTGCAGGCCTTCGATAATCTGTATCTCGGCATCGGTGCGCAGGCCTATAATAACGTCAACAGGCTCGGCCTTGCCACCACGGTACACGAATACCTTGTTCTTGCCCATCTCCGGCACAATAGCCTCGGCTGGAACTGAGATTGCGTCGGCAATCTCCTTCTGTTTCAGTCTTATGGCTGTGTATTGGCCGGGCATGAGCTGCTGGTCCTTGTTGTCATAAAGGGCGCGCACTGTGAGGTTGTGTGTCTCGGGGTCGAGGCTCGACTCGGTGGCATACACCTGTGCCTCGAACGGAGCTAAGTGTCCGTCTACGTTGAATGTGAGGTTTGTTCCTCTCTTCACGTCCCTCGCATATCGCTCCGAAACGGAGAACTCAATCTTAATTGGTGATATGGATGTGAGTGTGGCAATGATTGTTGACGGTGATGCGTATGCACCCACACTCACCTGTCGCAGTCCTATTATACCGTCGAACGGTGCGCGCAGCTCTGTCATCTTAATCTGTGCCTTCACCTGTTCAATGTCGGCTTTCAGTGTCGCAAGTTCGGTCTTTACAATCTCAAGCGCCTCCTTACTCACGGCATCGCGCTGCAACAGCGCGCTCTGGCGGTATACACGGTCCTCGGCCAGTGGAACCTGTGCCTCGAGGCGCGAGAGGTGTGCCTGCAGCTGTGAGTCGTTGACCTTTGCCAACAGTGTGCCTTTCTCCACGAATGTTCCCTCGGTGAAGAATATGTCGGTAATCTTACCCGATGTCTCAAATGTTAGCTGCACCTCCTCGTCGGGCACAAGCTTTCCCACGGTGAGAATCTCGTCGGTTAACAGATTGGGCTTCAAAATCTTTGCCGTTACGCTCAACACTTTCTTGGCATTGTTCTTGACGGGGGTGTTCTCGGTTGTGGCAAGTTCTTCGTTCTGTTGTGGTCTCAGTTTGTAGTAGCCGAAAATAGAGACTCCTGCAACAATCACTGCAACCATTCCCCATTTGAGATATTTCTTCATCGTAGTAATATGTGTAAGGTATTTAATATAAATTTGACTTCAAAAAAGTAAAAAGGTTTAATTGAAAAGCTCTTTTAACATGTCGGCACAGATGTTTCCTGCCTGAATGCCAGGAATTTTCAAAAATTACCGCAAAAATAGTAAAAAATACATTTTTTGTGTAAAATTTTCGCTCGTTTATTTGTATATTTGAGCTAAAGCTCCAATATAATTGGCACTCGCTGTGAAATATTCAAGCAAGCTTTATATTATTTCGCTCATTTATAAGTATCTTTGCACCGCAAAATGCAGAGATACTTATTTTATGTAATAATACTAGTAATTTAACGTTTTTTTTGATAAAATACATATTAGGAGATGATAACATGCTAAATATATTCAAAAAATTATTTGATACAGAGTATAAAGAATTAAAAAGGTTTAATGAAATTGCAACTAAAATAGATGCTTTAGATGAAGAATATAGCAAATTGTCTGATAAAAAATTAGCTGCCAAAACTAATGAATTTAAAAAGAGATTAGAAGAAGGAGAAACTCTTGAAGATGTCCTTGTCGAAGCGTTTGCAACAATTCGTGAAGCAGCACACACAATTATTGGTGAAAAAGCCTATTTTTGCCAATTACTAGGTGGATTAGCAATTCATTATGGAAATATTGCTGAAATGAAAACTGGTGAAGGAAAAACCTTGTCAACAATTTTTCCAGCATATGTTAATGCATTAACTGGATTGGGCGTACACGTAGTAACAGTAAATGAATATTTAACTCAAAGAAATGCAGAGTGGATGGGACCAATATTTGAATTTTTAGGATTAACAGTTGGTGTTAACTTAAGAGAATTAAATCCAAAAGAAAAACAAGAAGTATACAATTGTGATATTATGTACACAACTAATAATGAATTAGGTTTCGATTACCTAAGAGATAACATGGTAGTAAGAAAAGAAAATCGAGTAGCAAGAAAATTTAATTATTGTATAATAGACGAAGTAGACTCAATCTTAATAGATGAAGCAAGAACACC
>JAZRRI010000017.1:0-3105 GCA_045650605.1 Bacteroidaceae bacterium | reverse complement strand
GTACGCCGTCAGGGACTCGAACCCTGGACCCATTGATTAAGAGTCAATTGCTCTACCAACTGAGCTAACAGCGCATTTCCTTAACGCGTTGCAAAGGTACAACTTTTATTTTAATTAGCGAATTTTTGGACGCTTTTTTTGTTGCTTTTTTGCAACTTTTTTCTTTGCTCGAGCTAATTGGCTGATTGACAACGCAGTTAGCAAAGTGTTATTTACAGATTTGTGGATGTCTGTTGACTGGTTTCTGCCATTTCTGTTGTTATATGAGTCAACATCCCCTCAATGTAGGCACTTTTTACCAGAACCAACCTTTTTTCTTCTTTGGTCTGTCGCTCTCCGGCTGCTCTTTGTATATCTCGCTCCAATCCTTGTTCTCAATAATCATTTTGTAGATTACACCCCAATCGGGTATTCCGCCAAGGTTGCGGTCGTCGATGAACAGGTCGGCATTGATTTTTCCATAACAATTGGTTTCGCTCAAAACCTCCTCGGGGAAATTCTTGTTCACAGCATAAAATTCCACACCGCGCTTTTTGCACCATTCAACAGCCTCTTCAAGTAACTTGCCTCGGCGTACAGTCCACAGAATCAGACTGTGCTGTTGATTGGCAAGCATTTTTAGAGTAGATGTCGCAAATGGCAACTCATCACCAATCTCAGGATATTTGTGCTCAACAATGGTTCCGTCAAAATCTACAGCTATAATCATAATTTCGCATTTTAAGATTTCCGTTTGCTAATATAACGCTTTTTTACAATATAGAGCTGTTTTGTGCAAAAAATATTTACAAAACTCTGAAAAACAGGACAGTATATGATGTGCTGATGTTTGAGCCTGAAAAATGACAGATGATTCAGTTGTTTGTGACAGTTTATTTGTATCTTCGCACTGTTATGCACGAGGATACTTTTTTATATAACGAGTTCGGCAGTTATCTGCGTGGAATATTTGGCTGCAAAGTGCAGAAGATTACCATTGATGCCGGCTTCACCTGCCCAAACCGCGACGGTAAGGTGGGGCGGGGCGGTTGTACGTTCTGCAATAACCAGACGTTCAACCCGGCCTATTGCCACCGTAACCGTTCTGTTGCAGAGCAGATGCGTGAGGGAATATCTTTTTTTGCGCATAAATATCCCGAGATGAAATATCTTGCCTATTTCCAGGCATACACCAATACATACGATTCGCTGGATGTGCTCAAACAGCGTTATAACGAAGCTTTAGCCGTTGATGGCTGTGTGGGCATTGTCATCGGTACGCGCCCGGATTGTATGCCCGACGAGCTGCTTGAATATTTGGCAGAACTTGCAAAACGGACATTTGTCCTTGTTGAGTATGGCATTGAGAGTACGAATGACGAGACCTTGAAGCGCATAAACCGAGGACATGATTATGCCTGTGCTGCTGATGCCGTTAGGCGCACTGCAGCCGTGGGTATTCCTGTCGGTGCACATATAATTCTTGGTTTGCCGGGCGAGGGGCGCGAGGAGTTGATGCATCAGGCAACGGAATTGTCGCGCTTGCCGCTGACGACTTTGAAACTCCACCAATTGCAGGTTGTAAGGGGAACGCGTATGGCCGAGGAGTATATCGTGAACCCTGCCGAGTTCCATCTTTTTGCAATGGACGATTATATTGAGACTGTTATTGACTATGTTGAGCGTCTTTCTCCCGATATTGTGTTGGAGCGCTTTGCATCGCAGTCGCCAAAGGAACTGCTCTTTGCCCCCGACTGGGGAATAAAGAACCATGAACTTGTAGACAAGATAAAGGCACGAATGAGGGAGAGAGGAACATGGCAAGGGAGGTTGTATAGATAAAGGAATTGAAATTTCAAATTTCAATTCCTTTATCTATATATTGAAGAATCCCTTCTATGTCATCCGGGTGGAACCAAGTGATTTCCTCGTCTCTTTGGTACCATGTTACCTGTTTGCGTGAATATATACGCGTGTTCTGCTTTATTTTTTCAATGGCAAAGTCCAGTGTCCACTCACCGTCGAGGTACTTGAAGATTTCCTTGTAACCGACTGTGTTCAGCGAGTTGTGTTCCTTCAGGTGGACAAATTTCTTTACCTCCTCAACCAAGCCCTGTTCAATCATCAGGTCTACGCGGCGGTTGATGCGCTCATACAGCTCTTCGCGGTCGCGGCGCAGGCCAATCTTTATAATGTTGAACGGGCGCTGCTTCTTTTTACGGGTGCGGAACGAACTGTACTTCTTCCCTGTCATGTAGCATATTTCAAGAGCATGCATCACGCGCTTTGGGTTTTTGATGTCCGCCTCGGCATAATATTCGGGGTCGAGCAGGCGAAGCTCTGCTGCAAGACTTTCCAAACCCTCGCGGTTGTATTTGTCTATGACCATTGCACGTGTCTCCTCATCCACTGTGGGAATATCGTCGATGCCGTAGCATACAGCGTCAATGTACATCATTGAACCGCCTGTAAGCAGCATTGTGGGGTGGTGGGGAAACTGCTCTTCAAGGAGTGCGAGTACGTCGGCCTCATAACGTGCTGCGCTATAATAGTCGCCCGGCTCCAACTGACCTACAAAGTAGTGCTTGTGTTGTGCCAACTCCTCTTTTGTGGGCATTGCTGTACCAATCTCCATTCCGCGGTACATCTGGCGTGAATCGGCCGAGATGATAGGGCATCCCAAATGCTCGGCAATGGCAAAACTTGTAGCGGTTTTGCCTACTGCAGTGGGGCCTATAAGTACAACAAGGTTGTTCATCAGTTATTTCTTTTGTTAGCTATTGTTCTTTCACTCCCCTCCGTCACTTCGCGACACCTCCCCTCGGAAAGGGGAGGAGCTATTTTGTTAACTTGTATTTTAGCTCTCCCACCTTGATGTAACAAGGGGGGAGTGGCTGAAAGCCGAGGGGGAATAAGACTTTGTTTACTTCGCTCCCCTCCGTCACTTAACACTCCTTTGGGGAGCTAAAGCTAAGTGCTGAAGCACACTCCTTCTATATAACAAAATCCTAAACCGCTGTGCCATAAAGTTTTTCATTTAGGATATTCAAAGTTCTTTGCGCTCGTTCTATCTTTCTTCTGAGTAGTTCCTCTTCATTTAATCCGACTTTGTTTTCATTGTATTCT
>JAZRRI010000016.1:0-51572 GCA_045650605.1 Bacteroidaceae bacterium | reverse complement strand
CCGCTCAAACAAATTTTGTCCTGTTTCCGCTGCTTGCCCGGCTGTTTGCTGTGATTTTGATGGTGCCGGTTTAAAAATATTACCATTGTACGCACTATAATGCATAGGGTACGTCAATGAATCTTCTTCGCAAAGGTAATTCCCCGCCAAGGGCGGAAGGGCAGCGTTGGGAGGCACAGCGAGTAGCCGAGCAATGCTTGGAAACAGGTGGCATGATGTTTGAGCGCAGCGAGTTCTTGCCGCCCCAAGCATTGCGACAAGTAGCGACCAGCGAGGTGTGCACCGACTGAAAGATGTCGCAAAGCGACTCTTGAACAAAGGAAGCACCGAATGCCGTACACGACTGCCCCGTTTTTGGTACTTTTTTCAAAAAAGTACAGAAAGAAAGAGTTGAAGAAAAATACAAGTGAACAATCAAGGTTGAGGACTACCGTGGAATTTAACGACGAGCGAAAGCGAGTTTTTTGTCCCCCAACTTTTGCAGGTGAGCCGGAAATCAAGACCTCTGCACAAACAAAATTAACGCGGCCATAAAATGAGAGGCTGACCCAAAAGTGATATATACAAAGCAAATACCCTCGCCAGAACATACTCTGACGAGGGTGCGATGTCTTAAAAAGGGACTTTTGAGTCACCTCCTCGTTCAGTTTTATCTTGTAATTAGAATTTTCGTTGTAACACCCTCGTTGCCGCCGCTGTCGTAGGTAAGGACATGGTAGACACCGCTTGCAACCTTCTCGCCACGTGCGTTGCGTCCGTTCCATGAATACATACCGCCGTTTGATTCGCCCTCATTGACCAAAAATCCCGCCGCATCGACGATTTTAACCACACAGCCGTGGGTGAGCCCAACAATAGAGATATTTCCGCTGTAATCGGCTCTCACAGGGTTTGGATAGGTATATACATTGCTCTCTACAAGTTTATCGGCTGCAGCTATGGCGTCGCTCCTATAACTTGCCATTCCCTTATCGGTTCCAATGAACACCTCACCAGTCACATCGTTGATGGCTATACTCTCAATGCAATCGGACGGCAATGGGGAATTTTCGGTTGTAAAATGGTGTATAGTCTCCTGACCATCAGCACTTACAAGGTATAAGCCATTGCTGTTTGTACCAATCCACTTGCGGTTGGCACCGTCGACCTCGATATCCTTTATGTAGACACCGCTCATAAAGTAGTCGGCAAGCCCGGTACCGTCATTACGTGCAATCTTTATCTGCTTGAACACTCCATCATTGAAGAACCTCTCGGGGTTATCTATTACAAAGACACCGACATTTGTACCCACCCAAATGGCGCCGTCATTATCTTCGGCAATGTCATATAGTTGGTAGATATCATAGCTTACACCATCCTGATTGGTAAATTTGTGCAACCATTTTTTTGTCACGTCATCACTTGTATCAAAAGGAGTATTGTTCATTTTTGCACAGAAAAGACCCGGTTGGCTCTGGAGCACCGTTACCCATAACCAGCCCCGCGAATCAATATATGGTTTTACTACTGTTGCCATATATTCCATCTCCTTATAATTGAGAGAGACCCAGGTACCATCCTTCTTAAGGACTTTTAAAACATCCTTCACATCAGTGTTTACACACCACAAATTCCCGTCCTTGTCGAACATTACGGTTGGAACGCGCACATATCTCTTGTTACCGGGTACAGCGCTCTCAAGCGGGGAGTTCTCAAAATTATAATGCTGCACAAAAGCTCCATTACTGAACTCATATACTCCATAACCGAATGAACCGGCAAAATAATGTCCGGGGGCTGTGGGATCCTCATCAATGGAACAGATATTCTGATAATTCAGGCCGGTTACTTTTTTTATGGTATCCTCGGGGAAATTTATCCACTTGTCACCATCACAGTGATACTCCATTAGAGTTCCATTGTAGAACACATTGTCGAAATAGTTGATATTACCACCGGCAACCAGCAGTTTGTCTGCTGCGGTAAACTTCATGTATTCGCAGTAGTTGCGTACAGGGCTGTTGGGCACCAGTGCAGTAGCAGCAGGCACAATTGCACCATCCACTGCCTCACACTCCACAACACCCCCGTTTGTCTTGCAATCCCAGAATGTATTGCCGCACTTTACAATACAAAGGCTTTCACTGTTCGTGTATGTTGTAAAGTTCTTCACATCGGTGAGAACAGTTACCTTGTTCTTTGACGATGCCACAATCTCACCACCCGATGAATACATCCGAAGATAATTTTCGCCATTATGGCCAATAACTTTACTGAAAGTTTTCGATTCCGGATTGAAAACATACAATCCATAACCGTTTATCAGGCCATATAACTTGCCATTGAGTTCACAAAGCGATATTACATTATAACTGGGGAAAAGCACCTCCCAATTATTCTTGTCAAGCATATTCTTTGATGTGCTGCAGTAGTAGAAACCACTCTTTGTACCGCAGTATATATAACCGTCAAAGTCATATGTACAGGTAGTATTAAGACCAGTATTATATGTATTGTCGAACTCCATATTCTCAAGGTCAAGCACAACAACACCGAAGGATGTCGAAAGATAAGCCGTACTACCTTTGATATCGATATTGTTTATAGTCTTGCCAGATAGTTGCTTGTTCTTGAAATCGGTGATATTGTAAACCGATTCGTCATCGTACAGAATATCGATATTCGCATTGCTGTAGACAATAACCAAAGCGTTCAGGAAGCTTGAGTAGCGGATATGCGAGATATCAATATCGCTCAATGTCGTTATCTTGTCGTATGTCCTTACCTCATTGTCGCTCTTGCAGTATGAATAGAGCGCACCCGATGCCAACACATATACCCTATCCCCCATAACCTGGCAATACGTTGCATTGTGGTACGACGGATAGAGTGTCCAGTTATCATTGGAAGCCTTCACTCCCAGAACCGACACAAGGAGAAACAGAAAAGATATCAACACTTTTTTAATCATAATTCTCTTTCAAATAGTCACCAAGTTGCTGTGTTGCGCGGAAACGGTGGCTCATGCTGTTTTTCATTTCACTGCTCATCTGCGCAAAACTCTCGCTATGCCCTTCGGGGATAAAAACAGGGTCGTAACCAAAACCTGAATCACCTCTCTTCTCTGTAGCGATGGTTCCTTTTACAATACCATTGAAAAGCATCTCCTCGCCCTTTACAATTAACGCAATTACCGTACGAAATTGTGCGTTGCGGTTTGTTTTTCCTGTTAAATTTTCCAAAAGCTTGCGCATGTTGGCCTCGGAATCACACTCGTCGCCGGCATAACGCGCCGAATATACACCCGGAGAACCATCGAGAGCCTCAACCTCAAGGCCTGTATCATCGGCAAAGCAGTCAAGGCCATACTTCTCATATATGTGCCTTGCCTTTATGAGCGCATTCCCCTGCAGTGTATCGGCAGTCTCGGGGATATCATCGTAACAATTGATGTCGGCAAGCGACAACACCTCTACCCTGTCGCCTACAATATCCCTTACCTCCTGAAGCTTATGCTTGTTGTTGGTTGCAAATACAAGTTTCATACCTTTTCCTTTTTATCGGTGTCGACTACGACCTTATTATCAATCTCAACCTTTTTCTTGGCCTTTATCTTGTCAAATCCAAGACCATACACCGCCATAACCTTCGACTGTGACACAAGCGCATTGGGGTCAATCTGCTTAATGGCACTCAACAGCTGGTTAGCCTGGCTTGCACGTGCAATTGTTGTAACAACCTTGCTCTCCTTGCCCGAGTAGTAGCCGATGGAATCGAGCAGCGTGACACCACGATTCAAACGACGTGTAATGTAGTATGCTATATCATCGTACTTGGACGAGAATATGAAGAACTGCACTGTTTGGCGGTTGCTGTTCACCACGTAGTCAAGCGACACATTGACTATCACAAGGTTTATGAAACCGTAGAACACCTTCTGCAGGCTCAAGGCCGTGTTTGCGGTAGGAATAATGAAGAAACTGCTTATTACAATACATGCATCGACATAGAGCATGGCACGTCCGAAGCTCACATCCTTGTATTTATTCACAATTGCAGCGATGATGTCAACACCGCCCGAACTGCCGTTGCTCAGGAAACAGAATGCAAGACCCAGACCGGTGAATATAGAACCTACAATACATGACTCAAGCTGTTTCTCCGGGCCAAGAATCTCCGAAGCATCGGGATAGACCTCGAAAACCATCTGGAAGAGTTGCAGGAACAGCGTGAGCACGCCAATTGCATAAATAGTCTTTATACAGAACTTCAATCCAAGCTGCCATATGGCAATGATTATCAACACCACATTTATAGCCAAGTATGAGAACTGTATGGGAATACCGGTGGTGTACTGTATTATCGCACATATACCTGTTACACCTCCTGTAACGAAGGTATAGGGAGCCATGAAGAAGTTCCATGCAAAGGCATAGAATGCAAGTCCAATGGCAATCATCAGGTAATTCTTCACCTCACTCATCACTGAGGGCCTGGGTATAAATCGCTTAGCCATAATTCTAAAGTATTATAATGACCTTTTAAATGACTTGTTTTATTGTCAGATTACAATGTTCACAATCTTCTTTGGTACAATGATTACCTTCTTGATTGGCTTGCCGTCGATATATTTTTGGCTGTTCTCGTCGGCAAGAACAGTAGCCTCAATCTCGGCATTCGTTGCATCAACGGCAAAGTCAAGTGTAAAGCGTGCCTTTCCGTTGAATGAGATTGTGTACTTCACAGAATCCTCCTTAAGATACTCCTCGTTGTATGCAGGCCACTCGGCATCGCAAACGGTTGTTGTGTTTCCGAGTCTCTCCCACAACTCCTCGCAGATGTGCGGTGCAAACGGAGAGAGCACAACCACAATCTTCTCAAGGATTGCCTTCTTGTTGCACTTGAGCGCTGTGAGTTCGTTGAGGCAAATCATAAAGGCACTCACGGTTGTGTTGTATGAGAATGCAGGAATATCCTCGCTTGTCTTCTTTATGAGTTTGTGGAGCGACTTGAGCTCCTCCTTTGTAGGCTCGTCGTCGGTCACAATGCAGTTGTCGTCCTTGTCGAAGAACACACCCCACAGCTTGCGCAGGAATCGGTGACAACCGTCAATACCGTTGGTATCCCATGGCTTTGACTGCTCTATGGGGCCAAGGAACATCTCGTACATACGTAATGTATCGGCACCATACTTCTCCACAATCACGTCGGGGTTAACAACATTGAACATTGATTTGCTCATCTTCTCAACTGCCCAACCGCAAATATACTTGTCATTCTCGAGTATAAACTCGGCATTTGCATATTCGGGACGCCAAGCACGGAATGCGTCAATGTCAAGAATATCGTTTACAACAATATTCACATCCACGTGCAGCGGTGTCACATCGTAATTCTTCGAAAGACCGTGTGAAACGAATGTATTCGTATCCTTTATGCGGTAAACAAAGTTACTGCGACCCTGAATCATACCCTGGTTGATTAGTTTCTGGAAAGGCTCTTCCTTAACGCTGTAGCCACAGTCGAAGAGGAACATGTTCCAGAAACGTGAGTAGATGAGGTGGCCTGTAGCATGCTCCTTGCCACCAACATACAAGTCAACGTTCTGCCAATATCCGTTTGCCTCCTTTGATACAAGCGCACTGCCGTTCCTTGGGTCCATGTAACGCAGATAGTATGCGCTTGAACCTGCAAAACCGGGCATTGTATTGAGTTCCAACGGGAACACGGTTACGTTGTCAATATTTTCCTTGCTTGTGATGCTGTTGGTTGCTGTGTCCCAAGCCCACATTTTTGCGTGGCCGAGTGGAGGTTCACCGCTCTCTGTGGGGAGGAACTTCTCAACCTCGGGCAATTCAATAGGCAGGCACTCCTCGGGTACAGGATAAGGCACACCGTTCTTGTAGTAGATTGGGAACGGCTCACCCCAGTAGCGCTGGCGGCTGAAGATAGCGTCGCGCAGGCGGGAGTTCACCTTCACGCGGCCAAGCCCGTTCTCGGTCACAAACTGCTTTGTCTTTGCAATGGCCTCTTTCACTGTCAAGCCATTGAGATTGAGCTTGCAGTCACCGAAAGCGGCAACAGGTGAGTTTGTCATCACACCCTCCTTGGCATCAAAACTCTCCTCGCTCACGTCGCAGCCCTCAATGAGCGGACGTATCTCAATGCCGAAATGCTTTGCAAAGGCATAGTCACGGCTATCGTGTGCAGGCACAGCCATAATGGCACCTGTTCCGTAGCCCGAGAGCACATAGTCGCTCACCCACACAGGAATCTCCTCACCGGTGATTGGGTTGATGGCATATGAACCGGTGAACACACCTGTAACGTTGCGGTCAATCATACGCTCACGCTCGGTGCGCTTCTTTGTGCGGTCAAGGTAAGCCTCAACAGCCTCCTTTTGCTCTGCTGTGGTAATCTGTGCCACAAGCTCGCTCTCGGGAGCAAGCACCATGAATGTAACACCGAATATTGTATCTGCGCGTGTTGTGAATATAGTAAATTCAATATCGCTATCCTTTATGCGGAACTGCATCTCGGTACCCTCGCTACGTCCAATCCAGTTGCGCTGTGTCTCCTTCAGGGAGTCGCTCCACTCTACTTTCTCAAGACCGTCGAGCAGGCGCTGTGAATAGGCCGAAACGCGCAGACACCACTGCTTCATCTTCTTCTGCACCACAGGGTAACCACCACGCTCCGAAACACCGTCGACAACCTCGTCATTGGCAAGCACGGTACCAAGAGCCGGGCACCAGTTTACCATTGTCTCGTTGAGGAATGCAATGCGCCAGTTCATCAACAGCTCCTGTTGTGCAACCTCGCTCATGCCGTTCCACTCCTCGGCGGTAACCTCAACCTCCTCGGTACATGCGGCATTGACACCGGCACTACCCTCTTTGCTCAATTTTTCAATAAGCTCCGAGATTGGCTTTGCGCACTTTGCATCGTTGTCATAGTAGCTATTGAACATCTTTATGAATGTCCACTGTGTCCAGTGGTAGTAACCCGCATCACAGGTTCTGATTTCGCGGTCCCAATCGAAGCAGAAACCAATCTTGTCAAGCTGCTCGCGGTAGCGCGCAATGTTCTGTTCTGTTGTCACTGCCGGATGCTGGCCTGTCTGTATCGCATATTGCTCGGCAGGCAAACCGTAAGCATCGTAACCCATCGGGTTGAGTACGTTATATCCGTTGAGGCGCTTGTAGCGCGCAAAAATATCCGATGCTATATATCCGAGCGGGTGACCTACGTGCAGACCTGCTCCCGATGGATAAGGGAACATATTCAGTATGTAGAATTTCTCCTTACCATTCTCTTCAACCACCTTGTAGGTCTTGTTCTCTCTCCAGCGCTGCTGCCACTTCTGTTCAATTTCGTTAAAATTATATGCCATTGTATCTAAATTTTTAATCTTTCCAAAACATTTCTATCCACTTTGTGGATATATTAACCTACAAAAATATATAAAAAAAGAGTTATTCCGCTATTTAAACAATGTTTTTGTTTCCAAAACCGCTTTTTTGTTTTCACACCCCGTTTGTTGGATATTTTTTCGTATCTTCGCGTAATTATTGCACCATAAACAAAGAACAATATATATGGCCGAAAAAGATGCTGCTCTTACCCCCATGATGCGCCAGTTCTACGAACTCAAGGCAAAGCACCCCGATGCTGTGCTGCTGTTCCGTTGCGGCGACTTCTATGAAACATACTGTTCCGATGCCGTTGTGGCCTCGGAGATTCTTGGCATAACACTCACAAAGCGCTCAAACGGCAAGAGCGATGCTTCAAAAGCCATAGAGATGGCAGGATTCCCCTTCCATGCACTCGACACCTACCTTCCAAAACTGGTACGTGCCGGCAAGCGCGTAGCAATATGCGACCAGCTCGAAGACCCCAAGATGACCAAAAAACTGGTGAAGCGCGGCATAACAGAGCTTGTTACACCGGGTGTCTCAATCAACGACAACGTGCTGGACTACAAGGAGAACAACTTCCTTGCAGCGGTGCACTTCGGAAAGCCTATGTGTGGTGTCTCGTTCCTTGACATTTCAACAGGTGAATACCTTGTTGCCGAGGGAACATTCGATTACATTGAGAAACTGCTCATAAATTTCCGCCCGAAAGAAATCCTTGTCAAGCGTGGACTAAAAGGCCGTTTCATTGAGAATTTCGGCACAAAATTCCTTACATTCGAACTCGATGACTGGGCTTTCACCGACGAGTTTGCACACGAGAAACTGACAAAGCACTTCGAGACAAAGAACCTCAAGGGATTCGGCATCTCGCACCTGCGCAGTGGAGTGGTGGCAGCCGGTGCAATACTGCACTATCTCGAAGTGACACTGCACACACAGATATCACACATACGCAACATTTCGCGCATTGAAGAGGAGCGCTATGTGCGCCTCGACAAGTTCACCATACGCAGCCTTGAGTTGCTTGGCAGCATGCACGACGGCGGCTCATCACTATTGTCGGTAATAGACCGAACACTGACCGCAATGGGTGCACGCCTTTTGAAGCGTTGGATGGTTTTCCCTCTCAAAGATAAAAAGCCCATTGAGGAGCGTCTTGATATTGTGGAGTACTATTTCCGCGAGCCATACTTCCGCGAACTCATTGAAGAGCAACTGCACCTGATTGGTGACCTTGAACGTATCATTGCCAAGGTTGCCGCAGGCCGCGTATCGCCACGCGAACTGGTGCAACTTAAAATGGCACTGCAGGCCGTTGAGCCAATAAAAAAGGCCTGTGAGGCTACCGACAACGAGGTGCTCAAGCGCATTGGTGCACAGCTCGACTGCTGTGCCGAAATCCGTGACCGCATTGCTGCCGAAATTGTTCCCGAGCCACCTTTGTTGCTCAACAAGGGCGGGGTAGTGGCCGACGGAGTAAATGCACAGCTCGACGAACTGCGCCAGATAGCCTACAACGGCAAGGATTATCTGTTGCAGCTACAGCAACGCGAGAGCGAGCGTACAGGCATCCCAAGCCTCAAAATTTCATTCAACAATGTATTCGGCTACTACATTGAGGTGCGTAACACCTACAAAGATAATGTGCCTGCCGACTGGATACGCAAGCAGACATTGGTGAATGCCGAGCGTTACATAACCCAGGAGCTTAAGGAATACGAGGAGAAAATCCTTGGTGCCGAGGAGAAGATTCTTGCACTGGAGACACAGATATACAACAACCTGGTTGCCGACCTGGCATCATACATACCTGCAATACAGATTGATGCCACACACCTTGCAAGGCTCGACGTGCTGCTGTCGTTTGCAAACGTTTCACGCGCATACAAATACATTCGCCCTGTGATAAGCGAGGAAGATGTTCTCGACATAAAACAGGGCCGTCACCCGGTGATTGAGAGACAGATGGCGATAGGGGAGGACTACATTCCGAACGACCTGTACCTCGACAACGACAAGCAGCAGATTATCATTGTTACAGGTCCAAACATGGCCGGTAAATCGGCCCTGCTGCGCCAAACAGCACTTATTACACT
The DNA here is from genome assembly GCA_045650605.1 of Bacteroidaceae bacterium. GTDB lineage: Bacteria > Bacteroidota > Bacteroidia > Bacteroidales > Bacteroidaceae > HGM04593. The sequence goes on along the minus strand of JAZRRI010000016.1, from coordinate 42,076 downwards.
GCTGGCACAGATTGGTTGCTTTGTGCCCGCAGAAAGCGCTACAATAGGCCTTGTGGACAAGATATTCACCCGCGTGGGAGCAAGTGACAACATTTCGGCCGGTGAGTCTACATTCATGGTTGAGATGACCGAGGCTGCAAACATCCTGAACAACCTGTCGGGACACAGCCTTGTGCTCTTTGACGAGCTTGGACGCGGAACATCGACCTACGACGGTATGTCAATAGCATGGGCCATTGTAGAGTATATACACGAGTTTGCAAAGGGTAGGGCACGCACACTGTTTGCAACACACTACCACGAACTCAACGAGATGGAGAAGAGCTTCCCGCGCATAAAGAACTTCAACGTGTCGGTACGTGAAATAGACGGCAAAGTAATATTCATGCGCAAACTGATGCCCGGTGGCAGCGAGCACTCGTTCGGTATCCATGTTGCACAGCTTGCAGGTATGCCTAAAAGCATTGTAAAACGCTCGGAGCAGATACTAAAGAAGCTTGAGGCAGGGAACAACAGAGGAGAACTGAAAGGCGCTCCCACGGCCGAAATAGCGGACAGCCGAGAAGGTATGCAACTGAACTTCTTCCAGCTCGACGACCCGGTGCTCTCGCAGGTACGTGACGAGATTCTCGGCATTGATGTAAACAACCTAACACCCCTTGAGGCGCTGAATAAATTGAATGACATCAAACGCATTGTAAAGGGGAAATAACGTAAATAATCCATGTACAAACGCAAACCTGTCATCCCGACAGAGCGTAGCGACGAGGGATCTCAAAAATATCGTAAAATAAGAGATCTCTCACGTACGTTCGAGATGACAAAATACGCTAAATTTTTGTATAAATTCTTATATCGAACTCACGTTAAATATAAGATTGAACAAAATTATATAAAAGGCTGTTAATAGTTCTGTATGAATCATTAACAGCCTTTTTATGGATAAAAAATTCTTGACCAATGAAGTGGGTGCACGTGTGCCCGACAACACAAACCCGCTCACAGCAGGAGAGCGCGGACCTATACTGCTCGAAGATAACTGGCTGCTCGAAAAACTTGCGCATTTCGACCGCGAAGTTATCCCTGAACGCAGAATGCATGCAAAGGGTAGTGGAGCTTTCGGCTGTTTTACAGTTAAAAACGACATAACCCGCTATAGCAGTGCATCTGTCTTTTCAAAAGTAGGTAAAAAAACCGATGTTTTTGTACGTTTTTCAACTGTTGCCGGTGAACGTGGAGCAGCCGATGCCGAACGTGATATACGTGGTTTCGCCGTCAAGTTCTACACCGATGAGGGAAACTGGGATTTGGTTGGCAACAACACGCCGGTATTCTTTCTGCGCGACCCGTTGCAGTTCCCCGACCTCAACCACGCAATAAAACGCGACCCGCAGACAAATCTGCGCTCACCACAAAGCAACTGGGATTTTTGGACAATGTTACCCGAAGCTTTGCATCAGGTGACAATTGTTATGTCCGACCGAGGCATACCGGCATCGTATCGTCACATGCACGGGTTCGGGTCACATACTTACAGCCTTATAAACGCAAAAGGTGAACGTGTGTGGGTAAAATTCCACTTCCGCACACAGCAAGGCATAAAGAATTTGAGCAACAGCGAGGCTGCAGCCATCATCGCACACGACCGCGAAAGCCACGGACGAGACCTTTTCAATGCAATAGCAAAGGGCGATTTTCCACGCTGGAAACTATACATACAGGTTATGACCGAAGAGCAGGCAGCCACCTACAAAGAGAACCCTTTTGACATTACAAAGGTGTGGAGCCACAAGGATTTTCCGCTGATTGAAGTAGGTATTTTGGAACTGAACCGTAACCCCACAAACTACTTTGCCGAAGTTGAACAGGCGGCTTTTAACCCGGCTCACATAGTACCGGGCATAGGTCTTTCACCCGACAAATTGCTCCAGGGTAGGCTTTTCTCATACGGCGATGCACAGCGATACCGTCTTGGTGTAAACCACGACCAGATACCCGTAAACAGAGCCAAATGTCCGGTACATAGTTTTCACCGCGACGGAATGATGCGCATAGATGGCAACAATGGTGCTACAAAAGGTTATTCACCAAACAGCATCGGTGAATGGAAAACAGCACCGGCAATGTATGCACACTCGGCTGTTACAGGTGAGTCCATGCGTTATAATCCATACGAAGACCGCACTGACGACTGTTTCTACCAGCCCGGTAACCTGTACAGGCTCATGAACGAAAAGCAAAAGAATACTCTTATCGGAAACACCGCCGAGGATATGATGTCTGTTACTGAGAATATAAAATACCGCCATACTGCACATTGTTACCTTGCCGACAGGGAGTATGGCACCCGACTCGCAAAGGCCATGGGAATAGATATTACAGAGGTAGAAAAATTGGCTGCAATGAGTGAAACGGAAAGACTGGCCGCAACAGTAACACAATAAAAAAATCGGCTTATGCCGATTTTTTTATACCTTTTATCATGAAATAAGCTCCTGTTATTATGAGAGGAATACTCAACCACTGTCCCATTATCAAGGTCATTCCATCCTCAAAGGCCACCTGGTTCTCTTTGATGAACTCAACAAAGAAACGGAAGGTAAAGATGGTAAAGAGGCAATAACCCATAAACAGTCCGGTACCTATTTTTGCTTTATATTTTTTATATAACAGCAGCCCGAAGAGGAATATTATGGCATAGGCAATAGCCTCGTAGAGCTGGGCAGGGTGGTGGGGAACGGTCTCACCGGCCTGCACAAAGATAACTCCCCATGGGAGGTCGGTCTCGGTACCTATTATTTCACTGTTCATGAAGTTGCCAATGCGCACCATGGCCGAAAAGAACGGTGCTGCTATGGCTATATTGTCGAGCGTCCACACCATAGTGAGCTTTGTCTTCCTTGTATAAAGAATCAATGCCGTAATTACACCAATTACTCCACCATGGCTTGCCAATCCCTCGTAACCGCTGAACACCCAGCCATTGGCAGTGTTCCTTATCGGCAGCAGCATCTCAACGGGATGTGCAAGATAGTAATCGGGCTGATAGAAGAGACAGTGTCCCAAACGTGCACCAACCAGTATACCAACGAAACAATACATGAAAAGAGGGTCAAAGAGTTCTTCACTGACACCACCTTTCTTGTAGAGTTTCTGGACTATAAGATATGCACCAAGCAGACCTATTACCCAGCACAGGGAGTAATACCTTATTCCGAATCCAAAGATAGAGAACAGGGTTACCGATGGATCCCAGACAATTGCGCAGTCTATAAGGCTCATAGCTGTTATACATTAAAACGGAAGTGCATTATATCACCGTCCTGCACAACATACTCCTTACCCTCGACACTCATCTTGCCGGCCTCCTTAACGGCAGCCTCGGAACCATAGTTCACATAATCATCGTACTTAATTACCTCGGCACGGATGAAGCCCTTCTCAAAATCGGTGTGGATTACACCGGCACACTGTGGAGCCTTCCATCCCTTGCGGAATGTCCATGCTTTTACCTCCATAGGACCTGCTGTAATATATGTCTGTAGATTCAGAAGTTGGTAGATAGCCTTGATTAGACGGTCGCAACCGGACTCCTTCAGGCCCATATCCTCAAGAAACATCTGCTTCTCCTCATAGCTCTCGAGCTCGGCAATATCAGCCTCAGTCTGTGCCGAAATGATAAGCAGCTCGGCATGCTCGTCCTTGATAGCCTCGCGCACTGCATCTACATACTTGTTACCGTTTGCAGCCGATGTATCATCGACATTGCACACATAGAGCACAGGCTTCGAGGTAAGCAGGAAAAGGTTCTTTGCAATAAGTTGCTCATCCTCGGTATCAAAAACCACTGTACGGGCCGATTTTCCGGCTTCAAGAGCCTCCTTGAACCTCATGAGCACGTCATACTCAAGCTTTGCCTGCTTGTCACCGCCCACACGCGCCTGTTTCTCCACACGTTTGATTTTGTTCTCAACCGTATCAAGGTCCTTGAACTGGAGCTCAAGGTCAATAATTTCCTTGTCGCGCACAGGGTTTACAGAGCCGTCGACATGCACGATATTCTCGTTGTCGAAGCAACGGAGAACGTGTATGATGGCATCGGTCTCACGTATGTTGCCAAGGAACTGGTTACCCAATCCCTCGCCCTTGCTTGCACCCTTTACAAGACCTGCGATATCAACGATATCACAAGTTGCCGGTACAATACGGTCGGGGTGTACAAGTTCTGCCAATTTATTCAATCGTTCATCGGGAACGGTAATCTGTCCCAACTGCGCATCGATAGTACAGAACGGGAAGTTTGCTGCCTGTGCCTTAGCACTTGAAAGACAGTTGAAAAGTGTGGATTTACCGACGTTGGGCAAACCTACAATGCCTGCTTTTAAAGCCATGTGAATATCAATTTTTTATTCGTTATCTGTTTTTTTCAAAAAAAGTTGTGCAAAGGTAGTGAATTTTTCCGGTACTATCAAATTACCCTCTGTTGCCGGTAACTGCTTTAGCTATCCCTGGGGTGAATTTTGTCATTATTGTATATAAAAATTGAGTCACAGCAACCATTATTATCGGAGTAGCCACATATATTCCAAGGAGTATTAAAGGATTGTCTGTGCAGCCGGATAAATTATAGAGCAGCATGATTACAGGATTGATTATAATACCGTGCAGCGAATATAGAAGAAAGGAAATCTTGCTCAATCCGGGAGTAGGTTTAAGGATTTTCTTCTTGAACAACAACGAAACCAGATAGAAAACAGCTGTTATTTTTACGAAACTTGTAATCAAATCAAAACAGTACAAATAACCAGAATCAGCAGAAAGAGCATTCATAAACAGTTGTACCGGAATATACAGCAACAGCATAATCATACCCAAAACCATTGGAATGGTTGTGATATCCACTCTGTGTATTGCCAGGTATGCGCCAATAGAGAAAAACAGTATGCTTTCAAAGCTTATTCCACAAACCGGTATGTTTATATTTGTGACATAACAGGCTGCAATTAATATTATTGCCCAAAATCCATATTTAACTTTCACAAGATAATAAATAAGAGGAGCTATCAATGTCACAACCATAAGGTTACGCATGAACCACAATGGATTGTTTGCTGGCATCCCATTATCGTTGATGGTAGAACTCCAGAAACCGCTCAGATAATCAGTAAATGAATAACCATTGTCAGCTATAATATCGTATCTGAAATACATAAGCATGATAGCAACAGCATTCCATACGAGGTATGGAATTAGTAATGAGTGTACCCTGCGCTTGTACTTATCTACAAAAAAGTTGATATCCCTATCTTTTTGTGACCTGAAAAAGAAATACCCGGAGATTATGAAAAGAGTTGGCACACGGGGAGGCAACAGCAACCAGTATAAATATTTGAATATATATACAAGCCAAGCAGGCCAGTCGGGATTACAACCTTCCCAACTTCCAATAATGGCATACAGATTACAATGAGCCAGGACGACTCCCATAATCAACGGAAACCGTAGCCATGTCATTACATTTATCTGCCCTATATCGTAAGGTTCTCTCATCTATAATATGCTGTAGTTAGTGCGCCTCCAACCAATTGACACCCCAACCATAATCGGCTATCAAAGGTACGCTGAGTGATATTGCATTCTGCATTTCCTCCTCAACTATGACAAGCACAATATCCTTCTCGGCAGGATGCACATTGAAGTTAAGTTCATCGTGGACCTGCAGAATCATTGTCGATTTCAAACCATCAGCCCTGAAGCGCTTGTATATGTTTATCATTGCAACCTTTATGATATCGGCAGCACTTCCCTGTATTGGGGCATTCACGGCATTGCGCTCGGCATATCCACGCACAACGGCGTTGTGTGAGTTGATGTCGGGCAGGTAGCGCTTGCGGTGGAAAATGGTTTCAACGTATCCGTTTGCTTTGGCGTCTTGTTTGCATTTTTCAATGTATTGCTGCACTCCGCTGTATGTTGCAAAATAGTTCTCGATGAGCTCCTTTGCCTCGCGACGGTCGACGTTCATACGCTCGGCAAGACCAAACACAGAAATACCATATATTATACCAAAGTTAGCCACTTTTGCCTTACGTCGTTCATCCTTGGTAACATCACTGATAGGCTTTTTATAAACCTTTGAAGCTGTTGCCGCATGGATATCATATCCGCTGCGGAAATCCTCAATCATATTGCTGTCACCGCTGAGATGCGCCATTATACGCAGCTCAATCTGTGAATAGTCGACCGACAGGAACAGGCAACCGTCATCGGGAACAAAGGCTTTACGCACCTCCTTGCCATCCTCGTCACGGATAGGTATGTTCTGCAGGTTGGGATTGCTTGAACTCAAGCGCCCTGTTGCCGTTACAGTCTGGTTATATGAGGTGTGTATTTTTCCAGTTCGGGGATTGACAAGCTCGGGCAGAGCATCGATATATGTGCTCAAAAGTTTCTTCAGACCTCGATACTGCAGAATCTCCTTTACAATAGGGTGGCGGTTCTGCAGCTGCGCAAGAACATCCTCAGATGTTACATACTGTCCGGTCTTTGTCTTTTTTGGCTTGTCTACAATCTTTAGTTTACCGAACAGGATATCACCAACCTGTTTGGGCGATGCAATATTGAATGGCTCACCGGCAAGCGAATATATATGCTCTTCAATTTCAGCAAGTCGCTTGCTGAACAGAAGCGATGTCTCCTTTAATGCAGCAGTGTCAATCCTTGCACCATTGCGTTCCATATATGCAAGCACAGGAACAAGAGGCATTTCAATATTATAGAAAAGATTCTCCACTCCCTCTTTCTTCAGCTCCTGCTGCAAAATATTCTTCAGCTTGAGGGTTACATCGGCATCCTCGCAGGCATAATCACAAACAAGGGTAGGGGAGATGTCGCGCATGTTTTTTTGGCCGCGTCCCTTTTCGCCAATGAGTGACTCAATCTTTATAGTTTCGTAATCAAGATAAATTTCGGCAAGGTAGTCCATTCCGTGAAACAGCTCGGGTTGCAGGACATAGTGGGCTATCATGGTGTCAAAAAGTTTTCCGCGCACTTCAATGCCATAGTTGGCTAACACTGTGATATCATATTTTATATTCTGTCCAACTTTCTCAATCTCCTCGTCTTCGAAAATTTCCCTTAACAGTTCAAGACGAGCGACAACTTTTTCACGCTCGGCCGGCATTGTCACATAAAAAGCCTCATTCTCCTTCACAGAGAAGCTCACACCCACCAATTCGGCATCAAGAGCAACAGTACTTGTTGTCTCGGTGTCAAAACACACAGTTTTGTGATTTTTCAGTACATCAGCCAAAGAGGATATATCTTCCTCTGTTTCAACGAGTTTATACACATTTTGCATATCTTTTAACGCGAAATGGCTCGATTTTTTTTCACCGCCCGTATCTTCGGCCGCAAAAAAATCAAAGAGAGAGCCTTGGAGCGGGTCTAATTTTGCACTCTTTTTGCCCGATGCTGAAACAGCCGGAGCAACAGCAGGTGCTTCGTCAAAAAGTGAAGGTGCCTGTTGATTTTTAATAACACGCTCCTTTAAGGCGCGCAATTCGTAAAAACTGAAAAGACGGGACAACTCCTCTTCGTTTGGTTGCACGCGTTTCAATTCAGACATGTCAAGTTCAATGGGCACATCGGTCTTTATTGTTGCAAGGAATTTACTGAAGAGAATCTGCTCCCTGTTTTCCTCGACTTTTGTTTTTAGTGCTCCTTTAAGTTCACCGGTGTTGGCAAGCATATTTTCAATGCTTCCGAACTGGGCTATCAATTTCTGCGCTGTCTTTTCACCAACACCCGGACAACCCGGAATGTTATCGCTTGAGTCACCCATAAGACCAAGAAGGTCTATCACCTGTTCCGTGGTTTCGATGCCGAACTTCTCCTTAACCCTCTCGACACCCATCACCTCGAACTCCTTGTCACCATATTTGGGACGATATATAAAAGTGGTCTCCGAGACAAGCTGCCCGTAGTCTTTGTCGGGGGTCATCATATATGTAATTATCCCTCTTTTCTCCGCCTGTTTTGCAAGTGTGCCTATTACATCATCTGCCTCAAAGCCCGGAACCTCGAAAATAGGAATATTATAAGCTCTGATAAACTCCTTGATTACAGGTACCGACTCCTTTATTACTTCCGGTGTCTCTTCACGCTGCGCCTTATACTGCTCATAGGCTTCGTGACGGAATGTAGGACCTTTGGGGTCAAAGGCAATACCAATGTGGGTTGGGCTCTCCTTTTTCAACACATCCTCAAGGGTGTTTATAAAACCCATGATGGCAGATGTATTGAAACCTTTGGAGTTTATTCTCGGATTCTTTATAAATGCATAGTATGCACGATATATGAGCGCATATGCATCGAGAAGAAATAGTTTTTCCATCTTGAAATAAAATTAACCGCTTGTAAAAATACATAATTTTTGCCACTTTGGTTTGCTTTTTTATTACTTTTGCACACAAACAGAGTTGTAAGTTTTAAATTAACAAACCATACGTACATCCATTATGGATTTTTTGTCATTGATAAACAAACCTATTGAACAGGAAATCGCCGATTTCAACGATTTTTTCAAGTCACAGTTGAAAAGCGATGTCATGCTCATGAACGATGCATTGTTCTTCCTAAGCGAATCTATTGGAAAGATGATGCGTCCTACACTGGTTTTATTGGTGGCAAAAAGTATAGGTAACCTTAATGAGAAAACTTTCTCGGCAGCAACAGCAGTAGAGATGCTGCATACAGCCAGTCTATTGCATGATGATGTAATAGACGAGAGCGACAAACGACGTGGCCGTCCTTCACTGAACACACGCTTCAACAACAACGTTGCAGTGCTTGCCGGTGACTATCTGTTCTCAATGGCACTAAACAACACTGCAAAGACAGGTGACATACGTGTTGTAGATGCCATATCGGTCATGGGACGCGACCTGCCTAACGGCGAAGTATTACAGGTTGAACTACAGCAGAACGGCACATACAGCGAGGAGAATTATTTGAAAGTAATATACAACAAGACCGCTTCGCTTTTTGTATGCTGTGCTGTTTGTGCGGTATACACAGCCGGAGGCTGCGATGAAATGGTGGAAAAATTCAGTAATTACGGAAAATACGCAGGACTCTGTTTCCAGATGAAAGATGATATTTTCGATTACTACAGCAATGACATCGGAAAACCCACTGGCAGCGACATGCGCGAAGGAAAAATAACATTGCCGGCTCTGTATGTTCTACGCACAAGCTCAAACCCCGATTTGGAACCCATTCGCGAGAAACTATCAAAAGGAATTTATCTCGATGAAAAGGAGATAGAAACATTGATAGAGATATCAAAAAATGAGGGTGGAGTAGAGTACACCAACAAAATGATAGACAGATATAGAGAAAAGGCTATCGAATCAATCCCGGCCGAGATAGGAGATGAATACCGCAATGCACTTGTCGCTTACATTGACTACGTTATTTCAAGAGAAAAATAAAATGATGATTACAAACAAAAAATGTCCCGTTTAACCGGGACATTTTTTGTTTGTAAATTTTACATGTACAGAACGTAATTACGTATATAATTAAAGAATCCCCAAAGTGCCAAAAAGAATGCTATCATAGCAAGAATTGCAAGACCTATAATCAAAAATATCCAATGCTGACTGTGGTCATCTTCAACAGTCCTGGTACCATCGGACCACTTTGTAACAGTTCTCACAGTCTGCGCACTTGCTATGAATCCGAAGACAGCAGCCAAACATCCGGCAGATAATGTTCCACGTGTCTTGAAAGCATCTTTATTATGCATAAAGATAGGCTTATAGCAAGACAATATATATATGGCAAGGCTTAATACAAAGAATGGAACAGCTTGTAAGCCGCCGATAATTGCCATGATGACAGCCAACACCACAGTTATTCCAATGAGCATCTTGTTTCCCGAAAAGGAACGTGCCCAATTAGCATTTACCAATTCACAGACCTCGTTCAAAGAATCAACCAAATCCCTGTCCGTAGGCATAATTTCCAGACACCGGTTAATACATGCCTCTGTAGCATCAACCATCTTCCTGTTTACAGCAACCTTCTGCTCTTTTCCATTATCATCGATATATGGTTTCCAAGTATCAAAACACATTCCAAGTATATTATAGACTTCTCTATTTTCAGCATAGCTTGCCTCTGCCGGTTTACCGGCAGCAACACGCATTTTTTTAATATCCACTACAGAATAAGCGTGTGGGAAGTGTTTGCGGCGAGTAAGGATATATATCATGTGAATCAATGAACCAAAGAGCGCAATAACAATCAACAAAGGAATCAAGATGGCGAAAAACTCTTCGGCGGTAAAAGCTCCATCATTAATATCCTCGTTATAAACTTCACTATTCACAAATACAATATTGCTTAATTCATCATTACCGTTTATAATGACATTTCCATTATCAAGAACCGCCCATAGTTTGCCTTTCTCTATTTTTTCACCATCCAAGGCATTTACTTTTGTATACTTGATTGAAAGTTTCCCGTTTTCACCGGCTATTTTATTGAATATATAATACTCGCTGTATTCATTCATTTCATTTACAACAGCAATACCTCCATAACAGTCGGTGTCCTGACTATATGGAAAATTATTCAAATTACTAGTTGAGTGTATATAAATTTCATGCCCGGTTTCCGATGCCCAATGACCAAAAACCGTTGTTTGCGCAAACGTGGCAGCTGATACTAAAAGAAGAAAAAATGTCAATAAACTTTTTTTAATGAGTGCTTTCATAATAAAATCAATTTAAATTCAGAAGCTGTTTAAATTATTTACAAATGCATGTAAAATAACACACAATTGGATATAATATAAACAGCTTCCCCAATAAGGTAGAAACAAATTTACCCCATTTAATCAGAAGAATTTTACCTCTTCACCAACTATTTCGCTCAAGCAGAGGTTAGCCAGACGGCTTGTTCCCAAACGGAACAACTCATTGTTCAGCCACTCCTCACCAAGAATTTCCTTTACTATTGTATAGTACACAAGAGCATCGTGCACAGTGTTGATACCACCGGCCGGCTTGAAACCAATCTTGCGACCGGTCTTCTGGTAATACTCCTTAATTGTCTGGCACATTACATATGCAGCTTCGGGAGTAGCGGCAGGAGACTCCTTGCCGGTAGATGTCTTTATAAAATCGGCACCCGAATAAATCGATAGAATCGATGCTTTTTTAATATTATCGGCTGTTGCAAGTGCACCTGTTTCAAGAATAACCTTCAGATGTCTTTCACCACAAACACTCTTAAGTTCCTGTATCTCGTCGCATACACTCTCATAATCGCCACTCAGGAACTTACCTACGCTGAGCACAATATCAATCTCTGTAGCACCATCATGTACAGCCATGGCAGTCTCGGCAACCTTAATTTCCTGAAATGTCTGCGATGATGGAAAACCACCCGATACACAAGCAATGCCAACATTCTCAACCTGCAATGTATCGCTTACAATCTTTGCAAAATTTGGGTACACGCAAATAGCTGCAACATTCTTCAAATAGGGATATTTGTCATCGAATTCATTAACCTTTTCAGTGAAAGCCATAACACTCTCCTCGCTGTCGGTACACTTGAGGGTAGTGAGGTCGATACAGTTGAAAAGCAACTTCTTCACCTCGGTAGTATTATTCTGCTCAACCTTCTCCTCAATAAGTTTTCTGACACAGGAAGCAACCTCATCGTCGCTCATTGCCTGACAGTATTCACTTATTACAAAGTCATACTTGCTCTCCTCGTCGGCGTGGTGATGATGCTCACCGCAACCACAATTAACATGTTCACTCATCTCCATTCAATTTTGAATTATTTATATGTCTCTTATTATCTCTTTTAGTCTTTTTATCGAAGTTTTTTTCAAGTGCCTCGGAGAGGTCAATACCTGTCTGGTTGGCTATACATATCAGAACCCAAAGCACATCGGCCAGTTCATCGCCAAGGTCGCTCTTATCACCCTCCTTGAAAGATTGCTCGCCATACTTGCGTGCCATTATACGCGCTACTTCGCCAACCTCCTCGGTCAGTATAGCCATATTGGTAAGCTCGTTGAAGTAACGTACACCATACTCCTTTATCCAGGCATCCACCCGTTGCTGCGCATCTTTTATTGTCATTGTCACTCTCTGTTCTTTGAATCAATGAATATTGTCACAGGGCCATCATTCAACAGCCTCACCTTCATGTCTGCTCCAAAAACACCGCGCCCGATGGGTTTGTTTACGGCAAGTTCCATCTCACTACAGAACTCCTCGTAGAGCGGTATGGATATTTCAGGCTTTGCAGCCTTTATATATGACGGGCGGTTTCCCTTTTTAGTGGATGCCATAAGAGTAAACTGGCTCACCGCCAATATATCACCGCCGGCATCGATGACAGAAAGATTCATTACCCCGTTTTCATCGTCAAAAAGGCGTATATTTGCAATTTTTTTTGTAAGCCATAGTATATCTTCGCGATTATCATCGTCCGTTATACCCACAAAAACCAATAAACCATTGTGTATCAAAGATATAATCTCATTATCAACGGTTACCGATGCCTCTTTTACCCTTTGTATAAGTACTCTCATTATATTTGTACGTTTTTCAAGCTTTCACTTTGCGAATATACGCAAAAATAGTCTATTTATTAAAGGCTGCAGCCACAATTTCAGCCTTTGACTTACCAACCACAGCAATCAACTCATCCATGGATGCTTTCTTTATTCCGCTGACGCTTTTAAAATGGGTCAGGAGCAACTGCTTTGTCTTCTCTCCTATTCCCTTAATATTGTCAAGTTCTGATGCTATCTGGCGCTTGCTTCTCCTCTCGCGGTGGAATGTTATTGCAAAACGGTGTACTTCGTCCTGCAGTTGTGAAAGGAGACGGAATAGGGTAGTACCCTGTTTTAGTCCGATGATATCGCCATTTTCTGTTATAACCTCCGATGTTTTGTGCTTGCTGTTCTTTACAAGACCGAGCACCGGAATATCCAACCCGAGCTCGACATTCACAACACTGCGAATTGCATCCATCTGCCCCTTTCCACCATCGGCAAATATTACGTTAGGCAGCTCACCGCCCTCTTCAACGATACGACGGTAACGACGGCCTGCAACCTCACGCATAGAGGCATAATCATCGGAGCCGACAACAGTCTTTATAATATATTTCTTGTAATCCTTTTTGCTTGGCTTAAGTTTACGGAACACCACACAGGCCGAAACAGCATCTGTTCCCTGGGTATTGGAATTATCAAAAGTTTCGATTATGACAGGTAATTTTTCAAGATGCAACAGTTCCTGTACCTCCTTCATCAAGCGTACACTTTTCTGTTCTGGATTGAGTTTATCGTCATGTTTCATACGGTCGGCCCTGTACTGTTTTACATTCAACTTTGACAGGGCAAGCAACCTTGCTTTCTCACCCTTTTGCGGCACAGTAACAGTAACTCCATCAACAGGCAACTCTACATGAAATGGAACTATAATATCCTTTGCGTTACTATTAAAACGTTCCCTCAATTCAACAATACCCATTGAAATCAAATCCTCATCGCTTTCATCGAGTTTTTTGGCATACTCTATGGTAAAAGCCTGGGTAATGCAACCGTTTTTTATATGAAGGAAATTAATGAATGCACTCTTCTCATCACTTTCGATATTGAAGACATCGATATTATTCAATGTTGAACTTACAACTTCGCTACGTGTTCTGAAATTTTCGATTAAATCATACCGTTTCTTTATTTCGGCAGCAGCTTCAAAATCCAGTTTCGAAGCTTTTTCTTTCATTTCAGAAACCATTTTATCCTGTAATATCTTTATATCACCTTTCAATATGGATATTACTTCATCGATATATTTACTGTATTCATCCTTTGATATTTTTGCTATACAGGGAGCACAGCAATTCTTTATCTGGTATTCAAGACAGCAATTATACTTGCCGTTCCTCACACCCTCAGGGGTTATATTAAGATTACATGTACGCAGCGGAAAAAGTTCCTTTATCAACTGAAGCAATGCATTCAATGCACCGGCATTGGTATATGGGCCAAAATAGCGGCCATACTCCTTATTGATTTTTCTTGTCTTGAATATCTTTGGAAAATACTCCCGCGTTACACAAATGGATGGATAAGTCTTGTCATCCTTCAACAAAACATTATAACGAGGCTTATGCTGCTTGATGAGACTATTCTCAAGAAGCAATGCATCGGCCTCGCTATTGACAACGATATATCTTATATCGGCTATTTTTGCAACAAGCAGCTTAGTCTTGAGACTCTGTTGCTCTTTATTGAAATATGAGGATACACGACGTTTGAGATTCTTTGCCTTACCTACATAAATAATCACTCCATTGTCATCAAGATATTGATAACATCCGGGAGAATCGGGAAGGTTCAGTACAATACCTTTCAGATACTCTTCTCTTTTATCCTTATCCTCTTTTTTCATCATTTACCCTCCAAGGTCAGCAGGCAATCAATCTCTGCATCAGCAGGGAAAATCTCTCTTCCCTTCAAACCCTCAAGCTCAATAATAAAGTTTATATAAATCTTTTTTGGGTTCAACTTCTGTACAAGATGATATGCAGCAAGCATTGTACCACCGGTAGCAAGAAGGTCATCATGGATAAGTACAACATCATCTTCACAAATGGCATCCTTGTGAATCTCGATAGTATCGCGACCATACTCCTTTCCGTAAGTCTCGCTTATAGTCTCTGCTGGCAACTTGCCAGGCTTACGTATGGGCACAAAACCGGCATTCATTTTTACGGCAAGAGAAGAGGCCATTACAAAACCTCTCGATTCAATACCAACAATTTTAGTAATGCCTTTATCCTTGTACATATCGTACAAAGCATTATCCATTTCGCGCAAACAAACCGGATTCTTAAAGAGTGATGTAACATCCTTGAACTGTATTCCCGGTATAGGAAAATCGGGGATATTCCTCAAATTCTCAAGCAACAATTCTTTATTCATATAATTAAAATTTAGTATTCAAGCTGTTATTTTAAATAATTGTTCCACGTGGAACATTTGTTTATTTCCGCACCAGAACAAGGAGCACGTTTATATCACTTGGTGACACTCCTGGTATACGGCTCGCCTGTGCAAGCGTTTCAGGTTCTATAGCTGTAAGTTTTTGACGTGCCTCGGTAGAGAGTGATTCAATAGAACTGTAATCGAATTTACCCTTTATGCGGATATTCTCCAAACGTATCATCTTCTCGGCAAGTTCACGCTCACGTTCTATATATCCTTTATATTTTATCTCTATCTCTGTTGACTCAACAACCTCGTCACGCATATCACCAAGTTTATCAATCTCTCTCTTCAAAGGGAGAATATAAGCCATAATTGACTCAATTGATATTTGAGGACGTTCAATCAAAGATACCAGTTTGCACCCGCGGACGAGTGGGGTAGTGCCAAGTTCTTCAAGTCCCTTATTTATCAAATCGGCCTTAATAGAGAATTTTGATATAAAATCTGTAAGCTGTGCAATCTTCTCTTTTTTCTCACACAACAGCTTATATCTCTCATCACTTGTCAAACCTATGGCATGCGATTTCCCTGTCAGTCGCATATCTGCATTGTCGGAGCGCAAAAGAATTCTATACTCCGCCCTTGATGTAAACATACGGTATGGCTCATCTACACCTTTGGTAACAAGGTCATCTATAAGCACACCAATATAAGCCTCGTCGCGACGCAACACAAACTCATCCTTTGCGTCTATTTTAAGAGCTGCATTTATACCTGCAACCAATCCTTGGCCGGCAGCCTCCTCATAACCTGTAGTACCATTCACCTGTCCGGCAAAATACAATCCTTCTATTATCTTCGACTCAAGCGTATGCTTCAGCTGTGTTGGGTCGAAATAGTCATACTCTATTGCATAACCCGGACGGTATGCTACAGCATTTGCAAGAGCCGGTATTTTACGCAGAGCTGTAAGCTGGGCTTCCATTGGCAGCGACGAAGAGAAACCGTTGACATAAATCTCTTGTGTAGTCTCACCCTCAGGCTCAAGGAAAAGAAGATGTCGGTCACGCTCGGCAAAAGTAACAATCTTTGTCTCTATACTTGGACAATAACGCGGACCTATACTCTGTATCTGTCCATTGTAAAGCGGCGACTCGTCCAGACTGTCGCGCAGTATCTGATGCACATCGGGGTTCGTATAACACCCCCAACAAGGCAGCTGTTTAAGTTCACGCGTTGTATTGCTGTATGAAAAACGGTGAAAATCATTGTCACCCTCCTGTACCTCGGTAAGCTGCAAATCAATCGAACGCCTGTCAAGACGCACCGGTGTTCCGGTCTTCATTCTCCCGGCAGTTATACCATGTTTGGTTATACTCTCTGTCAAACCTTTTGCTGCAGGCTCGGCAACACGACCTCCCTCTATCTGCACCTTGCCAATATGCATAAGTCCGTTGAGGAATGTGCCGGCTGTAATGATAACAGCCTTGGCTCTGAACTCAGCATCCATCTGTGTCTTTACACCGGTAACCTTCCCATCCTCAATAAGCAATTCAACAGCTATATCCTGCCACATCTCAAGGTTTGGAATATTCTCAAGAATTTCTCGCCAATATTGGCTAAATTTCATTCTATCGCATTGCGCGCGTGGACTCCACATTGCCGGACCTTTTGAGCGGTTGAGCATGCGGAACTGAATTGAAGCCTTGTCGGCAACGATACCGGTGTAGCCACCTATGGCATCAATTTCCCTTACAATCTGGCCTTTTGCAATACCGCCAATTGCAGGGTTACAGCTCATTTGAGCAATCTTGTTCATGTCAATAGTCATCAGGCAAGTCTTTTTTCCAAGATTTGCCGCAGCTGCCGCAGCCTCGCATCCAGCGTGACCCGCACCTATAACCAAAATATCATACTCAAATGTCACCTTATCAAATATTATAAATTAACGGAGAACAAAAATAATACAACTTGTCACATTCTCAAAATTTAAACGTTAAGTTAATTGAATTACTCCTCCTTGTGCAACTCAATTACAGTAATTTCGGGGCGAGCACCAAAGCGTGCCAAATAGCCTACACAACCTATACCGTCGTTTATATACAGTTTCCCGTTTTCATTCTCATAAAGCCCGCTCCACTCTTTGTACATTAACCTTGCAGGAGAGAAGGAAAAGATTTTCATCTGCATAGCATGTATATGACCCGATAGTGTGAGGTCACTGTAACCGTTATCACAAAGCGAGCGCCATAGCTGTGGCAAATGTGAAATTGTTATATTGAATACAGAATCGTCTACATTATTATATATATGAGATAAATCCACACCATTCACAGCATCCAACGAATGTTTATATTTCAAGAGCTGCTCATTAAAATCAATTCCGGTAATTACTATTGAATATACTCCTCTATTGATGTAAGCCGTAGAATCCCTTAAAACAACCCATCCTGCCCTTTGCATCTTATGTTTCAAAGAATCCATATTGGAGTCTCTTTTAGCCTCTGTGGAGTTTTTCATATAAGCACCGGTATCATGGTTACCCAAAACCATAAAAACCCCGTCACGAGGCTTTAAAGAAGAAAACCTGTTCATAATATTACCATCAACCTCGGAATGGTGCACATTTACCATATCACCACCAAAAAGCACAGCATCAACACGGGCTTCATTTACCATACGGAATATATCTTCGAGTTCATTCTCTGCATCAAGCATGGTACCGATATGTATATCCGATATAAAGGCTACACGGTAACCATCGAACCCTGCTGGCAAGTTATCGTAATGTAATTTCACCTCTTTTATATTATAATCGGTACGTGTCACGAATATCGAATATAAGAAAAGAATAGACACCAAAGACGATACAGCAACACTTGTCCACATCCAAGCTCTCTTTTTCGAAAGTAATACCAGAATATTAAACAGCTGTCGTGGAATAAACAATGTAACAAATGCAGTCAACATTCCCATAGAGAACTTCATCATGAAGGCACTGTTTTCTTCACTTATGCAAAAATACATAACAACAGGTACCAACATTACAAGCAGGTACGAGAGCACTGCCACGGCAATGTAAGCCAATTTACTCAGTTTAGTTGTACAACACTTTGATATTCGGCCATAGGCCTTGAAATCGAGAAAGAATCCAAGTAAAGCAATCAGTATGGCAGTTTTTATTATCATAGTTTTATTTTATATATACTTTTAATGTGAACTAATATCCATATACCCCATTATCCACCCTTTTAACCGGTTTTATATTATATATATCCTTTTTAAAAAATTAAAAAGATTAAAAAGAACAATAACTCCTGTTGATTGTGAGGAGAAAAAATGTCAATTAAACTTGCTTTTTAAGTTATTAGTTTAAAGCATTCGGATATCCACATTTTCTTAACAGGTTAAAATATTAATATATAATCAATTGTTTTATGTTATCAACAATATTGAAAAACCGTTTTCTATTGATAAAATCTGTTTGTTGACATGTTGAAAACTGTTGATATCGCACTTGAAAAATAGTCGTGAAAAAATGGTAAAATAATTTGGTGTTATGATAACGTTGCCGGCTTATCCAATTGTTTAAAAAAACAAAATTGAAATGACATTTTTTTCAATCAATTTATCAAGTTGTTTTCAACAATATATTAACAATGTTTTTAACATTGTAATTTTAAATTTCCTGTACAAATGTACTACATTACACTCTTATATAATAAAAGAATATAGCCAATGTTGTAAACACCGGCTATATTCTTATTATGTTACTTGAGTTGATAATCTCTTACTTCAGCTTAGCAAGTGCCTCCTTAATGCGGCGTATAGCTTCAATGATATTCTCGTCGCTTGTAGCGTAGCTCATTCTGAAGCATTCAGGTGCACCGAATGATGTACCGCCCACAGCAGCCACGTGAGCCTCTGTCAACAGGTACATTGCAAGGTCGTCACTGTTGTTGATAACTGTTCCGTTGTAGCTCTTGCCATAGAATGAGCTGCATTTCGGGAACAGATAGAAAGCACCCTCGGGAACATTCACCTCAAGACCGGGAATCTCCTTTGCAAGCTTGACGATGAGGTCGCGGCGACGCTGGAATGCCTTGCGCATCTCCTCAACCGGCTCCTGTGAGCCTGTGTAAGCCTCCAGAGATGCCATCTGTGAAACAGAGCAAGGTCCGCTGGTGTACTGTCCCTGCAGTTTGTTACAACCCTTTACAATCCACTCGGCAGCCGCAAGGTAACCAATTCTCCAACCGGTCATGGCATATGCCTTTGACACACCGTTGATAATGATTACACGCTCTCTAATCTCCTCGAACTGTGCAATACTCTCATGCTTGCCAACATAGCTTATGTGCTCATAAATCTCATCGGCAACAACAAATACCTGTGGATATTTTGCAAGTACATCGGCAAGTTCCTTCAACTCCTCCTTTGTATATACTGAGCCTGTAGGGTTCGATGGTGAACAAAGGATAAGCATCTTTGTCTTTGGAGTGATGGCAGCTTCAAGCTGTGCACCGGTAATCTTGAAGTTCTGCTCAATGCCTGCGCTCACAATGACAGGTGTACCGTCGGCAAGCTTAACCATGTCGGGGTAGCTCACCCAATAGGGGGCAGGTACAATAACCTCATCACCCGGGTTTACAAGCGCCATGATAGCGTTGCAAACAGCCTGCTTTGCACCGTTTGATACAGAAATCTGTGTCTCCTTGAACTCAAGTCCGTTCTCATTCTTCAGTTTTTCAACGATAGCCTTGCGCAATGAAGGATAACCGGGTACCGGTGAGTAACGTGACCAGTTGTCATCGATAGCCTGCTTTGCAGCAGCCTTTATGGCATCGGGGGTGTTGAAGTCAGGCTCACCCACACTCATGTTAATAACGTCTACTCCCTGTGCTTTCAACTCCTGGCTCTTCTGTGACATGGCCAATGTAGCCGATGGAGCCAATCGGTTTACGCGGTCTGATAGTTTATTCATATTATTATTTTTGTTAGTTATTCTCTTTATTGAAATGCAGTGTGTGTCCCATGCGCTCGGCCTTTGTGTGCAGATAGCGTGAATTGTGGCTGTTTGGTTCAATCTCAATACCAACAATTTCTGTTATTGTAAGTCCGTAACTCTCCAGTCCAATTCTCTTTACAGGGTTGTTTGTGATAAGGCGCATGTTGTGTACGCCTACCTTGCGCAGAATCTCGGCACCCACACCGTAATCTCTCTCATCGGCCTTGAATCCGAGACACAGGTTTGCATCTACGGTGTCCATTCCCTCCTCCTGCAGTTTATATGCGCGCATCTTGTTCATGAGTCCAATGCCGCGACCCTCCTGGTTAAGGTATACAATTACACCCTTGCCTGTTTCGTTTATGAGCTTCATGGCCTCGTGCAGCTGTGAGCCGCAGTCGCAACGCTGTGAACCGAAGATATCACCTGTTATGCACGATGAGTGTACACGTACAAGGATAGGCTCATCCTCCTTCCACTCACCCTTTATAAGTGCAACGTGCTCCAGACCGTTCGATTTCTGGCGGAAAGGTATCAGGCGGAAGTGGCCGAACTCTGTAGGCATGTCAACCTCCTCGCCCTGCTCAACAATAGACTCCTTCTTGAGTCTGTACTCTATAAGGTCTTTTATTGATATAATCTTCAGGTTATACTCCTTTGCAATCTCCACCAGCTGTGGCATGCGTGCCATTGTGCCATCCTCGTTCATAATCTCAATGAGTGCAGCAGCGGGGTAGAGCCCTGAGAGGCGGGCAAGGTCAATGCTTGCCTCGGTGTGTCCGGCACGGCGCAATACACCATTGTCCTGTGCATACAACGGGTTGATGTGTCCGGGACGTGCAAATGTCTCTGGTTTGCTGTCGGGTGATGCCAATGCCTTTATTGTGGCAGCGCGGTCGGCAGTAGATACTCCGGTTGAACAGCCCTCAACCTTGTCTATAGTCACAGTGAAAGGTGTTCCCAAAAGGCTGGTGTTCGCACTAACCTGTGGAGCAAGGTCAAGTTCCTTGCAACGCGACATTGTAATTGGTGCACACAATACTCCACGGCCGTTCTTCAACATAAAGTTCACAGCCTCGGGAGTAATCTTTTCGGCAGCAATTATAAAGTCACCTTCATTCTCTCTATCCTCGTCATCGACCACAATAAGGAATTTACCCTCCTTAAAGTCCTCCAGAGCCTCCTCAATGGTATTTAATTTAAAGTTGTTCATTTATTTGAGTTTATAAGTTTTTCTTTATTGATAATATCATTTATATCTCTAATTCTATTCTCCAATCCTGTAAGGTCCTTCAATAGTCTGAATCTGTTTTTTACAGAATTGAGGTATATAATCACACCAACCGGTAACAATATGAGCGAAAGAATATTCATCCATCTCTTTTTGAATGGCGATTTTACACCTGTGGTATATAATACAGGAATCTCATTCAGTTGTATTATAATTCTTCTGTATTTACTGTTGCTTAACTCCTCTATAGTGTTTTCCAGTTTTTCGTTCAGTTTCTCAAGTGTGTCGTCATTTTCATTAAAGAAAACATATCTCAATCCCGGAATATATCCAAGCCTGTTCTCTCTCCTGTAAAGTTGCGATGTTTTGTAAATATCCAACAGGTCATTGTAACATTTACCGTAGTCGGGTGTCTCAATTATAACCTCTTTCAAAGGTATATATCTTTTCTCTGATAACACGAATAATCTCTTGAAAAATGTCTTTATCGAATCATTTTTCAGTATTCCGGAATCTTTGTTTGCCTGATATGTGAAGAAAAGTCCCAGTGGAAGCAGTATCATGGTACTCCACCAGGAGCCGAACCAAATCTTCCAGACTCCCTCGCTGGCCATCTTTGAGCCCGATGTTTCAAATATATAGTAGAGTATGAATGTAGCAACCGAAATGATAACCGGATAACCCAGTCCTCCTCTACGGACAATGGAACCAAGCGGTGCACCAATAAGCAGGAATATCAGACAACCGAGCGAAAGTGTAATCTTCTCCCACCAATATATCTTGTGTTTGTTGAGGTCCTTGTCGAGCTGGTGCAGTATCTTGTTGTTTATGTCATATGTGTTTTTAATACTGGTGACAGTTCTCAACGCATCACTCTTCCACATTTTTTTTGTCTTTATTGTAGCAGCCCTGTATATACTGTCCACATTCATCCAAAAGATACTGTCTTTTGCCATCAGTGTAGAGTCGTTACGGTCAAAGACTGTTTTGTCCTTGTAGTTGTTTCTCTTGATGAACTTGAGGTTATCCCTTCCTATGCTGTCGTTCGATAGTTTCAGTGAATCTATATCCTTTTCAAGCTCCATCATATTCTTGCCATCGGCTCTGGTCTTCAAAAAGTCGGCATCCTTTATTTCAAAACCGCCATCGGTCTCAATGACTACATCCTTTCGTGTAAAGCTTTCACGGCGGTATGGAGTGTTCTTCTTGTTGATGTTCTCCTCGTCAAGGTTCGAGAACTGCTCGCCCGAGAACATTGAGAGAATCATGTATCTTTCATCAGCGGTATTATGTATTATCGCCGAGTCCGAAACAAGGATATTTGTCTTTTCGAACCCCGATGACATGTCGTAGATTGTAACATCGTAAAGAACACCTGTTTCATAGTTCTTCCTGTTCACATAGATGCTGTATCCCTCTATCTTGTTATAGAAAATTCTCTCTATAATATCACTTTCGGGCGAAGTCTGTTTAATGGAGTACATCATTCTCAGCAGTTCTCTTTGAGCCAATGGGCTTACGAAATTCTGGAAATAGAACGATACACCTCCGAAAAACAGACAACATACCATCAAGGGTACAAGAGTCCTTACTAAAGGTACTCCGGCCGATTTCATTGCAAGCAACTCCAGTTTTTCTCCAAAATTACCGAATGTCATCAATGCAGCAAGCAGTATGGCAAGAGGCAATGCCTTTGAGACAAGTGATACCGAGCCTAACATGAAGAATTTTGTGATTATGGTCATGTCGAGTCCCTTCTCCACAAAATCGTCGACCCATCTCCACAACAGCTGTATAATGAAAATGAAAAGGCAGATAAAGAAGGTAGCCATCAGATTTTTCAAAAAGGACTTTGTAATGAAAAGATCCAACTTTTTTATGTGAAACCTGGGAAATTTCATATACTCTTTCTCTGCGGTATCTTGCTGTTAACGTGGTTATTCAATATAATAAAGCACAGAAAACTGTGTGTCTCGTTCAGTGATTACAGTTTTCTGTGCAAATTTAGCATAAAAATTGGTTATTACATCCCCGATTGTCTTCTTAAATTTTCAATTTGTGAGTTCCATAGCTCCTTTTGGTCTTCAATTTCATCTCTGTCGGCAAAATCGGTTATCTCAAGGGTGTTCTCACGTGTGAGCTCGTTATATGAAATCCTCATCTCAAAGAAAGTGTTGTGCGACTCCTCGTCCCACCTGAACCTTACATACACGCCATTCCTTTGCGCAATAAGATGCGCTGTCTTTTTTTCGCTCTTTCCCCAATAGAAGTTATATGTACGGTCAAAACATTCTACTCTGTCGGCAAACCATGGTGATAATCCGGCTGCAGTTCCAATATATTTCCAAATCATAACCGCACTGCCTCTCATTGGGTATTCAAGAAAAATTTTCTCTTTACTCATATCTTAACGCAAAGTTATATGGTTTAACAAGTTACATATCTGTCGCAATTTAAGAATTATAAATTATAAATGCAATATATACCCTTTATTAATACGCTTTTTTTAGAATTATTTTCTATTTTTTATAGACCTTGGAATTTTTTTTGACGAAAAGTGATAAAAAATTTGCCAATTTAAAATTATAGATATATCTTTGCACCGCAAAATAGCGATGGCGAGATAGCTCAGCTGGTTAGAGCGCATGATTCATAATCATGAGGTCCCCGGTTCAATCCCGGGTCTCGCTACTGAAACGGAGAAAGCCCAAAAAGCTCTCTCCGTTTTTTGTATTTCCATAAAGCACGGTTTTAGAGGCTTATATGCAAAACATATTAAACCGCCGTATGCCGAACGGCGCTTACGGTGGTGTGAGAGGAAAGGGTTCACCTGCAAAGTCTAGGGGAGCAGTCTATTAATTTATTAAATTTACAGCCGTTTTAACTTTGTTGAAATTGCTTTCGCTCGCTTTGTGTGTAAACAAGTTTACTCACACTCGCTTACTCGCAATTTTCAATGGTACCAGTATTGAGAATTACCATTCTATGCGCCTGTTCATTGCAAAGGTAATTCCCCGCCAAGGGCGGAAGGGCAGCGTTGGGAGGCACAGCGAGTAGCCGAGCAATGATTGGAAACAGGCGGCATGATGTTTGAGCGAAGCGAGTTCTTGCCGCCCCAAGCATTGCGACAAGCAGCGAGCGGCGAGGTGTGCACCGACTGAAAGATGTCGCAAAGCGACTCTTGAACAAAGGAAGCACCGAATGCCGTACCCGACTGCCCTGTTTTTGGTACTTTTTCAAAAAAGTACAGAAAGAGTTGAAGAAAAATACAAGTGAACAATTAAGGTTGAGGACTGCTGTAGAATTTGACGGCGAGCGAAAGCGGGTTTTTTGTCCCCCAACTTTTGCAGGTGAACCGAGGAAAGGAAATGAAAAATATGTCAGAAAACTTTCGTTTCCCGACATACTCTATTTTTTATACAGTGCCGGGCTGATTTTGAGGTATTATAATATAGCCACGGTCATCTAAATAATTTCCTGAATGATCTTTTTTAAATGTTATTTTAATACGAACCTTTTTTCCACCAAGATTTTTGTATTTTACTAATTCGTAATTGTCTATACAATTATTTTTAGAATTTCCGTTAATTATTGTTTTTCCTGGATTTGCTTCTATATACACATAGTCAAAAGATTCTGAACTTGCATGAGCATAAAAAATAAAAGTATCATAACCTATAATATCTATATACATTGTTGCAGAACTATTATATTTACCTTTGTTTGAGAAAGATTGATAAGCATTATACTGTATACTATCAAGATTAGCCACACCAGAACAGTGTTCCCAATTATTATTTAACATAACATTAAAAAAAGCATAATCATCACCATAAACTTCTTGATAATATTTCAAGGCTTTGTCATAATCCTGAGAAACCACATAACCATTTTTATAACAATCTCCTAGTTTGAGTTTAGCTTCAACATGTCCTTGTTCTGCTGCTTTCCGATACCATTCTAGTGCTTGTATTGTATCGCGGTCTATCCCAATACCTTGTATTGAGTAAAATCCCATATGGCATTGAGCTTCAGCATGTCCTTGTTTTGCAGCTTTCCGATACCATCCTATGGCTTTTTTAAGGTCATTATATGTGCGACCTTTTTGGAACATTTCTTCAGGGGTATATTTAGTCGAAAAAAGTGAGATTATTATTCCGTTAAAAATTATGAATGCAACTATAATTGCTAAAAAGATCTTTTTAGTTTTCCATATTGAAGTGAGTTTGATTTTCCAATTATAAACAGCATCTTCTTTTATCTGATTAAAACTACTTGACATACTCGTGAGTAAAGTTAGTTCTTTATAAAGATTGGCATGCTGTTTCTCCAAGCCATTTAATATAATATTGATAGATGCTTGTTCCTGCTGTTTCTTCGATATTTCATAGGAAATAGTTTTAAGTTGTGTTTTTATTTCTCGAATGCGTAGTTGTCTCTCTAATTCCTTTTTTTGTTTCTCTAACTTCTCTTGTTCGTGCAATTTGGCTTGTTCTGCAGCATTCCTCTTTTCTGTCTCAGCACGTTCTATACTCTGTTTGTATGTTTTGATAGATGTAATTAACTGTACAAAAGCTTTCTCTTTATTTTTAGGATACTCAATATGATCGAGAGGAGCGAGGTACATTAAAATGGATTTGTTGTACTTTGAGTAATCATAACGGAATGGGATTATCTTTTTGTCTAGATGTTTAGCAGTAGCAATCTCATTGATGGTCCATTTTGAGGCATTGGATGCTTCTGTAGATATATAGAGGAAAATCATAGAGTGTTCAATAGCATCAGCTATAACTCCAGCGAATTGATCGCCAGAGTAGATTCCTTCCTCATCGAACCAATATTTGAGTTCGTTATCGTTGAGTAATTGCTTGATGCGTGACACAATATTTCCAGGGATTATTTCCCTGGTTTGCTTATTTTCATAATCATCTCTTGCGTATGAGATAAATACGTCGTATTTCATGTTAAAATATCTAAATATTTGCAAATGTATAACAAAAAAACAATATATAACAACTGTATAATAAATTTATATTGATATATGTT
This sequence comes from Bacteroidaceae bacterium, assembly GCA_045650605.1. Lineage (GTDB taxonomy): Bacteria > Bacteroidota > Bacteroidia > Bacteroidales > Bacteroidaceae > HGM04593. Next base: position 15,757 of record JAZRRI010000016.1, on the reverse strand, counting down.
TTTTATATAATATTCATTTTGAAGGGTGTACAAAAAAATATAAATTTCCTCTGCTGTGTTTGCAGCAGAGGAAACAATAGTTTATTTCTTTAGTTGTCTGTTTGTCAATTCAATATCTCACCATTGGCTGTTACAAAGACTGTCTTGTCCCATTCGCCTTTTTCCATTTCAACCTTATAACGGTCGCCCGACGGGGTTTCAATGTAGTCAACATCGTCAATCTTGTAGTCCGGGTATCTGTTAATGACACTTTCTCTTGCAGCATCAGGCAGTTCATTTATGGCAACATCCCATGTCGTGTTTATCCAGTTGTTGTTGCGGTTGAACTTGACATCTTTCTTTTTGTTGTCATGGATTATCTCCACATCAATCTCTCCGTTAAAATCTTTCTCGGCGTAGAGTATTCTGGCTCCTTCGTACTTCTGTTCAATAAAACTTCTTATATCGTTGTTGATGGCAATGTTCTCCTCTTCGCAAGCCAAAAGTGCAAACAGTGATATGAATAGAATAGGTAGTAACTTTCTCATAATAGTTTTTTCTTAATTGTTAGTGTACTGTTGTCTGTTTTTATCAGTCATCAATGTCGTAGATGTTGAAATCCTTGTCGAACTTGAGTTCAAGACGGTTGGATAGTTTTACCTCGAAATCATTGCGGTCCTTTTCAATGTAGATAACCTTTATGCCGGGATAGTTCTTTTCAATGTATTCCTTTATAGTCTGTGGAATTATTGCGGCAGGAACTTCGCCAAAGCGGCACTCAACATCGTCCCATACACCTTTGCTGTTGAACTCAATCTTTGCACCGTTGGCAAAACGTACCTCGTAAGAGTGCTTCAAGAAATCCCACTCCTCCTTTGCGTATGTGATGTCAACCCCTGCAAAGTGCTCGTTGATGAACTGTTGTGCAGCTGCCGGCAACTGGCTTTTGTTGATAACCTTGTCATTGTCGGCCATTGCCGAGAAGACACCTACTGAAAAAATAGCAACCAAAGTCAATAAAATCTTTTTCATAATCATATTTTTTAGTCAGTTATAAAATCTTTCTGTATCTGTTTGAACAGTTGTAAATGGTACTTGTTCGTTGTTTACACTGCAAAGATTATATATGATTCTGAAATGAATTTGAAATTTCAGGAAATTCCGAAAAAAATACGATAGCACCTTTTTGGGGGGCTATCGTATTATATAATGTATTGTCTTTTATTACTGCTCTCTCAAGCTCTTCAATTCATTGTTTATCTCCTTCATTCGCTTTGTTGTGAGCGGGTAGAGGAAGATGAAGAATGCCGACAGGGCTGCTATTCCGGCTGGTACATAGCTTATTAGCAGGCGCAATCCTTCAATTGCGCTCTCTGTTTGCACTGCACCTTCGGCTGTGTTGAACCCGAATGCTGCAAGCAGCCATAGAACGGCCGATGTTCCGAACGCACCGCCGAACTTCTGTGCCATTGATGATGACGAGAAGATAAGGCCGGTTGATGCGGTCTTGAATTTAAGCTCGGCATAGTCTGATATGTCGGCATACATACTCCACACCAGTGGCGATATTATACCTGTGAATATACCCATTGCTATCTGCAGAATAAGCAAGGACCAGTATCCGGCAGTTGTGTCTGTCGGTACGTAGTAGAATGCTATGCACAGTGCTATGATTGCAAAGAGCGAGTAGAGGAATGTACTCTTCTTGCCAAGCTTGAATGTGATGGGGGTGGCAACAGCAACGCCAATCATGTTTGCAATCTCTCCTATTGTAAAGAATATTCCGGCATAGAACAGGAACTCAACCGAGAAGAGCGAGAGTGTTGCACCTTCGGCAATCTGTGTGGTGAAGTAGTAGGGGATTACCGCGTACCTCACAGCGCCAAAGAAGTTGAAGAACAGCACACCGCCCAGTAGAATCCACCAAGGACCATTGTGCAGCAGTGATTTCAGGTCTTCGGCTATGTTTGTCTGTTTAATGGCCGGCTTGATTCTCTCGCGTGTCATCTTGAATGTGAGCAAAAAGAGCACAAGGCATGTAACGCTCACAATGACCATTGCTGTCTGCCATGCCTGCGGGTCATATGTAAGCTTGCCGCTTACTCCTGCCAAAGAATTGCAGAGAGGTTCCCAGAAAGCAAGCACAATGAACGAGCCGGTGTATGCAAAAAACATTCTGTACGATGAAAAAACTGTCTTTTCATCGGTGTCTTCGGTCATCACGCCAAGCATTGAGCCATATGGCACGTTGATGGCTGTGTAGACGGTCATCATGAGTATGTATGTGACAAAGGCCCAGATGTTCTTGCCTGTCTCGCTCATGTCGGGCTTGGTGAACAGCAGTACACCGGCAATGGCAAACGGGACTGCAATCCAAAGCAAGTAAGGGCGATACTTACCCCATTTGGTGTTCGTGCGGTCGGATATTATACCCATCATGGGGTCCGATACGGCATCCCAAATCTTTGTTACAAGGAACAACAGTGCTGCAAGTCCAAGGTCAAGGCCGAACACGTTTGTGTAGAAGATTGGTAGATATGCACTGAATACTTTCCAGAACATGGATGAGGCCATGTCGCCCAATCCATATCCTATTTTCTCTTTTAATGTTGCCATAATATGTTTGTATTTATGTTTAATTTTGGCAAATGTAGCAAAAGTGTTCGTCAATGCCAAGAATATGCGGAACTGTTAAAAAGATTTTTTTGTTTCATTTCTTGTGAGGAGTGGTAAAATCAAAAAAAAAGAGCCAATTGCTATTTTTTATAAAAAAAAGTTTATTTTTGTCTTTTGTAAAAGTGCGTAATAGGTGAAATTTTAAACAATTTACTAATTATATAACTTTAAATCAATTCATTATGTGGTTATCTAAATCTTCTGTGGGAAGAAAGGTTGTTATGAGTGTATCGGGTGTTGCCCTTGTACTCTTCCTTCTTTTTCACATGGCAATGAACCTGGTTGCTGTAATCAGCACCGAGGGTTACAACATGATTTGTGAGTTTTTGGGAGCTAACTGGTATGCATTGGTGGGAACTGCAGGTCTTGCATTCCTTGTTCTTGTGCACTTTGTGTATGCTTTCATCCTTACAATCCAGAACAGAAAGGCTCGCGGTAATCAGCGCTACGCTGTTGCCGAAAGACCAAAGGGGGTATCTTGGGCATCGCAGAACATGCTTGTTCTTGGTATCATCGTAGTTCTTGGCTTGGGTCTTCACCTCTTCAACTTCTGGGCCAACATGCAGTTGCCCGAGATTCTTCACAAGTTGGGTATGCACGTAGAGCCAGCCGTTATGGAGAATGTTGCAAACGGTTCGGGTTACATTGCAAGAACCTTCACTTGCCCTGTTTATGCAGCTCTTTATGTTGTTTGGTTGGCAGCTTTGTGGTTCCACCTCACACACGGTTTCTGGAGCGCAATGCAGACACTCGGTTTCAACAACAAGGTTTGGTTCTGCCGTTGGAAGGCTATCGGTAACGTAGTTGTTACTTTGATTATCCTCGGTTTCCTTGCAGTGGTTGTTGCCGGTTTCTTCGGTCTTGGCGCTTTGGGTACTATTGAATGTGCAGGCGCTTGCTGCTAATGACAAATCAGTGTAAAATCTAAAACATATATATTATGGCTAAAATCAGTTCAATAAAAGTGGATTCTAAAATCCCTGAAGGCCCATTGGCTGAAAAATGGACTAACTACAAGGCACACCAGAAATTGGTTAACCCTGCCAACAAGCGTAAGTTGGACATCATTGTTGTGGGTACAGGTCTTGCAGGTGCATCGGCAGCTGCATCACTCGGTGCCATGGGTTTCAACGTGCTTAACTTCTGTATTCAGGACTCTCCACGCCGTGCTCACTCAATTGCTGCACAGGGTGGTATCAATGCTGCAAAGAACTATCAGAACGATGGTGACTCTGTTTACCGTCTCTTCTACGATACAATCAAGGGTGGTGACTACCGTGCACGCGAGGCTAACGTTCACCGTTTGGCCGAGGTTTCGGGTGCTATCATCGACCAGTGTGTTGCACAGTGCGTTCCTTTCGCACGTGAGTACGGCGGTCTTTTGGCTAACCGTTCATTCGGTGGTGCTCAGGTATCGCGTACATTCTATGCCCGCGGCCAGACCGGTCAGCAGCTTCTTCTCGGTGCTTACTCAGCCCTCAACTACCAGGTTAACCAGGGTACTGTAAAGGTGTACACACGTTACGAGATGCTCGATGTTGTAATCATTGACGGCCGTGCACGCGGTATCATCGCGCGTAACCTTGTAACAGGTAAGGTTGAGCGTTTCGCTGCCCACGCTGTGGTTATCGGTACCGGCGGTTACGGTAATGCATACTTCCTTTCTACAAATGCTATGGGTAGCAACGGTTCTGCTGCTCTCCAGTGCTACCGCAAGGGTGCTTGGTTTGCAAACCCATGTTACGCACAGATTCACCCTACCTGCGTTCCTGTTCACGGTGACAAGCAGTCTAAGTTGACACTTATGTCCGAGTCACTCCGTAACGACGGCCGCATTTGGGTACCAAAGAAACTCGAGGATGCAAAGGCTCTCCAGGCCGGTAAGAAGCATCCTAACGATATCCCCGATGAGGACCGTGACTTCTATTTGGAGCGCCGTTATCCTGCATTCGGTAACCTTGTACCACGTGACGTTGCTTCACGTGCTGCAAAAGAGCGTTGCGATGCCGGTTATGGTGTAAACAACACAGGTCTTGCCGTGTTCCTCGACTTCAAGTATGCTATCCAGCGTCTTGGCGAGGATGTTGTACGTCAGCGCTACGGTAACCTCTTCGACATGTATGAGGAGATTGCCGATACAAACCCATACAAGGAGCCAATGATGATATTCCCTGCTATCCACTACACAATGGGTGGTATATGGGTAGACTACGAGTTGCAGACATCAATCCCGGGCTTGTTCGCTATCGGTGAGGCTAACTTCAGCGACCATGGTGCAAACCGTCTTGGTGCTTCGGCTCTCATGCAGGGTCTTGCCGACGGTTACTTCGTTCTTCCTTATACAATACAGAACTACCTCGCCGACCAGATTCAGGTTCCACGCTTCAGCACCGATGCTCCCGAGTTCGTTGCTGCCGAGAAGGCTGTAAACGACAAGATTGCCAAGCTTATGGCTATCAAGGGTACACGCAGTGTAGACTCAATCCACAAAGAACTTGGTCTTGTTATGTGGGACAATGTAGGTATGGCACGTACCAAGGAGTCTCTTGAGAAGGCTCTCAAGGAGATTGACCGCGTTGAGAAACTCTTCTGGAGCGAGCTCCGCATTCCGGGTGAGGCCGATACTCTCAACATTGAACTTGAGAAGGCACTCCGTCTGCTCGACTTCATTGAGATTGGCCGCCTGATGGCATACGATGCCCTCAACCGCGAGGAGTCTTGTGGCGGTCACTTCCGCGAGGAGCACCAGACCGAGGAGGGTGAGGCTAAGCGTGACGATGAGAACTTCTCATACGTGGCTTGCTGGAAGTACACCGGCCAGGGTCAGGAGCCTGAACTTATCAAGGAGGACCTCAACTATCAGTACATCAAGGTACAGCAGCGTAACTACAAAAACTAATCATTCCTAAATTTGTAAGCAATGGACAAAAATATAAGTTTTACATTGAAGGTATGGCGTCAGAGAGGTCCTAAGGCTAAAGGTGCTTTCGAGACCTATCAGATGAAGGATATTCCGGGCGATACCTCATTCCTCGAGATGCTTGATATTCTTAACGAGCAGTTGGTAAACGAGAATAAAGAACCGGTTGTGTTCGACCACGATTGCCGCGAGGGTATCTGCGGTATGTGTTCACTCTATGTGAACGGTCACCCACACGGTCCTGCAACAGGTGCTACGACATGTCAGCTCTACATGCGCCGTTTCAAGGATGGTGACGTTATTACCGTTGAGCCTTGGCGTTCTGCAGGTTTCCCTGTAATCCGTGACCTCATGGTAGACCGTACAGCGTTCGACAAGATTCAGCAGGCCGGCGGTTATGTATCAATCAACACCGGCGGTATGCCCGATGCAAACGCAATCCCCATTGGCAAGGACATTGCCGAGGAGGCTATGGATGCTGCGGCATGTATCGGTTGCGGTGCTTGTGTAGCTGCTTGTAAGAACGGTTCTGCCATGTTGTTCGTTTCGGCAAAGGTAAGCCAGTTCGCATTGTTGCCACAGGGTAAGGTTGAGGCTGCAAAGCGTGTTAAGGCTATGGTTGCCAAGATGGACGAGCTCGGTTTCGGTAACTGTACCAATACCCGCGCTTGCGAGGCCGAGTGCCCCAAGTGTGTATCAATCAGCAATATCGCTCGTTTGAACCGCGAGTTCATCAAGGCTAAGCTGAAAGACTGATATCCGGTCGGATAAATAAAAATTCAGGCTGCCTTTGCGGGCAGCCTGAATTTTTTGTTTAATAATTTTGAGTGGCATCAATCGTCTATGTCATAGATGTTGAAATTCTTGTCGAACTTGAGTTCGAGACGGTTTGACAGCTTCACTTCATAATCGTTGCGGTTCTTCTCAATTACAAGAATTCTTTCACCGGCATGGTTCTTCTCAACGTAATCCTTGATGGGTTGTGGAACTATCGCTGCAGGAACTGCGCTCTGGCTGCAGTCAACCTCCTCCCAATTTCCTTTGCTCGAGAACTCAAGTTTTACACCGTTGGCAAGTCTCACCTCGTATGAGTTGAACAGGATATTGCAATCCTCCTTTGCATAAAGCAAGTCTGCACCGGCAAAATGTGCATCTATGAACTCCTGTGCAGGTTTTGGCAACTGGCTCTTGTTTATGAGCTTGTCATTATCGGCTGCTGCAGAGAAAACACCTACAGAAAATACAGCAACCAGAATCAATAGAATCTTTTTCATAATCTTTTGTCTTTTATCGGTTAGTAAATATTTATTGTTTCAACACTTGTAAACTTTTAGCTGTTCATTGTTTACATTACGAAGATAATATAACGATTCTGAAATGAATCTGAAATTTTATGAAAATAGATGATTTTTTATTGGTTATATATGATTTTCTAATTCCATTATATTAATTTAGCAACAATAAAACATAAGATTATGGCAAAGAAAGGTTCAAAGAGTAAGGGGAGACTGAATAAGAGTGCAGTCGTTGACATGATGGTCGATTTCTTCAACCGCAACGATAGTCGTATTATCAGTCCGAAGGAGATATTCAAGGAGTTGAATCTGACATCCACATCGGCACGTACATTGTGCGTGAACATACTCGACGATATGGTCTTCGACGGTTATCTCATTGAGCCGGAGTTTCGCAAATACCGTCTTGCCGACAACTCCTCAATCCTTGTGGGAACATTCCTGCGCAGCAAGGATGGCTATAACGAGTTCCATCCCGAGGATGGCAGTGACCCGGTGCTCATTGGCGAGCGCAATTCGGCACATGCCCTCACCGACGATGTTGTGCGCGTGGCGCTCTTTGCAAGGCGTCGTGGCCGCGGCCGCGAGGGTGAGGTGGTGGAAATAATCAAGCGCACACACGATACTTTTGTGGGTGAGTTGAGCGTTGAAAGACACTATGCCTTCCTTATTACCGAGAACCGTATAATGCCCAATGATATATTTATTCCCAAGGATTTGCTTAAGGGCGGAAAGAGTGGTGACAAGGCTGTTGTTAAACTGCTTGAGTGGCCGCTCGACAGCAAGAACCCTGTAGGCAAGGTTATTGATATCCTTGGAAAGAGCGGCGACAACGATACCGAGATGAATGCAATACTTGCCGAGTATGGCCTGCCATATACCTATCCGGCTGCCGTTGAGCAGGCTGCAAGCCAGCTGTCGGCCGACATAACAGCCGAGGAGGTTGCCAAGCGCAAGGATTTCCGCGGTGTGACAACACTTACCATTGACCCGGCCGATGCCAAAGACTTTGACGATGCACTCTCCATTCGCCCTGCCGGCGAGGGATTGTGGGAGGTTGGTGTGCACATTGCCGATGTGTCGCACTATGTAACCGAGGGTAGTATTATAGATAAGGAGGCTTTCAAGCGCGCAACATCCATATATCTTGTTGACCGCACAATACCGATGCTTCCCGAACGCCTTTGCAATGACCTCTGTTCACTGCGCCCACACGAAGACAAGTTGGCCTATTCGGTAATATTTACAATGAACGAAAAGGCCGAGGTGAAGAAGTTCGAAATTGCCCGCACTGTAATAAACAGCGACCACCGTTTCTGTTACGAAGAGGTTCAGGAGATTATAGAAAAGGGTGAGGGGTTGTACTATGATGAAATCAACACCCTTAACAAACTTGCGCAGACAATGCGCACCAAACGTTTCCAGGCCGGTGCAATAGACTTCCAGCAGGCACAGGTACATTTCCGTCTCGATGACGCGGGCAAGCCGCTCTCGGTCTATTTCAGTGAGAGCAACGAGTCACATCAGCTCATTGAGGAGTTTATGTTGCTTGCCAACCGCACTGTGGCCGAGAAGATTGGCCGCAAAGCACCTGATGCTCCAATGAAGACTTTCGTATACCGTATACACGACCAGCCCAACCCCGAAAAGATTTCAATGCTCTCCAAGTTCGTCAGCAAGTTGGGTTACAAGATGAAGAGCGCAAGCGGCCGCACTACATCGGCATCGGCACTCAACAGCCTGTTGAAAGAGGTGCACGGCAGCAAGGAGCAGAATGTCATTGAGCAGATATCACTGCGCACAATGCAGAAGGCGAGGTATTCAACCGAAAATATCGGGCACTACGGCCTTGCATTCCGCTATTATACACACTTTACATCGCCCATACGCCGTTACCCCGACTTGCTTGTGCATCGCCTGCTGCATCGCTATCTCACGCTCGAGGCACGTACGGTCAGCAAACCCAAGTATGAGGATTTGTGCGAGCACTGTTCGGCACAGGAGCAGGTGGCTGCAAATGCCGAGCGTGCAAGTATCAAGTACAAGCAGGTTGAGTTCATGAGCGAGCACATAGGTGAGGAGTTCGACGCTGTTATAAGTGGTGTGACCGAGTGGGGCTTCTATGCCGAAATAAACGAGAACAAGTGCGAGGGAATGATACCTATGCGCACTCTGCAGGACGATTATTATGAGTTCGATGAGGCCAACTACTGCATCATAGGCCGCCGTCGCAAACGCAAGTTTACCATCGGCGACCCGGTGCGCATACGCATTACACGTGCCAACCTCGACCGTAAGCAGCTCGATTTTGAGTTGGTGGATGAGTGATTTCATTTTCTCTACAAATTCGGGTGTTAAATTTGCCAAAAAAAGAATATGAAACTGCTTATAGTAGAGGATGACAAATCATTGCGCGAGATTATGCATCGCGCACTCACAAGCGAGGGGTATGTAGTGGAGGTTGCACCCACGTATTTCGATGCTTGTGACAAGATTGCAGGCTACAGCTACGACTGCATCCTGCTCGACATAATGTTGCCCGACGGTAACGGTCTGCGTCTGCTCGAACAGATAAAGGCTCTCGACAAGGAGGACAGGGTGATAATAATCTCGGCACGCGATTCGCTCGATGACAAGATTGAGGGGCTCGATTTGGGTGCCGATGACTATTTGCCAAAACCTTTTTATATGGCCGAACTCTCGGCACGTATAAAGAGTGTCATGCGACGCGGTACAGGCGCAGTAAACAAGACAATGACGGCCGGTAACATTTTGCTCGACCTGCAGAGCCGCCAGGTTACCATAGACGGCAATCCTGTGACGCTGTTGAAGAAGGAGTTCGACATATTGCTCTATTTCATGCAGCGTCCCAACCACATAATAGACAAGGCTGTGCTTGCCGAGGCAGTCTGGGGCGACCACATTGATATGGTCGACAATTTCCAGTTCGTATATGCCCAGATAAAAAACCTGCGCAAGAGACTTGCCGATGCCGGTGCCTCGCAGAACATAAAGGCAGTCTATGGCTTTGGTTATAAATTTACCGAGACCGATTGATTTATGAAACTTATACACAAGGTAACTCTTCGCCTTGCAGCGGTTATCATGCCGGTGCTGCTAATATGGGCAATAGCCTTTTACTTTACAATGGTGCATCAGGTAAATGATGAGACCGATGACAGCCTCGACGATTATGCCGAGATGATAGCACGTCGCGTGGTGAGTGGTGATGAGTTGCCTACTCCCGGTGATGGCAGCAACAATACATATTCAATTGAGCTTTTGCCTGCCACGGAGTATTATGACGATTCCAAGACATACGAGGACCGTGAGGTGTATCTTCACTGGAAACAGGAGTACGAACCTGCGCGTGTCATGACCAAGATATTCCACGATACCGATGGAACGGCATATAAACTTGTGGTCTCAACGCCAACATTTGAGCGTGATGATATCATAAGGGCACTGCTTATACATATTGCAACGATATATGCGGTGTTGCTGTGCATAATACTGGTTGTAACGGTTCTTGTCTTCAAAATAAGCATGAAGCCTCTCTATTCGCTTTTGAAATGGCTCGACGGCTATCGTCCCGGCGGTGGAATGGAAGGTTTTCCCAATGAGGAGACCGTTGTCGAGTTCCGCAAGCTTACCCAGGCAGCGCGTGAGACCATTGAACGTGCCGAGAATCATCTTGAGCGACAGAAACAGTTCATCGGCAATGCCTCGCACGAACTGCAGACTCCGCTTGCAGTGCTTGGTAACCGCATAGAGTGGATGATGGACAATACTGCGCTTACCGAGGAGCAGTTTGGCGAACTCTCGAAGATGCGCCAATCCATTCACCGCCTTGTGCGCCTTAACCGCACACTGCTGCTGTTGTCTAAGATTGACAACGGGCATTTCCTTGACAAGGCCGATGTCGATATTGTGCCCATAATTGAAAATGAACTCGAAGTCTACAATGAAATTTTTGCCGACAAGGGAATTACGTGCAATGTAAAAGTTCCACAACGTTTTGTTGTGCAGATGGACGAGATGCTTGCAACCACAATGGTAACCAACCTCATAAAGAATGCATTCGTGCACTCTACGGGTGGTGGGGTAGTTGAAATAACACTTTCGCGCGGCGAGCTCACTGTTTCAAACAAGGGCGATGAGGCTTTGGACAAGGCAAGATTGTTCGACCGCTTCTATACAAGTGGAAAAACCGGTTCTACAGGCCTTGGACTGGCATTGGTGAAGTCTATTGCAGGGTCTTATGGTTTTGGGCTTGAATATGTTTTTAAAGAGAATAGGCACAGTTTTAAAATACGTTTAAGACAATAAACAGTAAAGGTGAGCAATCAATGCTCACCTTTACTGTTTATTTATATATCCATAACAATCGTTTCTCCCTTTTTAAGCGATGCCTGTACATCGATTATCCTTTGGTTGCTGCTGCCGCGGAAACGCAACTCCTCGTCTTTCAGGGCCTCAATGAAGCGTCCGTCCACAAGCACATCTATCTGCTCAAGCAGAGCCTTCTGTACAGGGTTCTGCAACAGCTCTTCAAAACGATAACCGGTGTAGCACCATATATTCTTTGTGCTGTGCTCTCTTATCCCCTTGGCAAGCTCTGTAAAGCCCTGTGGCTGGAACATGGGGTCGCCGCCGGTGAAGGTAACATCGGCAAACGGGTCGTCGATAATTACTTTCAGAATCTCTTCTACCTCAACCGGGTGGCCGTTCTCAATGTTCCATGACTGTGGGTTGTGGCACCCGGGGCAGTGATGGGGACAACCCGAAGAATAGACCGAGGTACGAAACCCCGGTCCATCAACTGTTGTATCTTCCACTATCTCAAGAATGGAGATTGTCGTCATATCTATGTCATTTCATTTTGTCATTCTGAACGTAGTGAAGAATCTGTTCAAGATACTTCGTTTCACTCGGTATGACAACGGTTCTTACTCGTGTATTACGCGGTCGTTGAGCTCCGATAGCTTTGCCTTGTTCCATCGGTCTGTTGTTCCAACAAGGTAACCGGTGATTCGCTGCAGCTTGTCGAGGTTCTTGCTGCCGCACTTCGGGCACTCCTCGAGGTTCTTTGTCGAGTTCTCGAAACCGCAGTCGAGGCAACGGTTGCGGTTGTGGTTTACCGAGCCGTAACCGATGTTGTACTGGTCCATCATGTCAACAACCCTCATTATAGCCTCGGGGTTGTGTGTCGCGTCGCCGTCCATCTCTACATAGAATATGTGGCCACCGCGTGTGAGGTCGTGATAAGGAGCCTCAATCTCGGCTTTGTGACGTGCGCTGCACTTGTAGTACACCGGAACGTGGTTGCTGTTGGTGTAGTAGTCGCGGTCGGTAATGCCCGGGAGAATACCGAAGCGTTTGCGGTCGCCGCGTGTAAAACGTCCCGAGAGACCCTCGGCGGGTGTTGCCAGGATACTGTAGTTGTGCTGGTACTGCTCGGAGAAGTCATTGGCGCGGTCACGCATGTAAGTGATTATGCGTACACCAAGCTCCTGCGCCTCCTGGCTCTCGCCATGGTGCTTGCCGGTGAGTGCAACAAGACACTCGGCAAGGCCGATGAAGCCGATACCTAATGTACCCTGATTGATTACAGGTGCAATTGTGTCGCCTGCTTTCAGTTTGTCGCATCCTACCCAAAGTGCCGACATGAGCAGCGGGAACTGCTTTGCAAAGGCGCTCTTCTGGAACTCCATGCGTTCGTGCAACTGGCGTGCAGTGATGTCGAGCAGACCGTCGAGCTTTGCAAAGAATAGTGCAATGCGCTCGTCAAGGTTCTTTATATCCATGCACTCTATCGCAAGGCGCACGATGTTTATAGTAGAGAACGATAGGTTACCGCGGCCAACAGAGGTCTTGGGACCGAATCGGTTCTCATAAACGCGTGTGCGGCAACCCATGGTAGCCACCTCGTGCATGTATCTCTTGGGGTCATCGGCCTTCCACTCCTCGCTCTGGTTGAATGTTGCATCAAGGTTCAGGAAGTTGGGGAAGAAACGGCGTGCCGTTACCTTGCAGGCAAGCTGGTAGAGGTCGTAGTTGCGGTCGGTGGGCAAGTAGCTAACACCGCGCTTTTTCTTCCAAATCTGTATTGGGAATATGGCTGTCTCGCCATTGCCCACACCGCGGTATGTACTGTTGAGCAGCTCGCGGATGATACAACGGCCCTCGGCCGATGTGTCTGTACCGTAGTTTATTGAACTGAACACAACCTGGTTACCGCCACGTGAGTGTATGGTGTTCATGTTGTGGATGAATGCCTCCATTGCCTGGTGCACGCGTGCGACAGTCTTGTTTATCGCATGCTGCAGTATGCGCTCATCACCGCTGAGGAAGTCCAATGGCTGTGTTATATAATCCTCAACCTCTTTATTATAGAGGTGTGAGTAGTTTGCTCCTGTAAGCTCCTCTATTGCCTTGAGCTCCTCGATGAAGCTCGCGCGTACATATGGTGCAAGGTAGAAATCGAATGCAGGGATTGCCTGGCCACCGTGCATCTCGTTCTGTGCAGTCTCCATTGATATGCAGGCGATGATGCTTGCTGTCTCAATGCGCTTTGCCGGGCGTGACTCTCCATGGCCGGCATTGAAACCGTTGAGCAGGATGTTGTCGAGCGGGTGCTGGCAGCAGGTGAGGCTCTTGGTGGGGTAGTAATCCTTGTCGTGTATGTGCAGGTAGTTGTTGTGCACGGCATCGTTTACCTCCTCGCTCAAAAGGAAGTCGTCGACAAAGGGTTTTGTCGTTTCGCTTGCGAACTTCATCATCATGCCGGCGGGTGTGTCGGCATTCATGTTTGCATTCTCGCGTGTGACATCGTTTGACTGGATGTTGATTATCTCCTGGAACACATCCCTTGTCTTTGCCTTGCGTGCGATGCGGCGTTGGTTACGGTAGGCAATGTATTTTTTTGCCACATCCTTGCGGCTACTCTTCATCAACTCGTTCTCCACCATATCCTGTATGGCTTCCACGTCCATCTGTGCATCTCCCTTGAATGAGATGCGGTCAGTAATCTGACGTATGAGTGATGCATCTTCACCAATTTCGGTGTGGTACATAGCCATACGTATGGCTGTAGCAATTTTCTCTTTATCAAAGCCGACGATGCGCCCGTCGCGCTTAACAACAGTCTGAATCATATATGTTAAAGGATTTTTGTCATCAACAAGAATACTCTACAAAAATAGAAAAAGTAAAACAAAAAACCATTATAAAACCGGATAAAAATATCAACATTTTTAAAATCATTCCACTTTAACACTCATTTAATAAAATTTGAGCAGTTGATTTTACGATGTTCTTTTTTCTCTTTTAAAAACTTTTTGCTATATTGCACCGGAAAACCCCCGATTGTTAACCTTAAAGCCTGTTGCCATGACTGTTTGGAATGTAATAATTGGAGTTATTGTATTGGCGTTCTGTGTGAAAGCCTGTGTTGTGCTCAGACGTAGAAAACGCAAGGTGGATTACCACCCCGACATCTCTACAAGAAAGCGTTTGAAGAGGTTTGTGAACCGTTTCCGCCACCTCGAGGGTATTGGGGATTGACAGCCCGCTGTCTCTTTTGTTACGTGGCGTGTACAAAATCGTCATTCTCTCTGTTAAAAACAGACGGACAGGCTGCATGTGTAGTCTGAATTGTTATACTTTTGCACTATTGTAAACAATTAATATAAAGAAAATGATTAAAAGTAGAATTTGTGATATTCTTGGGATAAAGTATCCCATCTTCCAGGGCGGTATGGCCTGGGTTGCCGATGCCGAACTTGCTGCGGCTGTTTCAAATGCCGGTGGTCTGGGTCTCATTACAGCCATCAATGAGAGCACAGAGGCTGTGCGTAACGAGATTCGCAAGTGCAAGACACTTACCGACAAACCATTCGGAGTGAACATTATGCTGCAGGCTCCCAATGCTGCTGAGATTGCCGCCATGATTGTTGAGGAGGGTGTGAAGATTGTCACCACAGGTGCCGGTTCTCCTGCAAAATATCTGCCTATGTGGAAGGAGAACGGTGTCAAGGTTATCCCTGTGATTGCATGTGTTGCCCATGCGGTGAAGATGCAGGCTGCCGGTGTTGATGCCGTTGTTGCCGAGGGTGCCGAGTCTGGTGGTCATGTTGGCGAACTGCACACAATGCCGCTCATCCCACAGATTGTGGACGCTGTTGATATCCCTGTAATTGCTGCCGGCGGTATATGTGACGGCCGAGGTGCAGCTGCAGCATTCATGCTTGGTGCCGATGCTGTGCAGGTGGGTACACGCTTCATCACTGCAACAGAGTGTACTGCGCACGAGAATTACAAAGAGAAACTTGTGGATGCAACCGATATCTCCACAATCATTACAGGAAAGACACAGGGTCATCCCGTACGTTCATTGAAGACACCTTTCTCACGCAACTTTGCAAAGATGGAGACCGACCCCAATGTAACCCCCGAGGAGTTGCTTGCATTCGGTGGCGGAGCATTGCGCAAGGCAGTGAAGGAGGGCGATATCGATGGCAGCTACATGGCCGGTGAGTGTGCCGGTCTCATCAAGCAGATTGAGCCCGCAACAGCTATTGTTGAAGATATAATCCTCGGCGCCGAGAAGGTGATGAGAGAGAGGATGGACAGATTGGTCTGAAATGTGTAATACACTATAAACGTAAAAAGAACCGCCGGTCGGCGGGTCTTTTTACGTTTATATCACTTGTTACGTTCTGCCTCAATCTCCTCGGGCGACATTGGCTTGTATTTACCCAAGCGGCGTGCGCCGTCGCCGGTGATTAGCCAATCCTCCTCGCCGCGCATTCCGCCGAATGTCTTCCAGCTCTCGAGCTTGTCGTAGCAAATGAAGTCGGTGAACTGCTTCTCGGCACGCCATTTG
>JAZRRI010000015.1:0-4814 GCA_045650605.1 Bacteroidaceae bacterium | reverse complement strand
GTCACCTCCTTGGCTCACAGATCGACATGGCTACGATCCGACTTGGCTCAAGCAACAGTTTCAGCAACGCAAGGCGTGTGCACTCGCCCCCCGACAGCACCTTTACCTTCTTGGCACTGGCCTCGCCGCCGAACATGAATGCACCGAGCAAATCGCGGATTTTGTTGCGGATTTCGCCCTTGGCAACATCGTCTATGGTCTGGAACACGGTCAGTTCCTCGTCGAGCAAAGAAGCCTGGTTCTGTGCAAAATAACCTATCTGCACATTATGGCCCAACTGCAACGAGCCTTCATGCTCAAGTTCCTTCATTATACACTTTACAAGCGTTGACTTTCCCTCGCCGTTACGGCCCACGAAAGCCACCTTGTTGCCACGCTCGATGGTGAGCGTAGCGCCCGAGAAGATACGCTTGTCGCCAAAAGCCTTGCCCACGCCATCCATAATCACAGGATACTGTCCTGCGCGTGGCGATGGCGGGAATTTCAGTCGCAAAGCCGATGTATCCTCCTCGTCGACCTCTATGATTTCCAGTTTCTCAAGCATCTTCACACGGCTCTGCACCTGCAGTGTCTTTGAATATGTGCCCTTGAAGCGCTCGATGAAATCCTTTGTCTCCTGAATCATCTTCTGCTGCTCCTCGTACTGCTTCATCTGCTGCTGGCGGCGCTCGGCACGCAGCACAAGGTACTGCGAGTAGTTGACCTTGTAGTCATATATGCGCCCCATTGTAACCTCAATGGTGCGTGTGGTAATATTATCCACAAACTTGCGGTCGTGACTGATGACAACCACTGCCTTGCCGTTGCTCACAAGAAACTCCTCGAGCCAACCTATCGATTCGATATCGAGGTGGTTGGTAGGCTCGTCGAGCAGCAGCACGTCGGGATTGCGGAGCAGCATCTTCGCAAGCTCTATGCGCATGCGCCAGCCGCCGCTGAACTCACTTGTCTGTCGGCCGAAATCCTTGCGCTCGAAGCCAAGACCAAGAAGGGTCTTCTCTACATCCTCCTCAAAGTGGGTCATGTCAATGGCATAGAACTTCTCGCTCTTTGTGGCAACCTCCTCAATGAGAGCCATGTACTCGTCGCTCTCGTAATCGGTGCGGGTGGCAAGTTCGTTGTTCATGCGGTCGAGCTCGGCCTCCATCTCATAGAGGTGGGCAAAGGCCTGCGATGCCTCTTCAAAGACGGTGCGCCCGTCCTCGGTCATCAAGTGCTGTGGCAGATAGGCAATGACGGTATCCTTGGGCGCAGACACCGTGCCGCGGGTGGCAGTGCGCACACCGGCAAGTATCTTCAGCAAGGTACTCTTGCCCGCACCGTTCTTGCCCATTAGGGCAATGCGGTCCTTCTCATTAATCACAAACGAAACATCGCTGAAAAGCGTTGTTCCACCAAACTCCACAGCCAATCCGTCGACCGATACCATATTATCAATTTGTTTTAATTTGTTATAATCGGATGCAAAGATACGAAATTGTTGCTGTTTTAACGCAAAAAAATTAAATTTGCACCTCAATGTTTGCAGGAGAGACCAAAAAAACTGCATTAAAAACAACTGTAGAATGAAAGTGATGAAATTCGGCGGAACATCAGTGGGTTCCGTGGAGAGCATATTGAGCCTCAAGAAGATTGTCGAGGAGGCTGCAGCGAATGAACGCGTAATTGTTGTTGTGTCGGCGCTTGGCGGCATAACAGACAGACTTATAAAGACCGCAAACCTTGCGGTAAACGGCGACATGTCGTTCAACGACGAGTGTCGCGAGATTATCGAACGCCACCACAGCTTGATTGACACCGTTATTACCGACGAGAGCAAGCGCGCGGCGCTGCTTGAGGAGGTGGATATGCTGCTTGGCGAGTTGAACAACATATATCAGGGACTTGCGCTCATAAACAACATGACACCGAAGTCCGAGGCGACAATCGTGAGCTACGGCGAACGAATATCGAGCCGCATAGTGACTGCACTCATTGACGGAGCAGTGCGTTTCAATGCCCGCAAGTTCATAAAGACCGAGACAAAGCACAAGAAATATATCCTTGCCGACGATATTACCGACAGGCTCATACATGAGCATTTCGACGGTTGCGATGAAAGGGTAATTGTCGTGCCCGGATTCATTGCCCAGGACAAGGAGAGCGAGGAGATTACAAACCTGGGACGCGGCGGAAGCGACTACACGGCTGCTATCATCGCTGCAACGCTGAAGGCCGATTGCCTTGAGATATGGACCGACGTGGACGGATTCATGACTGCCGACCCGCGCGTAATAAACAACGCTTACACCATTGGACACCTGAGCTATGTCGAAGCAACCGAGTTGTGCAACTTCGGTGCAAAGGTTGTATACCCGCCTACAATATACCCTGTATTCAAGGCAAATATCCCCATAAAGATAAAGAACACCTTCAACCCGAGCGGCGAAGGCACCATAATTGATGCCAACAGCGAGAGCGAGGGCCGTCTTATAAAAGGTATATCGAGCATCAATGACACCGACCTGCTCACGGTGCAGGGACTTGGCATGGTGGGCGTGGTAGGTGTGAACCACCGTATTTTCCGTGCGTTAGGCAATGCAGGCATCAGCGTGTTCCTTGTTGCACAGGCATCATCGGAGAACAGCACATCAATAGGTCTGCGCCACGTGGATGCCGACAAGGCCACCGAGGTGCTGAACAAGGAGTTCGAGAAGGAGATTTCAATGGGCCTGATGGAGAGCGTAAAGGCTACAGGCGAGTTGTCGACAGTGGCCATTGTGGGCGAGAACATGCGTCACAACGCAGGTATCATAGGCAAGCTGTTCCAGACATTGGGACGCAACGGTATAAACGTCATTGCATGTGCCCAGGGCGGACAGGAGACAAACATATCGTTCGTCATAAAGGCCGACCTGCTGCGAAAGACACTAAACGTCATCCACGACTCGTTCTTCCTGTCGGAGTACAAAGTATTGAACCTCTTTATCTGCGGCATAGGCACCGTGGGAGGCAGCCTCATAGAGCAGATTGTGTCGCAACAGGAGAAGCTGAAGAGAGAGCATGGCCTGAAACTGAACATTGTGGGCATTGCAAACAGCCGCAATGCCATTTTCGACCGTGAGGGACTGGACACGGCAGGCTACCGTACCGCACTGAAGGAGAGTGCACCAAGCAGCATTGCCAAACTGCGTGACGACATAATTGAGATGAACATCTTCAACTCGGTATTCGTGGACTGCACGGCAAGCAGCGAGGTTGCGGCAATATACGGCGACCTGCTGTCGCATAACATAAGTGTGGTGGCAGCCAACAAGATTGCAGCATCGGCCGACTATGCCACATACAACAACCTGAAGCAGATTGCCCGTCAGCGCAACATCAAATATCTGTTCGAGACCAACGTGGGCGCAGGACTTCCAATCATCAATACCATCAACGACCTCATCAACAGCGGTGACAAGATATTGAAGATTGAGGCGGTGCTCAGCGGCACACTCAACTTCATATTCAACGTGCTGAGCAAGGATATCCCAATGAGCCATGCCGTGCGCCTTGCACAGGAGAAGGGCTACAGCGAGCCCGACCCGCGCATTGACCTTTGCGGCAAGGACGTGATACGCAAACTGGTAATCCTTGCACGCGAGGCTGGCTATGCCATTGAGCAGAGCGACGTGGAGGCCAACCTGTTCATTCCACAGGAGCTGTTCGACGGCACGCTTGAGAATTTCTGGGCAAAGCTGCCGCAGCTTGACGCACAGTTCGAGGAGGAGCGCAAACAGCTGGTGGCCGAGAAGATGCACTGGCGTTTCATTGCCAAGTACGAGAACGGCAAGGGAAGTGTCGCATTGCGCAAGGTGAACGAGCGTCATCCGTTCTACCACCTCGAGGGCAGCAACAACATCATACTGCTCACCACCGAGCGCTACAAGGAGTATCCCATGCTCATCCAGGGCTACGGTGCCGGCGCAAGCGTAACGGCAGCCGGTGTGTTTGCCGATATAATGCGGATAGCGAATATCTGACACGGTATTATAAGATACAACGTTGGACCCGTTCTTTACAGAAAGAGTCCAACGTTGTCATTTGTAATCCTTCAACAAAGTCTGCAGCTGCTGGCGAGTGAAAAAGATGCGGCTCTTGACTGTACCCAGCGGCAGGCCAAGACGTTCGGCAATCTCGCGATACTTGAAACCCGAGAGATGCATGAGGAACGGGATGCGATAGTCGCGCGGCAGGCTGTGCACCACACGGTAAATCTCCTTTGTGTCGTAATCGTTGTCGGTGATGTACTCCTCCGATTCGTGAAGGCTATTGATATGGAACTGGTTATCGGTCTGGTCAACGAATATCTGGTCCCTGACCTCCTTGCGATAGTTGTTGATGAAGATATTGCGCATTATCGTATAGACCCACCCCTTGAAATTGGTGTCAGGGGTATACTTGTCCATATTACCCAATGCCTTTAACGATGTCTCTTGCAGCAAATCGTTCGCCTCGTCTCTGTCTGCTGTCAGTTTATAGGCAAAGCGTTGCAGCTCAGACTGAACCTCAAGCAGATCTCTCCTGAATTTTGCTGTATCCAATGTGTCTATTGTTTAAATGTTTCGCCGGCAAAATCACCGGAATATGAAAGTATAACAAAAACAGAGAGCATTTTGTTTTAGAGTAGGATAAAAAACAGAATAATATAACGTGAGCTCGATATAAGAATTTATACTAAAATTTAGCGTGTTTTGTCATTCCGAACCTTGTGTGAGGAATCTCATTATACGCGGATTCAGAGATCCCTCGTCGCTACGCTCTGTCGGGATGACAGGTTCGCGATTTGATTT
>JAZRRI010000014.1:0-6212 GCA_045650605.1 Bacteroidaceae bacterium | reverse complement strand
CAAATCGCGAACCTGTCATCCCGACAGAGCGTAGCGACGAGGGATCTCAAAAATATCGTAAAATAAGAGATCTCTCACATACGTTCGAGATGACAAAATACGCTAAATTTTAGTATAAATTCTTATATCGAACTCACGTTAGTTAAGTTTATAAAAATAGTTTAGAAATAAATTTTTGCCTTATAACCATAATTTCTGCTAAAATAGCAAAAATATTTACAATATCAAATGGATAAAAGAAAATAGTACCGGCAATCATACACTTTTGTCCGCGCTGAGGTTAGCCGATATCAGGGAAAGAAACAGCGCGCCAAAATGGCGCGCTGCAGTTGATTTATATGTAGCTGCTGTATATTATTTTATCAACACCTTTTTGCCGCCTATGATGTATATGCCCGGGGCGGTAATCTCACTGAGTTTGCGGCCGCTGAGGTCGTAGATACCTTTCACCTCTCCGTCTTCACTTTTCACCTCTTCTACGCCTGTTGCGTTGCCAACCTCTTCCAATACCCACAGCTCGGCTGCGCTCAAAGGAGCGTCGCAATAGGGGTAGTAGCTGTTGGCATCGCCGTCAACAGGGCCCACCTTGAAGTACTGTGAACCGTTCATGATGTAGAACTCAGTGTCGTTCTTGTACTCAATGCCAAGCGGTGATTTCGCGCCCTCATTGCTTGCGTCAATGTTCCATTGGCGACAAACGATGTAGTAGCCCTCGGCCGAAACAAAGTAGAACTTGTCGTCGCCGGCATCCTCCAAAGAGAAAATCTGACGGTTGTCATCGGCATATTCGGCAAGGCCTACCGAACCCTTGGGGCCTGTTGCATAATTCATGTTGTAGGCTTCGATGTTCAGGTACTTGTTCTGTGAAACCGATTTTATGCGGTACTGTGTGCCCTTCTCTACAACCTTCTCCACAAGGAATGCCGATGAGAAGTTGTCGTTCCAGAATGGAGCGCTTGCACCATCGTAGTCGCTACCGTCGGCCTTCAATACCATATAGCCGTAGCACTCTTCGTTCTTGCCGGTGTCATATCCACGTTTGCCGTACCATGTGAGCAGACCGAAAATCTGCTTGTTGTCGTTTGCTGCAACCTGTCCGCCGTTGCTCATCTTGGCAAAGGTAATCTTTGTCATCTCGTCCTCGCTCTCCTGCAAGCCGTCGGTGTCACCGCCATTCTGCAACCAGTTCACTCCGTCATACTTGGTATGATAGACAAGATGCTTGCTGTCGTTGGTCGTTAGTGTCACGGTACCGTCGCCATTCTCCTTGCAAATGAACTGTGAGCTCTCGGGCAACTCGTCATCCTCGCCACGTGCAACCATGGCAATGTCGCTGCCTGTGTAGTTCAGGTAAAAGCGGTTGCCGTTCTTTGCCACCATGGTTAAAGTGTACTTCTCGCCATCGGCAGGCAATGCAACATCTGTTGTTCCCAGGTATGCATCGAGTGCAGCCTCCAATGTAGCACCCGCTGCTTCAGTGGGGTTCTCCTCGGCTATAGCAATGGCTGCTGCCAATACCTCGCGCGGCTGTGCATTCGGGTAACCCACGCCCTTGATTTTCATAAGGCTCTTTGCCTCGGCAACAAGTGCTATTGTTGCATCGCTTGGCTGGTCGGGCTGTGCCTCGGGCTCGCGGCCTTTCAACACGGTGTATTTGCCGTTTGTAATCTGTTCAATGCTGTAGTTCTTGTACATGATGTTGTAACCGCCGTATGCATTGATGCCGTATGTATCCTCCTCGTAGAGGAAAGCGATAGTCGAATCCTTCTGGAAACACATGGTAGAATAGGCCGATGCCATGAACGATGCCTGGTGACGGCCATCCCAGTTCTTTGCAAAGTTTGCAGGAGTGTTGTAGTCGGCTCCCGATGCAAGCTCCTTGTAGTAGATACCCACATTTGCACGTCCGTTACCGAATGGCAGTGACTGCAATGCAAGCCACATCTCTTTGTTGTCCTCGGTGCGCACTACAGGTACCATCATAATCTCGCCGTTGCAGCTGTTGCCTTGTGCAACCACACCGCCGTTGGCACTGTTTGATGTTGCCATGTTGCCCCATGAACCTGTAGCGGCTTCCTTGTCGGTGAATGTATAGATGTTGAAGTAGCGTCCGCCGTTGATACGTGAACTGATGACAATGTTTCCGTTCGGCAACTCCTCGACCTTAGGCTCGTCGCCACCGCTTGGCACGGGAGCGTTATCCACGCCGCCAAGAACATCCCAGCTACCGCCGAAGTCGTCGCTGTAGAGCACGAAGTTTGTGTTCACGCCGTTCACGTTCTTCAACAGCACGGCGCAGTAGAGGCGGTAGTAGTCGTTGGCCTTTACGTAACGGCTCTGGTGAATCTTGCCCGAACCGATGAACATTGCACGTACGGGGCCGTGGTTACTGCTCTGGTCCCACATTGCGTATATTGCATCGGCAATGTCTACGGGCTCGCTCCATGTTGCACCGTTGTCCTCGCTGTAGAAACGTGCTATGTTCTGGTGGTTGTTGCGTGTACCGCTTGGGAACGATACGTTACCGGCGCAGCTGAGTACCAATACACGGTTGCTTTCGCGGTCGGCAACGATACAGGGGTCACCGAAACCAACGTGCATAAAATCGGGTGAGCTTGAACCCTTGCCCTCTACAATGGCGAATTTCTCGGCCCAATTTGCACCGTTGTCCTTGCTTATGCGTGCATGAAGGTCGATGCGGCCATAGCTTGCCATACCAATGTCCGCACGGCTGTGACGGTAGTCGGCAACGGCAATCAAGTCGCCGTTCTTTGCCATTGCGATGGCGGGAATACGATATGGAATATCGCCGGCTGTCGCTGTGGTGAAAATCTCCTGTGAAACCTCGGGCACTCTTGTGTCCTTCTCAATTGTCACAATGAAGTTGCTGAATGTAATACCCTTGTTTGCACCGCTCTGCACGAAAGAAAATGTGCGCTGCGGGTCGGCAACGGTCACTTTCAAAGACTGCTTTGTCGATGAACTGGTGTATGTCTTGCCATCTATTGCAAGGCGCAGTGTGTGGCTGCCGGCATCGGTGTTCACATAGTCGAACTGCATGCCTGTTACAATGTAACCCTCGGGCGCAGTGATGGTGTATGTCGATGACTGTGATTGTCCCGAATAGCCTGCAATGCAGTCGCCCGACGTCGTCATGTTGTTCGCGCTTGCCGCAAATGCAAAACCCGCAACCTCGCTGCTCTCCCAGCGTGAGTGCCATGTACCGTTGGAGTTACTGGCTGTGAATTGTCCTTTTGATGCAAGGATTTCAACAGATATCACATCCTCACCCTCGGCCGGTGGGGTAACCTCGCCGCCTTCTTCTATTGTCTCAACCTCTGTTACAAGATACTGGCAACCGGTGTCGGTGGTGTTTGAACCATCGCCCCAGTTATATACCTTGTAACCAAGACCGCTGTTTGTCTGGTTGAACTGCACGCTGCCACTGACAATGATGAACAGGCCCTGTGTGGCAGCCTCTTTCAGCTCCCAACCTGCATTTGGCTCACCAGCCTGTGTACGCAGTGCAGTGTTGTTGCTGCTTGCCGGCGAGATGTATGTGCCGTTGCTCTTGTTTACAATATTGTATTTGCCGTCGTTGCGCTTGATGAACTTCCACTTTGCAGCATCGGTGACTGTGGCATTTCCTGTCATTTCGGCATTGGCACCGTTTGATGCAGCATAGCGGTTCTCGCGCTGTGGAGTACACATGGTGTAGTAGTAGCTTGCAGCGCTGTCGCTTGTCTTTGGCTGGTTTACCTTTGCAGTTGCAAGCGCTGCCTTGAAAGCCGCGAATGCAGCGTTCAATGTCGCCAACTGCGCCGTGCGCTCCTCCTCGCTCATTGCTGTGCCAAGTGTCGCTTCAATTTCGGCAATCACTGTGTTCAGCTCGTTTGCAAGTGCGGGGCTGTACTGTCCCGGCTGTTCGCCTGTGCTTGCTGCAACCTCTCTCTTTATCTCGGCAATTGTTGCCTCCAACTGTTCTGCAGCAACATCCATTCTCTTGTTTGGCGAGTAGATGAGG
This sequence comes from Bacteroidaceae bacterium, assembly GCA_045650605.1. GTDB lineage: Bacteria > Bacteroidota > Bacteroidia > Bacteroidales > Bacteroidaceae > HGM04593. The sequence goes on along the minus strand of JAZRRI010000014.1, from coordinate 2,188 downwards.
CCCTCGACTGCATTCTTGCCCTCGAGGTCGGTGAGCACGAATGTGAACATCCACTTGTTAAGGCGCACACCGCTTGCACCAACGTATGGCAATTTTATGAACACCTTGTTCCAACCCTCCTTCAATGTAACCTGCAGTGGCTTGCGGGCAGTGAAGTTCTCATTCTTCAGGTCAACCTCGTTGTTTATGCCGACACCTGTATTATCCCATGTAGGTGGCAGTATTTCGGTGTCGTTGAGCCATATCCTTGAGCCCTTGCGGTCCCATTTGCCTGCGTCGGGTGCTGTGTCCTTCTCGCTACGGCCATAGTTCTGGAACTCAATCTGTGCACCCACGGTCTGTGCCTTGTCGCTGTATACGTATGTCCATGCGTATGCGGTGCTGTTGCTGTGGTTTGTGCTGCCGTAGTATGTGGGCACGGTGTTGTTGCCCCATGTGTGGCGCAAATAGATGCCGGCACCTGTAGCAATGCCAGTGCCGTATGTTGTGCCGTTTACCGTGTAGCTCTCCTTCAAGCCCTCGGTCTCGGGCGCGAACGAAGCGTTCATGTTACCGCCGTTGGGGAACGGGTCGGTGATTCTCCAGCGTACGTTTGTCTGCTTCACGTATGCGATAGGCTCATCCTTCAACGAGTTTGCCTTGTGGAACAGGAAACGGCGCTCCCAGTCGGCGAACTCCTCATACTCCTCGCCGCTGTTGGGCAGTGTGGTTCCGCCTTTCTCGATGTACTGCTTGCCGCCGCCAATCCATGCACGCTCGGCGCTGGCAATAACATTGGCATAGAAGTTGTTTTGTATGATGATATCCTCCTCGGTAGGTGTCTTGCGGTCGTTCCACGGAGCAGATATTGTACCGGCAACGTTTGCGTTACCCTTCTGCTCATAGTAGATGTTACTCTTGTATATACCCACGAGGTCGGCAAACACGTCGAAGTGGTTTGTGTAGTTGTAACGGCAGTCAATGTTTGGCATACCGTTGATGACTTTTCCGCTTGAACTCCACATCTGTGTCATGTCGGCACCGGTGCTTGTGGTGATGGTCACGCCACTGATGGGGTTCCAAACAACAACCTTCTTGCCAAGGCTGTGCACCTTGTCGGTCATAATCTTGAGGAAGTTGCTGTATGTAATCTGCTTCTCGTCGGCACCAATGTGGATGTATGGCGCATCGGGGAACGTTGCCACAACCTCTTCAAGTATGGTCTTGAGGGCAGCAACGCCCTTGTCGGTCTGCATGTCGAATCCCATTGCGCGCACGAAAGCCTCGCTGTGGCCCGGCATGTCAATCTCGGGGATTACAATGACACCGCGCTCCTTGGCATAGTCCTGTAACTCGCGGCACTGCTCCTGGGTGTAGTATTTGCCCGCGAAGCGTGTCATCGATGCGCTGCTTGTGAGCTGTGGGTATGCCTTCACCTCAAAGCGCCACGCCTGGTTCTCGGTCATGTGCCAGTGGAAGGTGTTCACCTTGAAGCGTGCGAGCAGGTCGATGTGTTTTTTCAGTGTCTCGAACTCGATGAATGAGCGGCCAACGTCGTGCATGTAGCCACGCAGCTTGAACGCGGGCCAGTCGGTCATTTTAAGCGCCTCCAGTGAAGGAGTGCCCTCATAGCCCTCGGCAAGCTGTGTCAAAGTCTGTGCAGCGCGAATTACACCTGTCTTTGTAACAGCAGTGATGTTTATTGCATCGGCAGTGATGTCAAGGGTGTATGCCTCGTTTTCATATCCTGCAAGGGCATAGTCATAGGCACCTTCGATGCTGCCCACAAGTGTCACAGTTACAGGTGCTCCGCCTGTGGCAATAGTGCATCCGTTGTCGGTGAAGAACTTCTGCAATGCAGTGCTGTTGGTTGGGTCGGTAATGGTTACCGTGCGTCCAAGTGCGAACGCCGGGCCGCTTTTTGCCTCAATCTGTTGTGGCTTTGGCAACAGATGTGTAATCTTTGCCATAGTCGCAGTAGGCAGGCACATAGCCAATGCAACAACTGCTGCTTTAAATAGATTTTTCATAAAATATAACAGTTAAAAGTTTTATAAGTTGTTTAAGTTAACGTGAGTTCGATATAAGCTAAATCGAATCGCGAACCTGTCATCCCGACAGAGCGTAGCGACGAGGGATCTCTGAATCCGCGTATAATGAGATTCCTCACACAAGGTTCGGAATGACAAAATACGCTAAATTTTAGTAT
>JAZRRI010000013.1:0-22097 GCA_045650605.1 Bacteroidaceae bacterium | reverse complement strand
CAAGCGTAACGACAAAAGAGCCTTTTTAGTCAACCTCTTTTTTACACACCACAGGAACAAGTCATGAAATACATAATACAATTTGAAATCATCCTGGCAATATCGCTCATTGGCGAGTTGCTCAACCGCATCATACCACTGCCCATCCCGGCAAGCATATATGGCATGGCAATCCTTTTTACAGCACTCTGCACCGGGGTCATAAAGCTATCTGCCGTCAAGGAGACAGGCCATTTCCTGGTACAGATAATGCCAATGATGTTCATCCCCGCTACCGTGGGCCTGCTCGAGTCATGGGATATAATGCAGAGCTTCCTCACGGCAATCATTGTCATTTCCCTCGTCTCAACCGTGCTTGTCATCCTTGCATCGGGACATGCCACACAATTCATCATCAACCTAAAGAAAAAGGAGAAGAAGCAATGAAAGATATTCTTGGCAACTCGCTCTTCTTTGGAGTGGGAATAAGCATTGGCACATATATCCTTGGCACAATAATAAAGAAAAAGATAAACTTTTTCCTTTTCAACCCGTTGCTGCTGGCAATAACAATGACAATAGCCACCTTACTTGTCACAGGCATTGAGTACAGCGAGTACAACAACGGAGCCAAATACCTTAGTTATCTGCTCACGCCCGCAACCGTGGCACTCGCCATCCCGCTCTACGAGCAGGTAGCTGTATTAAAGAAAAACCTCCCGGCAGTACTCATTGGCATTGCATCGGGTGTCATCACAAGCGGTTTCTCCATCTTTGCCATGGCTCTGCTCTTCGGCCTCGGACACACCCAGTATGTCACCCTGCTGCCCAAATCCATCACCACCGCCATTGGCATTGGCCTTTCACAGGAACTTGACGGATATGTAGCCATCACCGTTTCGGCAATTATGATAACAGGACTCTTCGGCAACATAGCCGGCGGTGTGCTGTGCCGCATACTGGGAATAAAAGACCCCATAGCCAAAGGCATAGCCATTGGCACGGCATCGCACGTCATGGGAACATCCAAAGCCATGGAGCTTGGGAAGGTAGAGGGTGCAATGAGCAGTCTCTCTGTTGCCGTTGCCGGCGCCATGACAGTGGGTGCGGCAATACTTTTTCAAGGGCTTATATAAAACCAATCAGTCGCAAAAAGGTGTGGATAATCCGGTTTGCTTTAAGTTTGTGATATAGCTTATTGATGTATTGAATTAACAGCCATTTTAACTTCTTTGAAATTGCTTTCGCTCGCTTACACGCAACTTTCCGCCCTTGGCGGGGAATTAATTACCTTTGCGAAGAAGATTCATTGACGCACTCTATGCATTATAGTGCGTACAATGGTAATATTTTAAAACCGGCACCATCAAAATCACAGCGAACAGCCGGGCAAGCAGAGGAAACAGGACAAAATTTGTTTGAGCGGTGCATATACGCGATGCTGTTATTGCGTGAGAAGCGAGTTGTTTTGTCCCCGATGCTTGAACGAACAGCTGTTTGCGGCAAATAACAGCCGGCCGAGGGATGTCGCTTGCGACTCGCGAGCAAAAGGCTGTTATGACTGATTTTGCCGGTGCCGGGCGCTTTGCTACTTTCGCGCGACGAAAGTAGATGAAAGAAAGACTTGAGAAAAAATAGAAGTGAATAATTAAGGTTGAGGACTGCAGTAGAATACAATGCGATAGGGAAGTAATCCTAAACCTTCCCCCAACTTTTGCAGGTGAGTCATTAATTTGTCCATATTCTAAAAAACTTTAGCAAGGTTAATAAACAATTGTGGGGTGGCTCAAACGAGCCACCCCACAGTGTGTATATAGCATGTTCCTTTACTTTGCAAGGAACTTCTTTCCGTTCTTTATGTATATATGTCCCTTCTGCGGCTGCAGAACCTTGCGGCCATGGAGGTCATAGATTGCATTGTCCTGCTCGCGCTCAACGGTTTCAATTACAGGCTCAATGGCGGTGAGACCGTCAGCCTCCAGATACTCGGTGTTTTCGCGTACAAGCGTGAAGCTCTCTATGGTCATACAAATCTTGTCGTTCATGTTCACAAGCAAACCAAGTGAAACCTCTGTCTCCTCTTCGAGGACAAACTCCACCTTGTTTGACATTGCCGAACCCTTTGCCGCCATTTGTGTGTATGCAAGTGCATTCTCAATGCTTGCCACGCCGGGGATGTTCTTTGCGTCATCAACAACCAGATAACTGTTGCCGCACTGTCCCTCCCATTTAGCGTGATAGTTGGCGGTGAAGGTATATACGCCCTTTGGCAAGGTCACTGTCTGGTAAACCTTGTGGTTGCTCAAGGTACTGAATCCGTCCCAAGTGGTGGTGAATGTCATACACTTGTCCTTCTCTGCATCGACATGCGCACCGGTGGTGATGCTTCCTGATGTTACGGCGTTCTCAATGGTCCAACCTGTCAACTGGTAGAAACGGTTTCTTACGTTTGTATTTACCATGGTGTTGCTGTGCTGGAACGCTGCGCGGTAGTTGGTGAGGTAGTCGGATGTCACATCGCCGTTCTTGCCACTGTTCTCGCTGCTGAGACAGAATACACCTCTTGACAATCCCCATGCATCGCCGTCGGGGCCAAAGCCACTGCGTACACCGTTAAATCCGTTGCCGCTGCGGTCAATGACATCGCCACCGCTCTGGTTGAAATCGTAGTAGAGTAGTAGGCCATCAATTGATGCGGGGTTCTCAAGCGGAGCGTTGCAGACAGCCTTCATGTCGTCATACCTCACGCTCTTTGTCCACACGCGCAGCTCGTCAATCTGTCCGTTCATCTTTGCGTTGTCCTTGCCGATAGAGAAACTGTTCAATGATGGAACGTATGCGTTCAGTGACACATAGCTGGTAGAGAAGTACTCTCCATCGCGGTAGAAGTCAACATATCCGTCGGCAACGATTACACCATAGTGGTGCCACTCGTTAAGGATGACGAAGTTGCTTGTGCTGCTCTTGCCTGTATTGCCATTTGCCGAAACATGCATACGGCCATCCTTGTCGGTCTTGATGAGGAATGTCGATTCGCTTTCACCAATTCCAAGACAGTTGCTTGCAAGGCTCTCGGGACGCATCCACCACTCAACGGTGAAGGCATCTTGTCTTGTTGCAGTGACAGGTGCAGTTACCTTGGCATTGTCGCGGCCGGTGAAGTTGAGGCCGTTCTTGCTATCGGCATTGCAAACGATGAGTGCGCGTTCTCTTGTGGTACTGCTTGTACCCACAAGATTGTTTACTTTGAGTGTTACATCGTAGACACCGCTGACCTCCGGCGTGAAGCTGCTGTTCTGGCCGTTGATGATGTACTTCTTGCTTGGGTTCTCAATGGTCCATTGCCAGCCATTGGGGTTGTACTTTGACACATCAGTGAGGTATGTTGTCTCGCCCTTCATTATTATGGCCGGGCTTATCTCAAATGTGGCAACAGGCTCCGAGTCGAGCACCTCAATATCTATGCTCGATGAGGCTGTCTTTGCTCCGGTAAGTGATGTCACCTTCAATGTGACGGTGTGTGTGCCGCCCTCTCTGTAGACGGCGTTGGCGCGAAGACCCTGTGCCTTCTCAACCTCGGCACCCGGGGTAGCCCATTCGTAGGTGTAGCCCAACTGTGGCTTCTCTACAATGAACATCACCTTCTCGCCCAGGATAATCGGGCTCTTGCTTACCTTGAAGGTGGCATCGGCTTCGGGCTCTTCGTTCACGGTAACTGTGATTGTCTCGCTCACGGTCTTGCCTTCGCTGTCCTCTGCTGTCATTGTAACGCTCTTTTCACCGGCCGAGGTGAATGTTACGGTTGGTTCAGTAATTGTAACATTGTTAATTCCGGCATCGGGGATATTCCATGTTATTTTAGTTGCTGCATCGCTGTATGTCGCCGAGAATTTGACCGGCATGCCTGCATGGATTGTGCCTGATACTGGGTCAATGCTTGCCGAGAGTTCGGCTTTGGTCTTACCCATGCTCTTGCTGCTTGTCTCAATGCTGTAGCTGTTGCTGTGGATTGCCGCATGCTTGCCGCTTACGCACTCGCGCAACATTGCTGTACCGTTCTCTGTTATGACATCGCCCTTGTAGTATGCAACGAGACCGTCGGGGAGTACGCTGCCTGCAAACTGTGCGTTCATGCTGCTCTTTATCTCGTTTGCGGTGCGCACCTTGTTCCATACGCGTATCTCGTCATAGCTTGCATCCTGTGCGTTGCCCTCACCGTTTGAACTGAAGACAAAATCACCCCAGCCGCCAACGCCGCTGTATGAGTTGGTCGAGAATGACTTCTTGCGGACACCGTTTACATAAACAAGCATTGTTTTGTTTTTTACCACAAATGCAATGTGTGTCCAGGTTCCGACTTTTAATGTTCCATAGTCGGTGTTGGTACGGTTGTTTGTGTCCCAACCCACGGTGAACGAACCGTTTGCATTGGCATGCAACATGAACTTGCCCCATCCCGGGCCGGCGCTCTGGTTCCAGTCCCTCAATGAGTTTGGCTTTATGTAGAACTCCATTGTCATTTCGTCATACTTCTGGTCAAATACATCGGGTATGGTGAAACCTGAATTCTTCAGGTTGATGACCTTGTTTTCGCTGTCATGTACAATGGGAGCCTGGGCTGTAGCCTTCTGTGACTCATTGCCATCGTCATAGAGTGCCGAAACACTGAACGTGCCGTCAAGTTCCACATCGCTTGGAAGTGTGTAGCTCTGGGTCTCTGCATCCACCTCGGCAATAAGCTCATTGTTGTGGAATACATTGTACTTTGCAATCGCGTGGCTCGAACGTATGGGCTTAGTCCATGTGAGCACTCTCTCGTTGAGCGAGAGGTTCTGCGGTGCATAGTACTCCTCGCCATAGACAACAACAGAAATGATGGTCTTGTTGCCGGCGCTCTTTATCTCTACACCGTTGCCGATGTCGAACGGAGTCTCCTCGCCATTGAGGTTGAACTCATAGTCCATGATTGAGGCATTGTGTATCTTACCGTTGCCTTTGCCCCAGCTGCGTGTCTCAACGATGAAGAAGTATTTGAGCGGCATGCTCCTGTCGAAACCGTTTGTGAGGTCGGTGAGGTCATATCCGAACTCCATTGGCTCGGTGTGCAGGCCGTCGGTCCAGCGGCCGAGCATTGGAATCTCAGGTGCAGGGTTTGTGTTGCCATAGTTACCGTCACCGGCATATCTGAAGTGTTCGAACTCAATGGTCTTTTCGGGTGCAGTGGCGTTGATGTCGGCCGATACACCGGCTGACAACTTAATCTCGCTGCGGCGTGAATACTCCATCTCCAACTTGATTGTGCGCAACGGGCGGTAGTCTTTTCTCACCTTGTAAATCTCGGGCGCCCACCAGTTCTGCGAGAATGTACCGTCTCTGTTGAACGATGCACCTCCGTAGGCGTAAGGGCAATAGATGAAGCCGCTGTTGCCCCACCATGCACCCCATGAGTTCACGATTATCCATGCGCCCACCTCGTCTTTCTCCACTTCACCGGCTTTGCCGTTGCCGTCGAGGTCGAACTCAATGCGGTCGTCATAACCAACAATGGTAAGCGCGTGGTCAACCTGTGTACCCCATGCCTTTACGTATTTTTTACCAACGACACCGGCCGAACTGTTTGCCGATGTGCTTGGAATTTTACCCTCGTAATTTCCGTCGGAACTTGCGACACCGATACCGCATACACCGCCGGCCTGGAAACTCTCGTCGCCATTGTGGTTCCAGAGCCAGTTCTTCACAGCCTCGCGTCCCTCCTCGGTACCCACGTGTGCAGGGAAATTCACAGGTTCAAGCATGCGGTTGTTCATTGCCTCAAACCACTTGTTGTAGCCCTGCATCCAACCGAAGTCATCGTTAGCACAGTCCTGGCTACCGAAGAGGGCAGAATATGTCTGTCCGCCGTATGTGGCAGCCGATGGCACACCAATGCTTGTCACAAACTCGTTCTTGCCCGAGTTACCGTTTGTGTGCAGCCACACGAAGTGCGAAGGGTAGTAGTTCTTGGCAATCTTGCCGTCGAGGTTACGGTATGCGTTCAGCTCGTATGTGAACATGTAGCATATACGCGATGCCGAACCGCACGAACCGCCGTCCTGGTTAAAGACGGGCGGGAAGAATTTCTTCTCGGCGTTGTTTACATAGGCCGGACGTTGTGCCTTTGTCGTGCCGTTGGCACGCTGCGCCTTGTTGGCACCCTGCTGTGGCATCAATGACCAGTCGGGGTTTGTCTTGTCGCTGTAGTCGGGGTATGTGGCCCTGTTTACATCGACCTGCGCACTCAGGCTCATTGGCAAAGCCACGGCCAGCGCAAGGATACTTTTTAAAAAGTTCTTTTTTGTCATAAGTCTTTTCTTTTAATATTTTTCTTAGTTGCCTATATGTTAAGGTGAAAGCGGAAATGTGAAATGTGAAAACTGAAATCTGAAAGGTGAAAGGTGAAAGGTGAAAACTGCTTTAACCGCACTTCGTGCGCTTGAACATGCTTTCGCTCGCTTTGTGTGTAAGTAAACTTCCACACATTAACATTGTTGATTTCTTTATCACTCGCAGTATAACATCAAACAAGTTTGTGTTAAGCTCGCTTAATCAAGAAATTCGCTTACTCGCAGCTTTCCGCTTTAACCGCACTTCGTGCGCTTGAACCTGCTTTCGCTCGCTTTGTGTGTAAGTAAACTTCCACACACTCGCTTACTCGCAGCTTTCCGTTTTCCGTTTTCCGTTTTTACCTTACTACGATTTCATCAGTGAAGAGCCAACCGCGTTGTGGGCCGCACTTTGCACGGTAGTTTATGTAGCGTGCCTTTGTGTTGCCTTTCCAGCCATACTCCTTGAACGAGAGACCCTCGTCCCTTACAACGGTGTGCTCGATGCGGGCTATACCCCTGAAGCCTTTGCCGTCGCTCGATGTGCTTATGATTACTTCGGCGGGGAACCATACATCGGGGATACACATCTGCATGAACTGCGCGCTAACCTCGGTAATCTCCTTTTCTTCGCCCAGATCAATGGTTACATCAACACCGTTCCTTATGAATCCCTGCCACTTGTTGTCGGTATATGTCCAGCCGCCGCACACTCCGTCAACGAGTGCTTCGTTGCCGCCGGCCTTGTAGCTGTCGCTGTATGGCGCATCCTCGGCATATCTGATGCTCTTGCCTTTGGCAAAATGCTCAACGGGATTCTGCGCCTCTTTGCGCTGGCCGAACTCGTTAGCAAGGTCAAAGGCATTGTAACCCTTGCTGCGCAAGTCGTTTGTGGCTTTTACTGCGCGCTCCTTGAACGCTGCATAGTCGCGCTCGGAGGGGTTGCTCCAGCCAATCTCGGCAATGGCAAGTATGCGTGGATAAATCATGTACTCTACAAGTTCCTCGGTGGGGATGTATTCTACCCAAAGGTTGCCCTGGATACCATATATCAGGTGAGCCTTTGCGCTGTCAATCTCGGCACGCGGATTGTATGAATAGACCTTCTCAAGCGGCATGTATGGGCCGAATGCCATTGGCTGTGTGTGAGGTGCGTCCTGGTACGAGTCGAGGTAGCAATATCCGCCCGGTGTCATGATTGCCTTGTGGCCGCTCTCAACGGCAGCGATGCCGCCCTCTGTACCACGCCATGACATCACGGTAGCATTGGGCGCGAGACCACCGTCAAGAATCTCGTCCCAACCGATAATCAGTCTTCTCTTGCTGTTGACGAATTTCTCTATGCGCTGTATAAGGTAGCTCTGCAGCTCGTTCACATCCTTCAGCCCCTCCTCTTCCATGCGCTTTTGGCACAATGGGCAGTGTGGCCATGATGCCTTGCCGGCCTCGTCGCCACCAATGTGTATGTACTCGCTCGGGAATAGCTCGATTACCTCACTCAATACATTCTCAAGGAACTCGAATGTCTTTTCGTTACCCACGCAGAAATCGGCCTGTTTGTATGGCTCGTGTGTACACGATAGCTCGGGGTAGGCGGTGAGCACCTCCTCGCTGTGCGCGGGCATCTCAATTTCGGGGATGATGGTTATGTAACGCTCGGCTGCGTATGCAACAAGTTCTTTTATATCCTCCTGTGTGTAGTAGCCGCCGTATGCTCCCTCGCTGCCTTCCTCCACGTACTTGCGGTCGCCGAACCACCAATCTTTCCAAATGGCGGGTGAGCGCCATGCGGCAAACTCGGTGAGGCGTGGATATTTCTTTATTTCTATGCGCCAGCCGGCAGCGTCGGTGAGGTGCAGGTGCAGGCGGTTCATCTTGAAGTGTGCCATGGCATCAATCTGTTTTTTGATGAACTCCTTGCCAAAGAAGTGGCGGCTAACGTCGAGCATCAGTCCGCGATAGGCAAACTCCGGTTCGTCGGTTATTGTGCAGGCAGGGATGGTGTTGCTGCTATCGGCAAGCTGCAGCAGTGTCTGTGTAGCATAGAAAAGGCCGGCTGCCGTTGTTGCCTTAACGTCGATACTCTCTTTTGTGACATTGATTGTGTAGCCTTCGGGTGATTTGACATTTGCTACATTGTCACAAATTTCCATTGCAATGCAGTTGGCTGCGGCTTTCTCCTCTGTTGCTTCCAATAAGCCGCTCCAGGCTGCAAATGCATTGGCAATGGCGCTTTTGTCGTCGGCCGCTGCACCAATGTAGAGTCTAGTACCTTCACTGACGGTGAAATGCCCTTTTGATGTCTGCATATCCTGTGGAATTGGCAACAGACTGTGGCTTGTCTCAATGTTCGCTTTGTGCGCGCACGCGCATAATAATAAAAGGCTTGTAAGCCCAATAAGTAGTTTTTTCATATAAGGTAAGTTCTTTGTGTGCGAAGATATGATTTTTTTATAAAATTTCTTGCATTTTTTCTTGGAAAGTATGAAAACTGTGTTTTATATTTGCAGTGTACTAATAAACTAATACACTATGATAACAATTAAGGATTTGTCATTCGCCTATTCAAGCGAGAAGGTCTTGGATAGCATAAGCACCACATTCGAGCAGGGCAGGGTATATGGCCTGCTTGGTGCCAACGGTGTGGGCAAGAGCACGCTCTTCAAGCTGCTTTGCGGCTTGCTCACATCAAAGGTGGGCAGTATTGATATTGATGGCTATTCGCCTGCCGACCGCAAACCGGGATTCCTGTCGAAGATGTTCTACATCCCCGAGGATTTTGAGGGTCCTGCAGTGTCAATAAAGAACTATGCTGCCGGAATTTCGGCTTTCTACCCCAATTACGACGAACAGCTGCTGCATAGCCTGCTCAAGGATTTTGAGATAGACATCGAGCGCAAGTTCACAACCCTTTCGCTTGGCCAACGCAAGAGAGCCATACTTTGTATTGCGCTTGCAATGAACAGCGAGTATCTGTTGCTCGACGAACCTACAAACGGTCTTGATATCCCAAGCAAGCTCGAGTTCCGCAAGATGGTGGCAAGGACAATGGACGATAAACGTACCATAATAATCTCAACGCACCAGGTGAAGGATGTGGAGAACCTGCTCGACCACATTATGATACTGGACAAGCGTGCGGTGCTGTTGGACAAGAGTGTTGCCGACATACAGAGCGAGTACCTCTTCGAGACCACCAACACTGTCCCCGACGATGCACTGTTTGTTGAGGCCGGCCTGGGCGGTTGTAGCTCGATACGCAAGAATGTGAACGGCGAAGAGAGCCGCATAAACATAGAACTGTTGTTCAATTACATTAATTCAAAAAAGTAAACTGTCATGAACGAAGTGTTTGATATAAAGCGTCTGGGTAGGCTCATTAAGTACGAGGTTATTAACTACATACCCAATTTCTTCAAGTCGCTCCTTATTTTTTCAAGCGTAATTGCTGCAGTGTGGATTTTCTCACTCACCGTTGACTTTAATGTTTGCCCCCATAGTAGAGCCGGGCTTGTAAATGTACTCTTTGTGCTTGCGATAGTGTTGAGCCCTTTCATTGTCTACAAGGATATGAACGACCGCAAAAAGGGTTACATATATGCTATGATACCGGCAAGCACGCTTGAGAAACTGTTGTCAATGATTGTGCTCTGTGTTGTCATTGTGCCGCTTCTTGCGTACGCTGTGCTCACCGCTACCGACCTGTTGCTTTGGCTCCTGTCAAAAGCGGGTATAGGCCCCTTCTTGCATATGGAGTTCTACAACCCGTTTACCGCCGTTAAATTAGTGGATGATGAATATCTGCTGCCCCATATATATCCTGTATTCGACAGCATTATCTATTTTGTCAATCTAATTGCCTATACAATAATGTTCAACACAATCTTCCGCAAGAACAAGGTGCTCAAGACAATCCTTTTCAATATTTCAATGACATTTGCGTTTGTGATATTGACTGCTGTCGTTGTAAATATTACAACACCCGAATTTTGGGAGGATATGTTTGAAGGTGTAGTTGAATGGCTTGATGAAAAGACAGACGTGCAGTTGTTTGGCTATTTGATGACTGCATGCCGTTGCCTGACAATTCTTATGTCAATGGCATTCTTCTCCATCACCTATTTCAGAATAAAGAAAGTGAACTATTAATGAGTGTCTATTATGGAGTATAGCGAACATAAACCCATTTATCTGCAGAACGTGGACCTGATGCAGGAGAAGATTCTGCAAGGCGACTGGCGCGAGGAGGAACGCATCCCTTCGGTGCGCGAGATGGGTGCAATGGTGGGTGTGAACCCCAATACCATTGTCCGCTCCTATCAGTTGCTCGAGTCGCAGGAGATAATCTACAACAAGCGCGGTCTTGGCTACTTTGTCAAAGATGGTGCTGTAGCGCGCATAAAGGATAATGTAAAGAATGAGTTCATAGCCAATGAACTGCCGCAGTTCAAGGCGAAGGCTCAGATGCTTGGCATTACAAAAGATGAACTTGTTGAACTTTTATAAACCGTAATACTATGAAGAACTTTTTTATTGCAGGATTTTTGTGCTTGTCTGTTTTACTCTCGGGATGTACGACCGTTGCTCCCGAGGCCGGTGAAGAGGGTGTAAAGGTACATAAGCCCTGGATATTCGGTACGGGAGGAATTGACATGACTCCCGTTGAGACCGGACTCGAATATACTTGGCTCTCTACCGATTATGTTATAGTCAATATGTTGCCTCGTGCCTATGATGAGGACCTTGATGATGCAACATCGAACGACAACACGTTGCTCGATTTCAACACGCAGATTCAGCTGCAGGTGAAAGACAACAAATCGCCTGTGCTTATAAAGAATTATGGTGTGGACTGGTACAATTCGGTGATAAAGGAGGTCTACCGCAATACTGTGCGCGGCTACATATCGAAGTACGGGCCTTTTGACCTTATGAGTAACCGCGAAGTGCTCGATTCCATCAATCTTTTTGTAAAGAACGATATCCAGAACTATATCTCGCTGTTGAGTTCAAAGCAGGGTGAGTTGCCGATTGACGTGGTGAATGTGGTGGTTGGCCGTGCCATCCCCAATGAGCGCCAGAAGGCCGAGATGGATGCTACCGCTGCTGCTACACAGGCCAAGCGCACCGAGGAGTCGAGACGTGAGATGCTTGTAGCCCGCGAGGCGGCCGAGCGTCAGCGTGCCATAGCCGACAAGGCATACCAGGAGGAACTTGGACTCACAACCGACCAGTTCATACAGTTGCGTGCGTGGGAGATAATTAAGGAGAAGAACGGTGCCAACATTGATGTCCTGTTCAATGCCGATGCCACAAACAAGATGTGGAATGTAAGGCGATAAATATATGATGTGATATGAAAAGAGATATATTGGGATTAAGGAGAGTGGTGCCGTGCATGATTCTTCTGTTGCTCACAGCATCGTGTACCATGAAGTTCAGCAAAGAGACATATGGCGAGGGGAAAATATTGTCGGTTACGGCGAGTGTGTTTGCCGACTCCATTGACAACCCCGGTGTGCAGCTTGTAGATGTTCGCACTCCCGATGAGTTTGCCGCAGGTAATATCCCGGGCAGTGTCAACATTGATGTGCTGACAGGCCACTTTGGCGAGACTGCAGCAACAATGCTGGACAAGTCATATACGGTAGCTGTCTATTGCCGCAGCGGAAACCGTAGCAAAAATGCAGCCAAGACGCTGTCAATGATGGGGTACAATGTCGTGGAACTCGATGGTGGATACAATGACTGGGTGAAATCCTATGGCGATGTCAAGTGATTGACAATGATTGGAATAATAAATTAAAATTTACTGAATATGAAAAAATTCTTTAAGACTACATTGGCCTGCATGCTGGCCTTGTTGATTGTAGGGCTTATTCTTCCTATTGTAGGCATAAGCATTATTGCGGGCGTTGTTGCATCTTCGGGTGCGGACAGTACCATTGAAAAGAACTCTGTGCTTTTCCTTGACCTTAACGGAGTCATTGAGGAGCGTGCTGTGGAGAATCCTTTGGCATCAATAATGGATGAAGAATTCAAGAGCTATGGTCTTGATGAGATACTTGCTGCCATCAAAGAGGCAAAGGCAAATGAGAATATAAAGGGAATTTATCTGCAGGCCGGCGCTGTAGAGGGTGCATCGGGGGCTTCGCTTGAGGAGATACGCGGCGAGCTTGCCTCCTTCAAGGAGAGCGGCAAGTTCATTGTTGCCTATGGCGACCAGTATTCACAGGGGCTCTACTACCTGGCCACTGTTGCCGATAAACTTATCCTGAATCCGCAGGGAAATATAGGATGGCACGGTCTTGCATCGACTCCCGTCTTCTACAAGGATTTGCTTGAGAAGATAGGTGTCGAGATGCAGGTGTTCAAGGTTGGTACCTACAAGTCGGCTGTAGAGCCCTTCATCGCAACAGAGATGAGCGATGCCAACCGCGAACAGCTTACCGAAATGCTGGATTCCACTTGGGACGAACTGCTTACTGCTGTTTCGGCTTCACGTGGTGTGTCAAAGGAGAAACTGAATGGCTATGCCGACAGGTTCATGGATTTTTGTCCCGCCGAGGAGTACGTGGCATGTGGCATGGCCGATACATTGCTATACAAGGATGGCGTGCAGGCATATCTCAAGAGCCTCACCGGTGTTGACAGGGATGATGATTTGAACCTTGTTACAATGGAGACTATGAAAGAGAGGCTGAAAATGAACAAGATGGTTGTGGATGCTGCCGACAAGAGCAAAGTTGCCGTGTTCTATGCGTTCGGCGAGATTGACGGTTCTGCTTCATCTTTTGACGAGGGCATAAACTCTCAAAAGGTAATCAAGGAGCTGCGCGAACTGCGCGAGGACGATGACGTGAAGGCTGTTGTCCTTCGTGTGAACTCCCCCGGTGGCAGCGCCTATGGCTCGGAGCAGATATGGCGCGAGGTGACACTCCTGAAGGCTGCAAAGCCTGTGGTGGTATCAATGGGTGACTATGCGGCATCGGGCGGTTACTACATCTCATGTGCTGCAGACTGCATTGTCGCCAGCCCCATCACGCTCACCGGCTCAATTGGTATCTTTGGAGTAATCCCAAGTGCCGAGAAACTGTTGAAGGAGAAGGTTGGCCTTGGCTTTGATGTGGTAAAGACTAATCCAATGGCCGACTTCGGCAACATGTCACGCACTTTCACCCCCCAGGAGAGAGTTGTTCTGCAGAACTACGTCAATAACGGATATGCACTGTTCCTGAAACGCTGTGCCGACGGACGCGGTGTCGCTGTCGAAGAGATAGCAAAGATTGCCGAAGGCCGCGTATGGACCGGCAGCAAGGCCAAGGAGATTGGATTGGTTGATGAACTTGGCGACCTTGACAAGGCGGTTGAGATTGCTGCACAGAAGGCCGGACTTGCAGATTATAGCGTTAAGGCATACCCCGAGGAGAAACCTCTTATCGAGAAACTGATGGATACAAAGAAGGAGGATTATATGGAGACTATGGCGCGTGAAACATTTGCCGGTTATTACAACAGCGTCAAGTTCCTGCGCAACATTGGTAACTGTGACCACATTCAGGCACGCCTGCCATTTGAGCTGAATATATGGTAACCATTGTAAAATGATTTATAATTCACATGAATATGAAAAAACTTTGTTCTCTTTTTGTAGCCGCTTCTATGCTGCTTCTTGTGGGATGCGAAATCAGATATAACGGTGTGGCAGTCCAGTTGAACAACGAGTGTACATATATCCTTGACGAGGAACTGCTTACCTCACTTGAGTTGAGCGGTGGAGTAGATGTGGTAGTGGACACTGCCATGGCAAAGAATAAGGTACGTGTAGTTTCAAACACCGATGACTTCAGCAAGCTTGTGGTGAAAGCCGAGAAAGGCAGGCTGGTGATTTCAAGTAAACGTAAGCTCGGGAATATTGAGTATAAGGCCTATGTTCCTGCTTTCGGTTACAATGCTGTGGCTGTTGCAGGCGGCTGTGATTTGGAGTGGAACAACTGCGATGTCAATGAACTGACAGTGTCGGTGTCGGGCGGTGCCGACTGCGAGGTCAAGGGACGTTGTAATACTCTTACCCTTGCAATATCGGGCGGTGCAGATGTTGAGTTTGATGAACTGCTTGCCGGTGATGTATCGGTTGTTGCCTCGGGTGGTGCCGATGTCAAGCTGCATGCAGTGAGGACAATCTCTGTCTTTGCTTCGGGCGGTGCCGATGTCTACATCGAAGGAACACCGCAGATATCGGGCTGGAACGTTTCCGGCGGCGCCGATGTGTACATCAACAAGTAAAGTCAATGAAAGCGGATATTAAACTGATGGCTTCTGCAGGCATAAAGCTCCTTATGGGGCTTGTGCTTGTGGGGCTTTTGATTTTTCTGCCGGCTGGGACAATTCGCTTTTTCAATGGATGGCTTCTTGTTGCGGTACTTTTTGTACCTATGCTCATTGCCGGTGTGGTGATGGCATTGCGCTCGCCTGAACTGTTGAAAAAACGTCTTAATGCCAAGGAGAAAGAGGATGAACAAAAGAGCGTTGTTGCAATGAGTGGCATTCTGTTTGTGACAGCATTTGTTGTTGCAGGCCTCAATTACAGATATGGTTGGGTGGTGATGCCCTCATGGGCTGTGTGGAGCGCGGTAGTGCTGTTCCTGCTCTCCTATGCCATGTATGCCGAGGTTATGCGTGAGAATGCATACCTCTCGCGCACCATTGAGGTGCAGGAGGGACAAAAGGTTGTCGATACAGGGCTTTATGGCATTGTTCGTCATCCAATGTATTCGGCAACAATTTTGATGTTTCTCTCAATGCCTCTTGTGCTCGGTTCTTTGCCGTCATTTGTGATAATGCTGATGTATATCCCACTCATCGTAAAAAGGATAAGAAACGAGGAGAAGGTGCTCCTCGATGGGCTTGATGGTTACGAAGAGTATTGCAGGAAAGTAAAGTTCAGGATTGTTCCATTTTTATACTAAAAAAAGAGATTGAGAGTGCAACACTCTCAATCTCTTTTTTTTAGAAAAATCCTTTAGAATACCAGTTTCACAGCAAAGTTCTGTTTGTCGGCAACCTTACCTGTTATATAGTATGTAAAACCGTCCTCGGTCTCCTGGCGCACGCGTGAAATCTTCACAATGTCGCCCGGCATTACCTCGGCATCGAAGTTTATGAGTATCTCCTTCAACGGTCTCTCCTTAATGTCCTCAGGCTTTACGGCATCGAGCGCCCAAACGGCATATTTCACGTTGTTCACGTGTCCGTTGGTGTCAATCTCGGACCATGTAACCGGGTGCTTCCTTACAAGTTCGGGTTCAATGTTAACCGGAATAACAACCTTGTCGGCCGGTGTCTCAATGGCATGCTCGGCAGTGTCGCTGAGTGCGAGGTCATTGTTGCGCACAATGCGGCGTGTATTTAGGTCAATGATTAGCCACGATGTTGTGGCAAGAACCATTGGATTGCCCTCCTTGTCGCTGAGGATGAAGTCACGCAAGTAGAAGAGCTTGGCAATGCCCTTGTGCCAAGTCTTGAGGTTTACCTCCTGACGCCATTTAGGTGTCTCCATGAACTTTACATGTATGCGTGAGAGCACCCATGCGGTGTTGCTGTTTATCATCTCGTCATATCCGAAACCCAATGCCGATGCGTTGGTGTTGGCGGCCTCCTGCATAAGGTCGAGCATTGCCGTGGGGCGCATGAGTTGGTTGGCGTCGGCCTCGTAACAGGTGATGATGTGGTTTTGTGAAAGAGTCTTGCTCATAATTTATGGTTTTTTAAATCATTTACAATAGTATTTCAACCAGTTGCCGAACAGCAGCCTTGCCGTGGCTTGCCAACGGTTGACCGGTTCATTTTCGGGGTTGTCGTCGCGGTAGTAGTTGAGCGGCAGCTCAATGGGCAGTCCCTTTGCCACGTCGCGCTTGTACTCGCCGTCGAGGGTGTAGAGTGCATACTCCGAGTGTCCTGTGATGAAGATGTCGCGTGTCCCTTTCTCCTGCATTATGTACACCCCCGAAATCTCAGACTCCGACAGCAGTTCAATGCGTTCCTCGGCAACAATATCCTCGCGCCAAAGCTCCGTGTGACGGCTGTGGGGAACATAAATGGTGCTCTCAAAGCCGCGGAACAGCGGCAACTCGGGCTTTGCAATGGAGTGGGGAAATATGCCGAACATCTTCTTTGGCAGCAGGTGCTTCTGTATGCCGAATTTCTGGTACAACCCAGCCTGTGCAGCCCAACAGATGTAGAGGGTCGATGTAACGTGCTCCTTTGCCCAGTCGAAGATAGTGCATAGCTCGGGCCAGTAGGTTACCTCTTTATACTCTATCTTTTCAATGGGTGCACCGGTGATTATCAGTCCGTCAAAATGGCTGTCGCGTATCTCGCTGAATGCTGTGTAGTAGCGCTCCATGTGCTCGGGGCTTGCATGTTTGGGGGTGTGGGTGTCGAGTTTGAGCAGTGTGAGTTCAATCTCTTTATCACTTGATGCAAGCAGGCGTATGAAATCGGCCTCGGTGGTCTCTTTCATGGGCATTATGTTGAGCAGTGCTATGCGAAGGGTCTCCGCGGTAGACTCCTTTAGAATTTCTACCGCGTTACCCTCGTCAATGACTGCTTGCAGTGCAGGCAAGCCTGCAGGAACTTTCAGTGGCATAGTTAAAGGTTAAAACTGAAAAGTGAAAGGTGAAAACTTGTGCAAGCGAGCAAAACATAAAGCTTGCTTTGATGTTTTACCGCGAGCGTAGCCAAGTTTCAATCACACGTAGTGTGGTTAAAGGTTAAAACTTACTTTCATTAGCAGAAAGGAAATATTGCTCCCCTGTTTTAGGGGAGCTGTCGCATAGCGACTGAGGGGTTGGAGATTACCAAATGTTCAGACGCTCTTCCTGTGGCACAAACATTGGGCTCTCCTCGGTGATACCGAATGCCTCGTACCATGCATCGATGTGTGGAAGTGTACCGTTTACTCTCCAACGTGAGAGTGAGTGTACGTCGCTCTTTGTGAGGTTGCGGATTTCCTCATCGCGTACGTGGCCTGCCCACACACCCGAATAAGAGAGGAAGAAACGCTGCTCGGCTGTCAGTCCGTCAATTTCAGGCAATGGGTTCTCCTTTGTTGCGTTGCGGAACGCCTGCAATGAAATCATGATACCGCCGTGGTCGGCAATGTTCTCTCCCAATGTGAGTTTGCCGTCTGCGTAAAGGCCGGGGAGAACCTCAATCTTGTTGAAGAAGTCAACAATCACCTGTGTGCGCTCGTTGAACTTTGCGGCATCCTCATCGGTCCACCAGTTGGCAAAGTTTCCGTCCTTGTCGAACTGACGGCCCTGGTCGTCGAAACCGTGAGTCATCTCATGGCCGATAACAACGCCGATTGCGCCGTAGTTGAATGCATCGTCCTCCTCCATGTCAAAGAACGGGTACTGCAGAATACCGGCAGGGAAACATATTTCGTTTGTGGTGGGGTTGTAGTATGCGTTCACGGTCTGTGGTGTCATGTGCCACTCTTCGCGGTCAACAGGCTTGCCCCACTTCTCGTCGATGTGCTTCTTCCAACCGAACTCCGACATGTTGCGGCAGTTCTCGGCATAGCTGAGCGCTGGGTCAATGGTGAGTGCGCTGTAGTCGTCCCACTTGTCGGGGTAACCGATTTTTACGGTGAAGGTGTTGAGCTTCTCATGTGCTGCCTTCTTTGTTACATCGCTCATCCACTCCTGTGCGTCGATGCGCTCGCCAAGTGCAATCTGCAGGTTGTTTACAAGCTCTGTCATGCGCTCCTTTGCTGCAGGGGGGAAGTGCTTTGCAACATACAGCTCACCGATGATGTCGCCCAATGCGCCGTCAACAGTGCTTACAGCACGCTTCCAGCGTGGCTGCTGCACCTTCTTTCCGCTCAACACGGTGCCATAGAATGCAAATGTCTCCTCCTCGATGGCATCGCTCAGCTCATTTGCTGTAGAGCGCATGATGCGCCACTCAAGATATGCCTTGAGGTCGTTCAATGGAGTCTCCTTGATTATTGCTTCAACCTCCTTGATGGCCTCGGGGTGTGCAAGGTTCAGCACCTCGATACCGTTGATGCCAAGGATATTGTAGTATGTGTCCCAGTCGATGCCGGGTATGCTCTTCTTCAGCTCGTCGTATGACATCTTGTGATAGCTGTTCATTGGGTTGCGGCGCTCAACACGGCTCAGGTGCTTTGCCGCCAGGCGTGTCTCGATGGCCATCACTGCTTCCATCTTTGCTGTTGCCTCCTGCTCGCTGTTGCCAAAGAGCTTGAACATGTTCACTACATACTCGCAGAACTTGGTGCGTATGTTGGCTGCCACCTCGCTATCCTCGCTGTAGTACTCCTTCTCCGAGAGTGAGAGACCACCCTGGTAGATACCGAGCTGGTTGCTGTTGCTGTCCATGATGTCGGTGCCGATACCTGTGCCGAAGAAGTTGCCCAGGCCCACACGGTAGTTCTGTGCAATCAAGGGGATAATCTCGCTCTTCTGCTTCATTGCTGCAACAGCATCAATGTATGGCTTTACAGGTGCAACGCCTTCGCTGTTGCGGCGTGTGCTGTCCATTACAAGGTTGTAGAGGTCGCCCACTTTCTGTGCATTGCTGCCCGGCTCGCTCTGCTTTGCTGCCTGATCAAGTACAAGCTCCTTGAGCTGCTCGCGGTTCTTCTCGCGCAGTGCGTCGAACTGTCCGTAGCGTGCATACTCGTCGGTAATGGGGTTCGCGTTCTGCCAACCGCCTGTCGCATATTGGAAAAAGTCCTCGCCTGCCTTGTAGGTGGTATCCAGGTTGTCTGTCAGTTTGGTCTTCATGGTCTCTTTTGTTTCACAGCCTGCAACTCCAAGTGCTATGGCTGTCATGATAAGTAATTTCTTCATATTATATATTTAAATTTTCAAGTTCTTCCATGTTCTGCTCCCATGTGGCTACAGCCTCATCAAGCTGTTTCTTTAGGGATGCATATTTTGCAAAGTTCTCCTGTGTGCTGCCGTCAACGGTGCTCATCACAGCCTCCAATGCAGCAATGGCTCCTTCAATTTCGCCAATGGCCTGTTCGTCGCTCTCCACCTGGCGTTCTAATTTGCGGCGCTGTTTCTGTAGCTGTTTCTCGGCTTCGTAGCTCAAACGGCTTTCGTTCACCGGCTTTGCCGTTTCTGTTGTTGCAACACCGCTCTTGCCGGTGGCAAGAGCCTCGTTTATGTTGCTTGCATTCTTTGATGCAAGGTAGTCGTAAATTCCACCCAAATGCTCGCGCACCTTGCCGTCGCCGAACTCATAGACCTTTGTCACCAGTCCGTCAAGGAATTCGCGGTCGTGACTCACTACAATCACTGTGCCGTCAAAGTCGCGTATGGCCTCTTTGAGCACATCCTTCGACTGCATGTCCAAGTGGTTGGTAGGCTCGTCAAGAATCAGCAGGTTCATCTGGCGAAGCAAAAGGCGTATCATTGCCAAGCGGCTGCGTTCACCGCCCGAGAGCACCTTTACCGGCTTGTCCGATGCCTCGCCGCCGAACATGAATGCGCCCAGAATGTCGCGTATGCGCAGGCGTATGTCGCCGGTGGCAACGTTGTCGATGGTCTGGAACACGGTGAGGTTCTCGTCGAGGCTCTGTGCCTCATGCTGTGCAAAATATGCTGTCTCGACGTTATGTCCTATCGTTATCTCACCGTCAAAGCCAAGCTCACCCAGTATGCAGCGTACCATTGTAGTCTTTCCTTCGCCGTTGCGTCCCACGAAGGCAACCTTTTCGCCACGGTTTATGGTGAAGTTTACTCCTTCAAATACGGTGTGATTGCCAAAGCTCTTCTTTACATCGTTACAGATAACAGGGTAGTTGCCGCTACGAGTGGCAGGGGCGAACTTCAGTCTCAAACGGCTTGTGTCTTCCTCGTCAATCTCAATGGGCACCATCTTTTCAAGCTGCTTTATGCGGCTCTGCACCTGAACGGCTTTTGTAGGCTTGTAGCGGAAGCGCTCAATGAACTCCTTTATGTCGGCAATCTCCTTCTGCTGGTTCTCGTATGCACGTATCTGCTGTTCGCGGCGCTCCTTGCGGGTCTCCATGAACTTGTCATATGACAGCTTGTAGTCATAGATTCTGCCGCATGAAATCTCTATCGTGCGGTTGGTGACTGCGTTCAGGAATGCGCGGTCGTGGCTCACAAGCAGCACTGCATTGCCGCTGCGTGCGAGGAACTGCTCAAGCCATTGGATACTCTCGATGTCGAGGTGGTTGGTGGGCTCGTCGAGCAACAGAATGTCGGGGTGCTGCAGCAACAGTTTTGCAAGCTCAATGCGCATTCTCCATCCGCCGCTGAACTCGCCTGTGGGGCGTGTGAAGTCGCTGCGGCGGAATCCCAATCCAATGAGTGCGCGCTCAATCTCCGCCTCGTAGTGGCTGCCGCCCATCATTGTGTACTGCTCGTTGAGGTGAGTGTACTCGTCAATAAGCTGGTGATACTCCTCGCTCTCATAGTCGGTGCGCTCGGCAAGCTCGTTGTTCATGCGCTCCAGTTCGGCCTCCATTTCATGGATGTGTGCAAAGGCCAGTTCGGCCTCTTCGTACACCGTGCGGCCGTCGGTGTGGTGCATAACCTGGGGCAGGTAACCCACGGTGAACCCTTTGGGGCGCGACAATGTACCGGCTGTGGGTTGCTGCTTTCCGGCAATAATCTTCAGCAATGTGCTCTTTCCCGCGCCGTTCTTGCCCACGAGAGCAATGCGGTCCTTCTTGTTTATTATGAAGCTGACATCGTGGAACAGGTTCGTCCCGCCAAAGTCAACCCTTATGTTGTCTATTGAAAGCAAAATGTATCCTATTTAAATTAATGTGTATAAATGTTGCCGTTCGCATAGGTTTTAGTCCTTTTTTGTGCGACCGATTGGTCGCAAAGGTACGCAATTGACGCGAAAAATACAACAAGCGCTATTACCTTGCTTCTGTTTTTCGCTTTTTTTAGAAAATTTGTAAAAAAAAGATTGAAAAACTTGCATAGAATATAAATTGCTTGTATATTTGCAATGATTTCAAAAATGAAATACGCAGAACGATTGAAAATATGGCAACAAGAGCAGAATTGAGAGAAGAACTGATAAAGGCAGGCATCCGTCCATCGGTGCAGCGTCTGGCGATTTTTGAGTATGTGCGTCAGAGTTGTGAGCACCCTACAGCCGAGGTTGTTTACGAGGCACTTTGCGACGAGCTTGGTTCGTTATCACTCACAACAGTTTACAATACATTGAAACTGTTTGTCGACGCAGGGCTCATATCAATGCTCACCATTGACGACACCTTCCGCTGCTTCGACGGCAACCGTAGCTGTCACGCACACTTCCGTTGCGACAGATGTGGCAGAATTGTGGACTTGGAGATGAAGAAGGATTTTCTCTCTCTTGTCGAGGGACTCGATGGTTATGTCATTAACGATGCCCAGCTATATTTGAAAGGACTGTGCCCTGTTTGCAAGAATAAAAAATAGAAAGATAATAACAGCTTAAAATTTTACGACTATGAAAAAGTACATTTGTTCAGTATGTGGTTATATACACGAAGGTGAATCGGCTCCCGAGCGTTGCCCAATGTGCAAGGTTCCCTCAAACAAGTTCAATGAGTTGCAGGAAGGCCCCATCCAGTTCGTTCAGGAGCATGTGATTGGTGTAGCAAAGGGTTGCGACGACGAGATGATAAAGGATTTGAACAACCATTTCATCGGTGAGTGCACCGAGGTAGGTATGTACCTTGCAATGAGC
>JAZRRI010000012.1:0-27607 GCA_045650605.1 Bacteroidaceae bacterium | reverse complement strand
ATACGATGACCTACAGCCGCGTAGAATATCAGATAGAGGAAGCAAGGCACCAACACCCAATAGCCCATTCTCAAATCGAAATTATCAGCCACCCAGCCATAGATAAGAGGCAGGAAGGCATTTCCGCAGAGGCCCATAACAAGGAACGATGAGCCGAGATTGGTATATTTGCCCAGATTGCGTATCGCAAGTGGCCATATACCGGCAAAAATCAGAGAGTTGGGCAATCCCAGCAAGATAAGGAACCACAGCGAGATATCGGTCTGCATACCAAACAACTCCACACTGCCGCTTGCAAAGATTACGCACAGCGACAACACAAGGCCCGTAACGGTACATATCAGAAGAGCCTTCTGTTGCTTCAGGTACTTCGGGATAAGGGCAATACCGCACAGATAACCGACAAGGATACACGCCAGCGTCAGCGAAGGCAGAATCTTCGCCTCGTCAAGTGTCGCCCCCATACTCTCGGCATAACGTATGCTCGTATCGACCGAGATAACCTGCGAACCCACATGGCAGAACATCGCCAACGCACCCAGAATCAGATATGGGTAGGCAAAGATACTCTTTCTCTCGCTACCATCACCCTCCTCGGCCTTATTGAGTGATTTGGGGTCGATATCGGGTATTGACGATTTATAGAATACAAAACCAAAGACAAAGAGCAAAACAGCCAGGCAGAGATATGGCGGAATGACATTCAGAATCATCTCGTCAAGGGCCTGCTCCTTTGCCGCCCCTACCAACTCGCCACTCTTGACCAGCTCCATCGTCGTTTTATCGGCCTCACGGATAACCAATGCCGAGAAGATAAGCGGCGAGACAATGCCCGCAAACTTATTACAGATACCCATAATACTGATGCGTCGTGCAGCACTCTCAATAGGGCCAATAATCGTAACAAACGGATTGGCTGCCGTCTGCAGAATAGCAAGACCGATACCGAACGAGAACAGACCGGCAAGGAAGAGTGCATAGGTACGCGTCAGGGCTGCCGGCACAAAGAGCAGAGCACCAATGGCCATAACCCACAGGCCATACTCCACGCCTCGTTTGAAGCCTATCTTATTGAGCATTATGGATGCCGGAATCGACATCACAAGGTAGGCGATATAGAAGGCGAAGGCCACCAGATAACCCAGCACCTCGTTATGCAGGTCACACGCAACCTTGAAATATGGGATAAGAATAGAATTTACCCACGATACAAAGCCGAAGATAAAATAGAGGCAGCCGCACATAAACAGCGACGCCAGATAACTCGATTTTGAACTATTATTCAACGACATACAGGTTAGTATTTTTCGGTTTTACTTCTTGCTATCGGCAATATAGCCCAACGCCTCGCGGCACAACTGCTCCACCGTCTGCCACTCGCCACGCTGCAAGGCCTCCTTGGGGAAAAGTTTTGAGCCCATACCCACACAGTATGCTCCAGCCGAGAACCACGCTTTGAGATTCTCTGCCGTAGGCTCCACTGCTCCCGTAGCCATAATATTTGCCCACGGCATAGGGGCCTTCACATTCTTGATAAAGTCGGGGCCACCAACCTGTCCGGCAGGAAAAATCTTTACCACATCGCAACCCAGTTCGTGAGCCTTGCCAATCTCGCTTACCGAGCCACAGCCCGGAACGTAGAGTATCAGATGACGATTGCAGAGGCGAGCCACCTCCTCGTTAAGGCAAGGACCGACCACGAAGTTTGCTCCATAACCGATAAAGAGTGCCGCAGTGGGAGCATCCACTACCGAGCCTACGCCTACAATCATATCGGGGCACTCAGCCAGAGCATACTTCACGACCTCCTTGAATACATCAATTGCGAAATCGCCACGATTTGTAAACTCAAACAATCTCACACCGCCATCATAACAGGCCTTCAAGACTGCCTTTGCACGCTGCACATCAGCATCATAATAGACAGGGACCATTCCCGTTGCCTCCATTGAAGCCAGCACCGACGCTTTATTGAACTTTGCCATATCTTTTTTGTTTATATCCTCAATTTTGAATTTTGAATTCTCTATTATCTCTGCACTCGTCCGCTTCCGTCTCCACCAACCAAAGCCTCAACTTCGGACTCCGACACAAGATTAAAATCGCCGTTTATCGTGTGCTTCAATGCCGACGCAGCCACAGCAAACTCCAATGCCGCTGCCGCCGACTGTCGGGTCATAAGGCCGTGAATCAATCCGCCACTGAACGCATCGCCACCGCCCACTCTATCGACGATGGGCTGAATATCGTAACGCTTCGAAGAGTAGAACTCCTTGCCGTCGTAAATCATCGCCTTCCAGCCGTTATGACTCGCCGAGAATGACTCTCGCAGTGTTGATGCTATATATTTGAAGCCAAACTCGCGGTACATCTGCTCAAACACCGCTTTGTAGCCTTCGGCATCGGTCTTGCCTGCCGCGACATCGGCCTCGGGCTTGAAGCCCAGACACAACTCCGCATCCTCCTCATTGCCGATGCAGACATCAACATACTGCATCAGGGGTCGCATCACGCGTTGTGCCTCCTCCGGAGTCCAGAGTTTTTTGCGATAATTAAGGTCACACGACACCGTAAGGCCATTACGCTTTGCAGCCTCACACGCCTTGCGAGTAAGGTTGGCACATCCTGCCGACAGAGCCGGCGTGATACCCGAAAAATGGAACCAGTCAGCACCCTGCATAATGGCGTCAAAGTCAAAATCTGACTCTGTGGCCTCGGCTATGGATGAGCCGGCACGGTCGTAAATGACCTTGCTGGGACGCATTGCCGAGCCACTCTCCAGATAGTAGATACCCACCCTGTTGCCACCTCGAGCCACAAAGTCGGTATTCACACCATAGCGACGCAATGCTCCAATGGCAGCATCACCCACTTCGTGTCGCGGCAACTTGCTCACAAAGCAAGCCTCGTGACCATAATTAGCCAGACTGACCGCAACATTAGCCTCGCCACCGCCATAGACTGCATCGAATTGTCCGGCCTGAACGATACGGTTATGGTATCCCGCAGGCGACAGACGCAACATTATTTCGCCAAAAGTTATAACCTTCATCTCGGAGTTGTTTTAAGTTTGCTGCCGGACGCTGCAATCTGAACACTATGTCTTTTAAGACATACCCATCATGCATACGCACAACATAGTCAATATACAAAGTTATAAAATAATTTCGCAAAATCATAAAACAAACAGCATATTTCTATGTTTTCAAACAAAACTTATAGTCAGCACAATCATCTCGTATAATTAACGGGCAACAAAAAAAAAGAGAGCCCGATTGGACTCTCTTTACTATCTAGAGCGGTAAGCGGGACTCGAACCCGTGACCCTTGGCTTGGGAAGCCAATGCTCTACCAACTGAGCTATTACCGCGTTGTTGTTTCCGCTTGCGAAGATACAACTTTTATTTTAATGTGTGTTGCTGTTTTGACAATTTATTCTCACGGTGCAATGATATTACTGTTTCTAAACCGGATTGTTCATTTGATATCTGATAGTTTGGTCAGGCGGAAAATTTCCTCTTCGTTTGATTCCAACATTCCTCTCTTGCCGAAATAGTCATATATATGCAATAGGGCATATGCATATTTATGTGACAGCATGCCATGCTCATCGGCCTTGTAGTAAAATTCCATAGCTTTCCGGATGTCAGAAAAATCCTGGCTGCTGTGATATTTGCGGATAGCCATTGCGCCTAACTTCTGATAAAGAAACGGATATTTGCCGGCCACTTTATGTAGATATTTCTCATAATCTGTTTCATTCTCTTCCTTTTCAAAACGAATTATCTGAAATATCACGGCGGCTTCGCTTCCTTGTGCTTCGGTTTCTTTTATTGTTTCAAACGCTTGTTCCACCTCTTTCCCTGCAGATATATCCATTGCTGCTGTAATGGCTTTGGCCTCAATGGGGGCCAACTGCTCCAGTTGCTTGAACTTTGCATCCGTTTCGCTGTTATATTCTGCAATGTCCAATATTTCGCAGAACAGCCTGAATGGTTCTCCTTCTTCAAACAGTTCTACAATATTATCAACGTCTTCGCCGCTTCTGTTGCAATACATTTCGTACATATATACCATGTTTATCCAGCTCTTTTCTACACCATCGCCGTCGCGGTAGCATATTGCCAACGACTTGCATGCTTCTGCATCTCCCTCCCTGGCCAGTTCTATGAACTTTTGTACTTTACGGCTCTTGACATTGATTGTAGTGTCTGTGTCGACCTTACACGATGTGCACGACGAGAGCAGCATCAATACTCCCATGCATGTTGCAAATAATAAATGTTTCATGTTTTTATTGGTGAAATTATAATTGAAGGTTTATATTAAAAGAGCATTTCTACCGGATAATCTATCAACGGTAATACTTTTTATCTCTTTTTCCAACCATTCTCTATCGAAACCAGCAACATGTAATTGCCTTCGCCACTATAGTATAAAATAGGCAGAAAGCCACTATTGATTCTCTCGTGTATCATGCAGAAATTGTTTGTATGAGGTGTGCCCGAAAACACTATTCTCATATCCTCTTTGGTAATGGCATTTTTGCGGAAAATAAAATTGCTGAAACAACGGTTGTCACAGGCATCAAAACTATCGAAGGTGGGATAGTGCTGGTAAATCTCCCCAATATGAATATTGCGATAAGCAGTATATTCATCAGGTTCATGACACTCAAATCGGAGAAGATGTTATCGGGAATGCTTTACCGCATTTTCCACAGAACTTTGCACTGTAATCATTACAATGTCCGCAAAAAGTGCAATACCTCATATTTGTATCTTTTTTAATAGTTATTGTGGCTTCTTTTTAATTGTCAAAAGAACATCTTTCATATCATTTCTATTCTTTTCACTCTGTTTGTATTGTATCTCCATGAATTTGCCACAAAAGAAACAAATACATCCAAGAAAGAGTGCTGAGAAAATCTTATCCATTATTCCTGTAAGTGTATATACCTGCTCCAGTTCAATCATTCCAAATGAAATATCTGTTAGAATAGCCATAAGAACCAAAATTGTCAATAGAATATTCGAATTGTTTTCGTTATGTGTCTGTTCCTTCATTAGTATAAGCCATTCAATGGATAGCATTGCAAAGAGCAATAGTGCTGCTGTTATATGTTGCCAAAAAAATAAAAGTATAAACAGCATTCCAAGACAAATAAATGGGTATGGATACTTGTTTATCCCCCACTTAATCTTATTATAAAAGTGTTTGGATATTATTTTGAGTGCATAAAAGATAATAACACATACAATGGTAGCACCGGCTAAAATCATTTTTCTTTCTTTCTTCTTACTTAGTTTTGTAATCCAAACATCTATAGGGTCATTCAATGTTTCTTTTCTTTCTTCTATAATCTCTTTTTTTATTTCAATTTTTCTTTCTTCTAAGTCTATATTATGGTCTTTTTGTATCAGTTCGTGTGTGAGTTCTTTTTCGATTTCTTGTGATTGGTGCGAGATGTTTGTTAATGTGAAGAACAGTATGAATGCAGAAATAATAAAAATAACAAAAGCAAAACGTGTTGATTTCTTTTCGCTTCTTATTTTATTTCGCTCAACTTCATTATATCGTTTCTCTAAGGCATATTTGATACCTTCCAACAACGGTCCTTTAATTAGGTTGTATTGAAAAACCTCTTCTATTTTGCTATATCCATCTCTTTTTATCCTAACTTTTTTGAACTCATCACACTCGGTTAGGCTTTTGTGTAGAAGTTTCTTTATTTGTAACAAATCCTTTTCCTTAGAATCAAGGATCTCTTCAACACTTTTTATGATATTTTCGGCACAATCAAGTTTTATTATGTCTCGGCGTTCCAATTCTATGAATAATTCCTTTCTTACTCCATAGAATCGACATATTATGTCAAATGCATTCTTTTCTGCATCCGTTATAGTATCGTCTATAAGAATAATTGAATAACAAACCAACAAATCCTTGAATTTTTCAAAGTTATCCTTAGGAATGTTGGTAAGTATCTCATGAATGTTCGTTTTACTCTCTTCAATTAATGATTTTTTACTTTCTTCAACATTCTTGTTTTTTTCTTTTGGGAAACCATAGTGTTTTTTTATCTTTTTAAGGAAATTGTATTCCGCGTCACCAATTTCACCATCTACAATTGATAGTGAAACAAATAGTGCAAATCGGGCATTTTTGTCTTCGGTAAATCTATTGCTACTCATTGTGCTTTTTATTTTCGTCTTGATGTAAGTAAAATCTTTTATTTGGTTAGTTTAATTATGAGTATCTTTACAAAGTTTACTGTTCTCCCAAAATCAAGGTTAATGCTTTCGTGAATTTTGTATATGGCTTTTTGTAATGTTTTGAAATCAATCCAATTTTCAGAGGATACTGCAGATATGCTTGAACTATTTGCGTCTGTTGAAAGTTCAAGTTCAATATATGTATCTTCATTGGAAATTAGCAAAGATTCTTCTACTTGTATATATTGATATCACCAACAGAACATATCTGTTCACAAAAACCATCATAATTAATATCCGTGTAGTAGGTTGTCCCATCAACTATCCCATCGCCATTATACTCATCCATAACAGCCATTGTATCAAGGAAACCATCACCATTAAAATCTAAATAATGATACATATTCTATAATGTTATATTGATTATATGATTTATGAGTTAACAAAACTCAAAATCTATCATTAATCGTTTAAAATTTAAATTGCATTATACAATATATTATTCCTTCTAAGTAAGAGATTGAACAAATGCAAATATATGTAAAAACATTTGTAAAAATGCTAATATTGGTTGAAATTTATTCTATTCTTTTTAGCAAAAATCATCTTTAAAATTTGCTTTAATATTGATAATCAAAGATATAAATATTTTGTTCAATCTCTTACTTAGAGATTGAATCATAGCGCTATTTTGTTATTTTGACACAATTTTGCATTGCTATTCATTCTGATGTATCTCAATACTTTCATAAACAGTGTCGGGCTGATGATTTTTAAAATCATCAGCCCGACACTGTTTATGGTAATGCTTTGTATTCCTACATAGGGAATGCTTCGCCGCGTTCAAGTACCTCAATGGCCTTCAGCACAGTGGAGTCGCTAAGGTTTATGTATTTCACATGCTCGCACATTCCAAGCAACTGGTAGGTAACGTTAGAGTAGAGCGAACGCTTTAGCAGTCTCTTTGACTTTGCGAGTTCCTCGGCGCTTGCCTTTACACCTTTCCCGGCTGCAAATGCCACGAATTTGTCGAACAGGTGCTGTGTCTCAAGGTGTGCAATGAGTGCTTCATGTGTGGTGTAACCCGAGAGGTTGTGGCGGTTGTTGTTGCTGTACTTGAGGGTGAACTGTGCTATGAGTCCACGCATGAGCACTTCGTTGGCATATGCTGTTACATCGGCAGTGTCGCTAGATACGAATATGTCGGGCATGATGCCGCCGCCGCCATACACCGTGCGTCCTTTCTTGGTCTTGTAAATGAGTTCCTCGTTCTGGTGTATGCTGTCCTGCGAGAAGTACTCGCCTCTGTTGTAGCGGTCGATGAGGTCCATGTCATACTCCTCGCGGTTGCCTTTGCTGTAGGGCTTCTGTATGCAGCGCCCCGATGGGGTGTGGTAGCGTGCTATGGTGAGCCTTACCATGGAACTGTCGCTGAGGGTGATTGGTTGTTGCACAAGTCCCTTGCCGAAAGAACGGCGGCCGATGATTGTGCCACGGTCGTTGTCCTGTATTGTTCCGGCAATGATTTCGCTGGCCGATGCCGATGTCTCATCCACAAGCACCACAAGAGGTACCTCCTTGAATACACCGTGTCCGTTGGCGCGCTCAATGACCTTGGGGCTGTTTGCGCCCTCGGTGTATACAATGATGTCATCCTTGCCAAGGAACTGGTTGGCCATTTCAAGTGCTATGCCCATGTAACCTCCGCCGTTACCGCGAAGATCGATGATGAATCCCTGTGCATTGCTGTAGGCCATCTCCACCATAGCGCGTATGAATTCGGCAAAGGTGTTCTCGGCAAAACGGTCTACCTTGATGTATGCCCATTTGTCGTTGATAAGGTAGTAGGCCTCTATGCTCTCAACAGGTATCTGGTCGCGTCGGATGATGAAGTCGAGAAGGTCCTCCTCGCCATATCGTTGCACGCTTATCTTTACAAAACTGCCTTGTGGGCCTTTGAGTTTCTTCATCGCCTTGTCATTGGTGCACACGCCTTTACCCACGAACAGCGTGTCGTTGACCTTGATGATGCGGTCACCGGCAAGCAGTCCCACCTTCTCCGATGGTCCGTTGCGTATTACATCGCTGATGTTTATGGTATCCTCCTGGATGGTGAAACGTATTCCAATGCCGCTGAAACTGCTTTCGAGCTCCGAGTTCGTTTCTTCAACCTCCTCAATGGGGATGTAGACGCTGTGTGGGTCGAGCTCGGTGAGCAGTTTTGGGATGCTTTTCTCTATTATGGAGTCGATGTCGAGGCTGTCGACATACATGCCGTCCATGATGCTCAACACTTCGTTGATTTTGTTGTCGCGCAGAACAAGAGTCTGTTTCTCGACAACCTCTATCAGTGCGTTCCTTGTGCCGAAATAGTATCCCAGCAAAAGGCACATAGTTGTTACTATTATTGGAATGAGGCGTTTCATCTGCTGCTGTTTTCGCTTTCGGTCATATCAATGTACACAACCTCAATGCCGGCTCTTGTGAGTAGGTCGATGCCGTCGGTAAGGCGGTATTTGTTGCTGTAGACAACGCGTTTGATGCCGGCTTGTACAATGAGCTTGGCACACTCTATGCAGGGCGATGTGGTCACATACATTGTTGCACCTGCGCTGTTGTTGTTGGAGCATGCAATCTTTGTTATGGCATTGGCCTCGGCATGCAGAACATATGGCTTTGTGAAGCCTTCCTCGTTCTCGCATATATTCTCAAAACCGGCAGGTGTGCCGTTGTAGCCGTCGGAGATAATCATTTTGTCCTTTACAATGAGTGCTCCTACCTTGCGGCGCACGCAATATGAGTTCTCGGCCCAGATGGCAGCCATTCTAAGGTATCTGAGGTCGAGGTCGTGCTGTTTCTGTTGTCTGTTTTCCATAGTTATCTGTTATAGAACTGCATTAAATGGTTTTTTTCTTTTATTATCTGCAGGTAGTGGATGTCGCCGCTGTATGTACTTGATTCCCTCAACATGTCCACCATCTGTCTTGCAATGGTGTCGCTTGCGCTTATTCCTTCGGTGCGTATGTTTGTGCAGTTGAACCGGCGTGTCTCTCCGTTGGCACTCCAGCGTCCGTTGATTCTGCCGCCGCCCGGTGTGGTTGCACTGAAGCTGTTCTCGCTGAACATGATGCTGTAGCTGCTCTCTTGTGATGGCCAGCGTCTTATGCCGCCCTCCTCAATGTAGGTGAGCCTCCAGTCATGGCCTATGAATATTTCGCTTATGTCGTCGCTGTTGTTGCAGCCTGCCAAGGCAAGTGTCAGCACAAAGATAGCGTTCTTTGCTGCTTTTGCAATACTCCTCATATATATAATTGTTTACAGGTGTGGGCATATTGTCTTTATTCCATCGCGCTCGAGCAACGGCTCTATCAACGGCTTGCGGCCACGGAACCGCAGGTAGAGTGTCATAGGGTGTTCGCTGTCGCCCTTTGAGAGTATCTCGTCGCGGAACGACTGGGCTGTATCCATGTTCATTATGCCCTCTTCCTTGAAACGCGCAAAGGCATCGGCATCGAGCATCTCGGCCCACTTGTAGCTGTAGTAGCCGGCAGCGTATCCGCCCGACATTATGTGACCGAAGTTTGTGGTTATACCGGTTCCGTTGATGTGGGGCAAAACCTTCAGGGCTTCGGTGGCAGAGTGTTCATACTCAAGCACGTCGCCTTCGAAGGGCTGTGATATGTTGTGCCATGACTGGTCGAGCAATCCCAGCCTTACCTGGCGTATGCACTGGTAGCCTACGTTGAAGTTGCGCGCCTGCTGTATCTTGCGCAGTGTCTCGGCGGGAATGTTGTCGCCCGTCCGGTGGTGGAACGCAAAGTGCTGCAGGAACTCCTCCTCGGTGGCGAAGTTCTCCATTATCTGTGACGGCATCTCCACAAAGTCCCAAAGTACATTAGGACTGCAGAGTGACGGGTATGTGACGTTCGAGAGTATTCCGTGCAGGCAATGTCCGAACTCGTGCATCAGTGTGTTGAACTCGTCGTGGTTCAGCAATGTCGGCTTGCCCGGCATTGGTTTGCGGTAGTTGGTGGATAGGGTTATGTGTGGCCTGTGGTCGGTACCTGCGGCATCCTTGTACTGTGGCTTTATGCTGTCCATCCACGCGCCTGCATGCTTGCCCTTGCGTGCAAAGAAGTCGCAGTAGAGCAGTGCAAGATATGTGCCGTCATAGTCATATACCTCCCAAACCTTTGCATCGGGGGTAAAGAGCGGGATGTCGTGGTTCTGCTTGAAGGTTATGCCGTAGAGCCTTGTTGCAAGGTAGAACGCACCGTATATGGCCTGGTTGAGTTCGAAGTAGGGGCGTACCATCTCATCGGTGAGGTCGAACTTCTGCTCTTTGAGCTTCTCGCTGTAGAAGGCGAAATCCCATGGCTGGAACTCGAACTCCTCTCCCTCAAGGCTCTTTGCAAATGCTGTTACCTCCTCTATATCCTTACGTGCAGCCGGCAGGTAGGACCATGTGAGCTTGCCCAGCATCGAAAATACTGCGTCGGTGTTCTGTGCCATGCGCTCGCTTAGCACATAGTCGCTGTAGGTGTTGTAGCCAAGCAGGCGGGCAAGTTTCAAACGGCAGTTGACGGTCTC
Organism: Bacteroidaceae bacterium; assembly: GCA_045650605.1. GTDB lineage: Bacteria > Bacteroidota > Bacteroidia > Bacteroidales > Bacteroidaceae > HGM04593. The sequence continues at coordinate 16,802 of JAZRRI010000012.1, read as the reverse complement.
CTTTACAGTCTCGCAGTTGTCGTGCCCGTTGCCCTTTGCACCAATGGTGTCGTATGCCATGTACATCTGTCTGCGCAGTTCGCGGTTGCGGCAGAATGTGATGAACGGCAGGTAGCTTGGGCGGTGAAGCGTGAACAGCCAACCCTCCTTGCCGCTCTCTTTGGCATTGTTGCTGGCTGCGTCCTTTACATCCTCGGGCAGGCCTTCTATGTCTGCCTCGTTCTCGATGTGCAGTGTGTACCCGTCGGTGTCTTTTATGCTGTTCTCCTGAAATTTTACTCCCAATGTGGCAAGGCGCTCGGTGAGTTGCCTGTACTCGTCACGCTCTGCTCCCGTAAGGTTTGCTCCGCTACGCACAAAGCTGTCATATGTCTGTTCGAGCAAGCGGCGCTGTTCGGTTGTAAGGTGGCTGTTGTTGCTCTCATGAACGGCCTTTATGCGCGCAAAGAGCTTTTCGTTGAGTGTTATGTTGTTCTTGTGGGCAACATACAGCTGCTGCATCTCCTCTTCAATGGCGAGTATCTCGTCATTGCTGCATGCATTGGCAACGGCATTGAATGCGCCTATTATATCGCCAAGCAGCAGGCCGGCGTAGTCCAGTGCTGCAATGGTGTTGTCAAATGTTGCGGCATCGCTGTTGTTGCATATGGCATTTACAGCCTCCTCCTCGCGTGCTATTGCCTCCTTGACTGCAGGGATGTAATGCTGCAGTGTTATGAGGTCATATGGAATTGCACCATGAGGGGTGTCATATGGCATCAGGAGTGGATTCATATCAATTGTAGGTCTATTATCTGTCATATATTTTCTCTCTTATGCAAAGATAGTGAATAAAGCGGGTAAAAATTGTCCTTAATTTAATAAAAATGCTCCTAAACTGTTTGTTTTACATTTTTTTATGGTTTTTGATTATAATTCTTGCCAATAACAACAATTAGCCTATGCTTTTTGTTTTTGGTAATAATATAGATGTTGACCCAACACTTCAAAACTCATCACTTGTGTCATATCGACCGTATGGGAGATATCTCATGTTTTGTTTTGGAGATCCCTCGTCACTGCGTTCTGTCGGGATGACATTACAGAGGTATCCTGGGTCAACTGCCATATCATTGCTTTGTTTTTTTACACACAAAAATCAGGCGGGTGACAATAACTGCCACCCGCCCGGTCTGTATAATATTTTTTTTGATTCTTATAGCTTGTATGTACCCTCAACGAGCTGGCCCATTGCCCAAACGGCGCGTATGTTCAGGTCGTCATCGAGAATCATGATGTCGGCATCCTTGCCTCTCTGCAATGAACCCTTGCGGTCATATACGTTCATAATCTTTGCAGGTGTCTCCGATGCCATGCGTACTGCGTCATCGAGAGGAATCTCGGCCTTCTGTACCAATGTGCGGATGAGGCGGTCCATTGTAGCCACAGAACCTGCAAGAGCTGTACGGTCGGCGAGCTTGCAGACACCGTCCTCAATGATTACGCGTGGGTCGAAAGCTGTTGTACTGTCACTTGCAGCGCATGCCAAAGCGTCGGTGATTACGCAGGCGCGTTCAACACCCTTGATGCGGTGGATGAGGCGCAGGATTGTTGGAGGAACGTGAATACCGTCGGCAACAACCTCAACAGTCATGTCCTCGTGCAAGTAGATGCTCTCCACGGTACCCTCGTACTTGTACTCGCGGCGTTTGTGGAAACCGGGCATCGCGTTGTAGAAGTGTGTGGCGTGTGTGTAGCCGTTCTTGCGTGCAGCGTGGATATCGTCATACTCGGCCTGTGTGTGTGCCACAGACGCGAGGATGCCCTTTGAAGTGATGTATTTACCGAACTGCATTGCACCGGGGAGTTCGGGAGCAGCGTCCCAACGCTTGATACAATCCCATTTCTCTACCAAAGGAATATATTCGTTGGGGTCGGGATCCTTGATGTTCTCGGGCAACTGGCCGCCGGCCATTGCCATGTTCAGGTAGTGACCCTCGAGGTGCAGACCGAGTACGGGGCTATTAGGTTCTGCCATCAGCTTTGTACATGTCTCGGCAGCAGCCTCAATCATTGGAACTGTTGATGATGAAAGGGTAGGGAAGATACTTGTTGTACCATGTTTCATGTGTGCCTTGATTGCACCGCGGAAAGCCTCCTCTGTGCCCTCCATGAAGTCGCAGCCGCCACCGCCGTGGATGTGGATTTCCACACCGCCGGGTACAACGTGCATACCTTTGGCATCAACAACTTCTGCACCTACAACGGCGAGGTCGCAGTTTGTAACCTCGAGAATCTTGTTGTCTCTGATGATTACCGAACCATCCTGCATCCAACCTTGTGGAGTGAGGATTTTTGCATTGATAATTTGCTTAAGCATAATTTTTTATGGTTAATTGTTGTGTTTGTTCTTTTCCTTGTGGCCGGTTCGCGGGGATGCCTGCTGTCGGCTTTTCCTCACAAAGTTATTTAAATATTGTAAAACAATATTGTTTTTTTCGGTTTTTTTAATCCATTTTCTCAATTCTTTTTATTTTGCGCTCTCTGTTTGCAGTTCCATGCTTCTGCTTTGTTTCTTTTCTATGGTGTTAAAATGTAAGCCTTGTGTTTAGTTTTGCTTACATAATGACAATTTGCTGTTTTGGGCTCTTTTTGTGAATTGTCCTTTGTGAATTGGGAAAATGTATGGTTTTTATCTTCACTTTTTAGAAAATTCTTGTTCTTTTATGTGAATTGTAGTCATTGTAGTTTCTCTTTTCTCCGTTTTTCTTTGTCTTGTGCGGTTATGGTGTTATCTTTGCTTTTGATTTTGAAATATCAAAAAGATAAATAAAACATATTATAATGTCAAAGCTACGTTTTGAAGTAATTTCGGCAGCTTTTGGTAAAAAGGCGGTCGATGTTCCAAACTGCGAGTTGCGCCCATCGGACTATTATGGCGAGAAGGTTTTTAACCGCGAGAAGATGTACAAATATCTACCTAAGGATGTCTACAGCAAGCTTATCGATGTGATTGACAACGATGCACCGCTCGATAGCTCGATTGCCGACAGCGTTGCCGAGGGTATGAAACGTTGGGCTGTGGAGAATGGTGCAACACACTATACGCACTGGTTTCACCCGTTGACGGAGACCACCGCCGAAAAGCACGATGCCTTTATTGAGCACGACGGCAAGGGTGGTGTGCTTGAAGAGTTTTCGGGCAAGCTGCTTGTGCAGCAGGAGCCCGATGCGTCGTCATTCCCCAATGGTGGTATACGCAGTACCTTTGAGGCACGAGGCTACAGTGCCTGGGACCCTACTTCGCCGGCATTTCTTATAGACGATACATTGTGTGTGCCAACAGTCTTCATCTCATATACCGGTGAGGCGCTGGACTACAAGGCACCATTGCTGAAATCTTTGCGTGCAGTAGACAAGGCTGCAACCGATGTCTGCCGATACTTTGACAAGAATGTGAAGAAGGTTACTACATACCTTGGCTGGGAGCAGGAGTATTTTCTTGTCGATGAGGGCATGTTGCTTGCACGTCCCGACCTGTTGCTCACCGGCCGTACTCTCATGGGGCACGATAGTGCCAAGAACCAACAATTGGAGGACCACTATTTCGGTTCAATCCCCAAGCGTGTCGCTGCGTTCATGAAGGAACTTGAGGTTGAGGCTATGAAGCTTGGCATTCCCGCCAAGACCTGTCATAACGAGGCCGCGCCCAACCAGTTTGAACTTGCCCCAATATATGAGGAATGCAACCTCGCGGTTGACCATAATATGCTTATAATGGCGTTGATGAAAGAGGTGGCGCGTCGCCACGGTTTCCGCGTGCTCTTGCACGAGAAGCCTTTCAAGGGTGTCAATGGCTCGGGAAAGCATAACAATTGGTCGCTTGGAACCGATACCGGGGTGCTGCTTATGGCACCGGGTAAGAACGACAAGGACAATTTGCGTTTCATCACTTTTGTTGTGAACACCCTTGCGGCAATCTACCGCCACAACGGCTTGTTGAAGGCAAGCATTATGTCTGCGGCCAATTCGCACCGTCTTGGTGCGGCCGAGGCTCCACCGGCAATCATTTCGAGCTTCTTGGGCTCGCATCTTTCGTCGGTGCTCGACCACATGGAGACAACCGATGATGTGGTGAAAATCCTGAGCAAGCGCGAACTGCGCCTCAATATCCCGTCAATCCCGGAGCTTATGATTGACAATACCGACCGCAACCGTACTTCGCCGTTTGCCTTTACCGGTAACCGCTTCGAATTCCGTGCCGTGGGTGCCGAGGCCAACTGTGCATCGGCAATGATTGCACTCAACACCGCAATGGCCGAGCAGCTCACAATCTTCAAGCGCGAGGTTGATGAACTCATAGAGAAGGGTATGGCTAAAGAGGACGCTCTTGTAAAGATTATACGCAAGTACATAAAGTACAGCAAACCGATACGTTTTGACGGTAACGGCTACAGTGACGAGTGGCGCAAAGAGGCGGCGCGTCGCGGTCTCGACTGCGAGGCAAGTGCCCCGTTGGTATTCGACCGTTATCTCGATGAGGAGAGTGTTGCCATGTTCCGCAATATGGATGTGATGACAGAGACCGAATTGGTGGCCCGCAACGAAATAAAGTGGGAAATGTACACCAAGAAAATCCAGATTGAGGCACGTGTGCTTGGCGACCTTGCTTTGAATCATATTATTCCCACTGCCACAAAGTACCAGAGTTCGCTGCTCGACAACGTGATAAAGATGGAGCAGGTGATTGGCAAGGAGGAGGGTGACCGTCTCTCGGCCGAGAATATTGAGCTTGTGAAGAGCATGGCCGAGCATGTGGCCGAAATCCGTCGTCTTGTGGCCGAACTCATTGAGCGCCGCAAGGTTGCCAACCGCATTTCATCGGAGCGCGAGAAGGCCATAGCCTACCACGATACCGTGGCACCTATGCTTGAGGAGATACGTTCGCATATCGACAATCTTGAACTTGTGGTGGACAACGAACTGTGGACACTCCCCAAGTACAGGGAACTGCTGTTTATTGTCTGATTCCGGTTTCGAAATATATATCGCATCCCTATTGGCGTCGCTGATTGGGATGCGGTATTTTTTTTATGTATTTATACCTTATTATTACAAATAAAGTGCTAATTTTACAAAGATTTGGAATACATAAGCAATAATTATAACCATTATGAAAAAAATCCTGTTCTTTATGCTTTTTGTTGCCGCTGTGCTTGGTGTTAATGCCCAGGACAAGAAAGTGGCAATCAGTGGTGCATATGCAAGCAGCTACCAGGAGGGAGAGGCTGCAACGAGGGCTGTCGATGGCAGTACCTCTACAATATGGCACAGCGCCTATTCCGGTTCCGGTACAAAATTCCCGGTAACCTTCACTGTCAACCTCAGCGAGGTGTCTCATGTCGATTACATGAGATATATCCCCCGTCAGGATGGCAACCCGAACGGAAACTGGAACGAAGTGGAGCTCTCCTATGCGACAACAACCAATGGTACCACTTATACAAAGATAGGTACATATAAACTTGGCGGTTCAAGTGCTGTCTATGATTTTATCATTCCCGATGGTGGAGTGGAGTGTGGCCGTGTACGCTTTACAATCAAGAGCGGTGCAAGCGGTTATGCTTCGGCAGCCGAGGTCGAGGCATATGAGATTGACAATACAAAGACTCAGGCTTTCGCACAGTATTTCGAGGATGACCTCTACACAGTGCTCAAGCCCGGTGTTACAAGCAGCAACGGAATTGCCGATGCCGATGTGAAGAAACTTGTTGACAATATGCTTGCCGATGCTGCAGGCTACAAGAAGTTCCGCGTTGGCGAGTACGAGGCATACATGACAACATCGACTTTGAGAAACAACCTGAAGATAAGCAGCCAGTACAACAACTATGAGAATCCTACTGGTGTCTACCTGAAGGCCGGTGAGTCTTGTATTGTTGTTGCAAGCGGCATTGGCGAGTATAATGTCGGTTTGAAGATTAAGAACTGGTTGTTGAATGAGAGTTCAAGTGCTTATTCATTGAAGAATGGCTTGAATGTGATTACAGCAAATACCGAGGGTAATGTATTCGTGAACTATTACACCGATGATTTTGAGAATGCTCCCAATGTCAAGGTTCACTTTGTGAATGCACCGGTACAGGGCTATTGGGACCAGGCTACAATGACCAATGCTGATTGGAAAGCTATGCTCAAAGGTCGTGCAGCTAACGACTCTACAATTCTTATTACCCGTTCACGCCATGCACAGCTTGCCTATCCTGTATGCTCATGGCTGAAGCATTGTCCCACAAATGTGGATTCCGTGATGACACTCTATGAACAGGTACAGTGGGCCGAGCGTGATATCCTTGGTCTTGAGAAATATGGCCGTCAGGTGAAGAACCGTCAGTTGTTCTATGCAACAAACTACGGATTCATGGCTGCCGGCGGCGAGGGTGCATATTGCCACATCGGTAGTTTGGGTGGTGTCATGACTCCCGATGCAAAGAGTTTCGATTTCTGGGGTGTTGGTCACGAGTGGGGGCACAACAATCAGGTGAATCCCGGATTCAAGTGGCCTGGCTGTGGTGAGACTACAAACAATATCTATGCAGCATGGGCACAGCTCCATTTTACAGGCGACCGCAACTGGTTGCGTCTTGAGGATGAGAAATCTGGTATCGACAGCTATTCGGGTATGCGCGGCGGCCGCATGCAGACATACTTTGAAGAGGGTATCCGCAAGGGTGTTTCATGGCAGTTGCAGGATGGTCCCGACTATCATGGCACAGTACCTGCCGAGAAGACTGTAACCGGATATGATGCTGATGGAAGGAATATAGGTTCGGTGACAACTACAAGCCGCAACTATGACCACTTTGTAAAGCTTGTTCCTTTCTGGCAGTTGAACCTTTGGGGTACATTGGCAGGCAAGTCTCCCGATATCATTCCAATGGTCATAGAGGGCATTCGCTCCGACAACAACTACGGCTCAAAATATAATACGGCAGGTAAACAGCAGGTGAACTGGATGAAGCTCGCGTGTGACAGCGCACGCCTCAACCTCCTTCCATTCTTTGAGAAGGCCGGTATGCTGAAGCCTATCAATGCTTATATTGAGGACTATTCCCCGGGCTGGATTGTCATTTCGGATGCGATGATTGCAAATCTCAAGAATCATGTGCGAGAGCAGGGATACCCTACGCCAAAGGAAGAGATAAACTACATCAATGCCCACAACTACCACATTTACCGCGACAAGCTTGCACTTGAAGTGCCTGCCGAGTATGGTTATGGATGCACTCCTCCAAAAAATGGTAACGGTGTGCCTACCGGTACAATACGTGTGGAGCATGCGAAAGTGAAGAATGCTGTTGCTTTCGAGACTTACGATGCTTATGGTAACCTCACGCATATTACAATGTATGGCCTTGCTACAGCTCGCGACAGTCACCCCGATACCAAGGTTCTTTTCACCGGCAATTCAGCATACATCGTTGCAGTAGGCTATGATGGTACACGCAAAATGATTTATGGCCAGGCCAAGGAGGTGAAAGGCTTGGATGCCGCTGTATATTATAATATCTCATCAAAGAATGATGGCACAGCGCTGAGCTGTGGTACAGCAACTCAGCGCGAACTTACAGGCGAAATTACATGGAACATCAAGCGCGCTAAGGCGAATGTTGATGGTGCGGCCGACCAGGTTTGGCTTTGGGAGGCTGTCGATGGTGGTTTTCGTTTGAAGAACATGCAGACCGGTCTATATATCTCTTGTGCTTCGGGTGACAATATCTCCGATTTGAAAGAGGCTGATGATGCCTCGCTCCTCGAATCCGTGTGCATGGACGAGGAGGAGGGACTTTATGCCTTCAGACTTGCCGGCAGCAACGATTATATGACAGCAGCTTCAAGTGATATTACCGGTGTGAAATTCGGCAGTGCTGCCGATGAAAGCAACCTTTGGAAGGTGCAGAAAGTCGACAAATTCAAGCTCTCAATCCCTACTGCAAAACTTCTTGCGGTATGCTATCCGTTTTCAATGGAAATACCCCAGGAGGTCGCTGCATATGTGGTTACAGGCACGGGAAAATGGACGTATGAAACAAAGGAGTATGACTATGCATACATTGAGGAGGTACAGGGAGGTGTGGTTCCGGCATATATGCCGGTGATATATGCCGGTGCAAAGGCTACCTACACAACGGCGGTGCTCCCGGCGGACAACACTCCGCTTATAGAGGATAACCTGCTGCATGGTACAACAATAAGGGAATATCTTCCAAAAGGCGAGTTTCTCTCTACTGTTGCTTCTACAACTGCCGGTGGCGCAATGATGACTTTCAAAGGTTCCACAACTACATCGGGCGTACAGGCAAACAAATGTTACCTGCTGAAAAATGAGGTGGGCGATGTCCTGACAGTATACCTTGCCGACAAGAAGACCGTTACATCAATTGATGGTGTGGAATCTGATGATGAAGAGGTGGTTTTGTATAACCTCGATGGTGTAAGGGTCGTGAATCCTGAGAAGAATGCAATCTATGTTACATCGGACGGCAAAAAGGTTATTATAAAGTAATAACAACGCTGTTATTCAAGTATTTAAATTGATTTAAAAAGAAGATATATGTTTTCAGGTATTGTAGAAGAGTTTGCGACAGTGCGTAAGTTGGTGCGCGAGCAGGGTAATCTGCATTTGACATTGAGTTGCTCTTTCGTGAACGAATTGAAGATAGACCAGAGTGTGGCGCATAACGGAGTTTGCCTTACTGTGGTGGATATAACAGGTGATGAATATACCGTGACAGCCATGAGCGAGACGCTTGAGCGTTCAAACATCGGCGCATTGAAGGTCGGCGACAAGGTAAACGTTGAACGTTCCATGGTGATGAACGGCCGTCTCGACGGTCATATTGTACAAGGTCATGTGGATATAACAGCCGAGTGCGTGTCGGTGCGCGATGCCGATGGCAGCTGGTATTTCACATTCCGTTACACCAAGGATGCTGCAATGGCGGCAAAGGGGTACATGACGGTAGACAAGGGCTCGGTAACGGTGAATGGCGTGAGCCTTACCGTTTGTGAGCCTACTGATGACTCTTTCTCGGTGGCAATTATACCTTACACCTTTGAACACACCAATTTCCACACAATTCAGGTCGGTACAAAGGTGAACATTGAGTTCGATATAATTGGCAAGTATATTGCCCGCATAGCAAGCTTGCAGTAACGTCAACGACGCAAAGTATAATGACAATGGTAAATAAAGTATATCTTGAGAATTTTGAGAGCCGCATAACCGATGAACTGTTGCGTCTTTGCAAACAGTACGGTGTGCTTGACGGCACATTGCTTGCTACAGATGACATAAGCGACCGTTGGGATGCGTTGGCTCCCGAATATATGGCCGATGCCGTGCCTAACATTGCCGATTACCCCACAGTGGCTATTGCTTGGGCCGGTTATCTTGGAATGGCTGTTGCCCATTACTGGGACGAGGATTGGACTGCACATTGCAAGGATGGGTACAAGAGCTACTATGGCGCGCAGGGCTTCGATGACATGGACGAGCATATCGTGCGTGATATAATCGGTTTTCATCTTGAGTCACGCGAGGCAAAGGGTATAGAGGATATGATGCGCCGTTTGGGTGAGACTGCTGTTACCCTTATTCGCCGCGAGAGAATAGAACCACAGTCGCCAATGGCATTCCACGTCTATGCACGTGTGGTAAAGGTGATGTTCCGCATTGGTGCAGCAATGGAACTCAAACGTCTCGGCTATAAGTTCGAGCAGGTGAATTTGCCAAACCTTGGTGGTGGAATGGCGCAGTGCTAATGAATGATAGCTTTTGAATATAAAAAATCTCACGGACCCGAGTCCGTGAGATTTTTTGTTGCTTGTTGAATATGTTATCAGAACTTGAAGTCAACACCTATTGTTGCGTTGTATGTATCTCTCTTGTATGTTGCAGCTCTCAAGCTGTTGTTGTCCTCCTTGTAGACTGCAAAGCAGAAGCCTGCGTTGATGTCCCAGTTCTCGTTGATGCTGTACTTGCCGCCAAGGCCTGTCATGAACGAGTCGTTGTTGAAGTTGAGGTCGCTTGTGTACTGGTTTGTGATGCCGAAATCGGTATACTGTACACCGGCCGACAGGAGAAGGTTTTTGCAAACCTTGAACTCGAGACCTGCAGCAATCTCGTATGTGTTACGTGCAAGGTTAATGTTGTTGTCGGCACCGCCAAGGAGTGACTGCACTGTTGCATCCTTGTCGAAATAGTAGTTTCCGCTTACCATTGCCTGTAACCACGATGTAGCCTGCCATGACGCTGCCAATGAGAGCTGTGCTGGAGTGTCGTTACGCAGTGTCTTGCCGCTTTCGAGTGTAGAGAGCATGCCCAATGTACCGCCGGCACTGCCTGCTACCTGTGATGCTGTCTGTGATGCAATTTGTGTTGCCATTTCTGCCGGTGCACCTTGCGCCAATGCCTGTTGGTATGCTGCTGTATATACTTTTGTACCTATAGCCTCTCCTGCAGCTGCTATGCCGTTGTTGTAGTTCTCGCCAAAGATACCCAGGTTGTTTGTTTTGTTTTTAAGATTCGTTACCGCCTTGAACTCATACTTTGCAGCAAAGTTGAAGTTGCCGACCTTGTAGTCCAAGCCAATTATAGGAGTGAATGATATGCCGTTCTGTGCAAGGTCAAGCGAAAGCGGAGAAACGGTCTTTGCGCCGTTTGCGCTCATTGCATCGAAGTAGATGCCGCCGTTGTAGCTTGCCGATGTGTAATTGCCGCGTACACCCACGTATGCCGAGAAGTTGTCTGTGATTCTGTAGGCTGCACCCAATTGGAGACCGAATACATATTGTGTAGATTCAAACGAAGAGTAGGCATCTCCTGTTGCCTGTGCGCCGGCTACTGCGGGGAGCAGAGCCTTGAATCCGTTTCCAAGAGTGTTGAACATTGGCAATCCCTCGTTGAACTGTGCATTACCGCCACCACCTGTTATGCCGAACATACCACTGAAACTCCATTTGCCTGTTGTGTATGATGCCATGGCGCTTGGCATTACAGGTACGTAGATTTTTGCGCCATAATTCTTGTTGTCGGCATGGCTTGTGATGTTGCGGTTCTGCCAAACCATCTGCCAGTTGGCCGATAATCTCCATCCTTCATTGAAGAATGCTGTTCCGGCAGGGTTGAAGTAGATGGCGTCTGTCTCCAATGAGGCATAGCGTGCCGGGTTACGCACAAATGCCGAGTGCTGGTTTGTGTTAGTTGAAAGACCGCCTGCAAATGTTGTCAATGCAAATGCTGACATTGCAATAGTTGTAATAATCTTTTTCATAGTAATAATAAATTGGTTTTTACTTTTCAATCTCTGTTTTAGATTTGTTGCACAAAAGTATTGTATTTGTGCATTTGGAAACCAATAAAAGTCTTTTTTTAACTATGAAAATGTTTAAAATGAAAAATGAGTGTAAAAAAACGACGTGTCTTTTTGTGTTTATTGAACAATTGTGGCTGTGCTTCTCATGCGGTAATAAAAATATGGCGCACTCCGTTGAAGAGTGCGCCATATATATAATAAGGTATCTCTGTCCTTTATTTTACAGGGATTGCATCGATGCGTGCCTGGTGACGGCCACCCTCGAATGGGGTGCTGAGGAATGTCTCTACACACTCCTTTGCGCTGTCTGTAGCAATGAAGCGTCCCGGCATAACCATTACGTTTGCGTCGTTGTGCTGGCGGGCAAGCGCTGCAATCTCGGGCATCCAGCAGAGTGCGCTGCGTATTGCTGCGTGGTGGTTCAGTGTCATGTTTATTCCATTACCTGTACCGCAAATTGCGATACCTTTCTCAAACTCACCGTTCTCTATTGCATTTGCAAGTGCGTGGGCGAACTCGGGGTAGTTGCAGCTCTCAGTGCTGTGTGTGCCAAAGTCTACAAATTCATAGCCCATTGCTGTGAGCCACTCCTTTACCTGCTCCTTGAGCGGATAACCCGCATGGTCGCATGCCAAACCTATCTTTTTCATTATAACATTGATTTTACCTGGTTGTACACATTTTCTGCTGTGAAGCCGAGCTTCTCGTCAAGAACCTTGTAAGGTGCCGAGAAACCGAATGACTGCAAGCCCCAAACCTTTCCGTTTGCGCCTACAAGACCCTCGAGGTTTACAGGAAGACCGGCTGTGAGGCCAAATATCTTTGCGCCTGCAGGGAGAATGCTCTCCTGATACTCCTTTGGCTGTGTGCGGAAAAGACCCTCTGATGGAACAGAGACGATACGTGTCTTAATGCCGTCGGCCTTCAGTAGCTTTGCACCGTCAACGAGTGTGGAAACCTCGGAACCCGATGCAAGGAGGATGATGTCGTAATCCTCGTCGCTGCCTGCGATAACGTATGCACCCTTTGCGGCCTCCTCGTATGGTGTACCCTCGGGGAGGTTGTTCACGTTCTGGCGTGAGAAGATGAGGCCTGTAGGTGTGTCGGTGTTCTCCATTGCAAGTTTCCAAGCCTGTGTCGCCTCGTTTACATCGGCGGGGCGCAGAACAAGCATTGAGTTCTTGCCGCTGTGGTTCTTCACCTTCTCCATGAGGCGAACCTGTGCCTCCTGCTCAACCGGCTCGTGTGTAGGGCCATCCTCGCCAACGCGGAATGCGTCGTGTGACCAAACGAATTTCACGGGGAGCTCCATCAGAGCCGCCATACGTATTGCCGGTTTCATATAATCGCTGAACACGAAGAATGTGCCGCATGCTGCGATAACACCGCCGTGTAATGCCATACCGATACATACACATGCCATTGTCAACTCCGATACACCTGCGTGCAGGAATGCACCGCTGAAGTCGCCTGGGGTAAAGGCATGTGTCTTCTTCAAGAATCCATCGGTCTTGTCGCTGTTGCTCAAGTCGGCCGATGAGCATATCATGTTGCCATAGTTCTCGGCAAGGATGCCAAGCACTGTAGCCGATGCGTTACGTGTCGGGCCGTCGGCCTTCTGCTCGATGGCTGCCCAGTCAATCTGTGGCTGCTTGCCGCTGAACCAGTCCTCAAGGTTCTGTGCCTTCTCGGGGTTTGCTGCTGCCCAAGCTGCCTTTGCTGCCTTGCGCTCGGCAACAATCTTGCGGAGCTCGTTGAGGCGGTTGTCATACATCTCCTTGACCTCGGGGAAGAATACGAACGGGTTCTCCACGTCACCGCCAAGGTTCTTTATTGTGTTGATGTATGCGTCGCCACCGAGTGGTGCACCGTGTGTGCCACAGTCGAACTCGTAGCTGCTGCCGTCTGCGCGACGTGCACCCTTACCCATTACGGTGTTACCGATGATGAGTGTAGGACGCTCCTGCTCGGCCTTTGCCTCGGTCAATGCTGCACGGATAGCGTCGCAGTCGTTACCGTCGATGGTGATAACCTTCCAACCCCATGCCTCGTACTTCTTTGCTGTGTCCTCGAACATAACCTCGTCGCAGCGTGTTGAGAGCTGAATCTGGTTGGCATCGTAGAACATGATAAGGTTATTGAGCTTCAGGTAACCAGCCAAACGGCCTGCACCCTGTGAAATCTCCTCTTGTACACCGCCGTCCGAGATGAACGCATAGATGGTGTGACCCATAACCTCGCTGCCCAGACGTGCCTCGAGGAACTTGGCTGCAATGGCAGCACCTACTGCGTAGGTGTGACCCTGGCCAAGAGGACCCGATGTGTTCTCGATACCACGTGCGAAGTTCACCTCGGGGTGACCCGGTGTGGGGCTTCCCCACTGACGCAGCTGCTTGAGCTCGTCCATTGTATATTTGTCAGAGAGTGCAAGCACTGAGTAGAGCATCGGTGACATGTGACCGGGGTCAAGGAAGAAACGGTCGCGTCCCTCCCACAGTGGGTTCTCGGGGTCATGTACCAAAAACTCAGAGTAGAGTACATTGATAAAGTCGGCACCGCCCATGGCACCGCCAGGGTGACCTGATTTTGCTTTCTCTACCATTGCTGCTGTCAATATGCGGATATTGTCGGCAGCCTTGTTCATCAATTGCTTGCTATTCATGTCTTTTGTTATCGTTAGTGGGTTTCTATTTCCTTTATTTGTCTCTACAGTAAATCCATTTTCTGTAAGTGAGAACAGACCTGACCGTAATTTGTTACAAAAATAGTATATTTTGTTTGAATGTGGAACATATTTCATTGATGTTTTTCCTGCTCATTACAAATTATTTTATCAAGTTTATATTTCTAAACTCTTTTTTGATGATTTTCAGCCGTCATTGTATTATCTTCGCTACAAAATTGAAGGTAATAATATAGCAGTTTACCCAAAGACAATTAATTTCGTGAAACTGTCATCCTGAACGGATGTGAAGGATCTTATAACTGCGCAGTGATAGATACTTCGCTACGCTCAGACGTGCTGTTGAGGGCTTTGCCCGAAAAATGACAAAGCATCTTGGGTCAACTGCTATATCATTGCTAAATTGAATGTATTATGCTCACAAATATCATATCAAAGGAACTTGGGTTTGCTGCCCAAAAGGTTAAGAATGTAATAGAACTGCTCGATGGCGGCGCGACGATTCCCTTTATTGCACGTTACCGCAAGGAGGCTACAGGCTCTATGGACGAGGTTGCCATTGGTAACATAAAGGATTTGTATGAAAAACTTAAGACAATCGTTGAACGCAAACAGACTGTCATTGCAACCATTGAGGAGCAGGGAAAACTCACGCCGGAGTTAAAGCAGCGAATAGACAACTGTTTCGATGCTGTGGAGCTGGAGGATATTTATCTCCCTTATCGCCCCAAGCGCCGCACACGTGCCACAATTGCCAAGGAGCGCGGCCTTGAACCGCTTGCCGATATAATATGGAATCAGCAGCACAACGACGTTAAGGGAAAGGCGCGCAGTTTCATCTGTACCGATGTTCCCACCGTCGATGATGCCATTGCCGGAGCCTGCGACATAATTGCCGAGCGCGTTTCCGAGGATGAGAAAGCGCGCGCAACCGTGCGCCGCCTCTTTGCCCGCAACGGAGTGCTCGTTTCCAAGGTGGTAAAAGGCAAGGAGGGCGATGGAATAAAGTATTCCGACTACTACGAGTGGCAGGAGAGCGTAGCACGCATATCATCGCACCGCATGCTTGCAATATTGCGTGGCGAGGACGAGGGTTTCCTGCGCATGTCCATAACCATTGATGGCGAGGAGGCCACCGACCGCCTTTGCCGTCTGTTTGTGAAACGTTTCTCACCCTCGCGCGAATATATGGAGGCTGCCGTTGCCGACGGTTACAAGCGCTTGCTTGCACCATCCATTGAGAACGAGACGCGCGGCAATGCCAAGCAACGTGCCGATGACGAGGCCATTGCCGTGTTTGCCGAGAATCTGCGCCAGCTGCTAATGTCGTCACCGCTCGGCCAAAAGCGCGTGCTTGCCATTGATCCGGGTTTCCGCACCGGCTGCAAGGTTGTGGTGCTCGACTCACAGGGCAACCTTGTGCGCCACACCGTTATATATCCCCATCCGCCGCAGAACGACCGCGAAGATGCAGCGCGCATAATAACATCGCTTGTCAAGGACTATACCATTGAGGCCTTTGCCATCGGTAACGGCACGGCAGGCCGTGAGACCGAGGATTTTGTGCGCTCGCTTGGGCTTGTTGCCGATGTGTTCTCTGTTAACGAGGATGGTGCATCGGTCTATTCGGCATCACCTGTGGCGCGCGAAGAGTTCCCCGATGAGGATGTCACCGTGCGCGGAGCTGTCTCCATTGGCCGCCGACTGATTGACCCGCTGTCCGAACTTGTGAAGATTGAACCACGTTCCATTGGAGTGGGGCAGTACCAGCATAGTGTAGACCAGGGTAAGCTCAAGCAGCGCCTCGATGTTGTTGTGGAGAGCTGCGTAAACAAGGTGGGTGTTAATGTGAATACCGCAACAAAGCAGATTCTTACCCACATTTCGGGTCTCGGCCCAGTGCTTGCCGAGAATATAGTAAAATACCGCGCTGCCAATGGCGATTTCCGCACCCGTAAGGAACTGCTCAATGTTCCCCGCCTTGGCAACAAGGCCTTTGAGCAGGCTGCCGGTTTCTTGCGCGTTGTGGGTGGCGACAATCCGCTCGACAGTACCGCCGTGCACCCCGAGTCATATAACATTGTCATTAAAATGGCAAAGGATTGCAGTGTCTCTCTTGAACAATTCATTGCCGATGGCGAGTTGCGCAAAAAGGTAGAGCTCCTGCGCTATGTAACCGACAAGGTTGGCTTGCCAACCCTTACCGACATTATGGATGCACTTAACAAACGCGGTCTCGACCCACGCGAACAGGCAAAGGTTTTCTCTTTCGACCCCAATGTGCACGAGATTGAGGATTTGCGTGAAGGTATGGTTCTGCCCGGCCTTGTTTCCAATATAACCGCATTCGGAGCCTTTGTAAACATAGGTGTCCATCAGGATGGTCTTGTACACATATCCCAACTTGCCGACAAGTTTGTCTCTTCACCCGGTGACGTTGTCAAGCTCGGCCAGCAGGTTATGGTAAGGGTTGTTGAGGTGGATTTGAAGAGGCGGAGGATATCGCTTTCAATGAAATCACTTTGAATTTATTAAAGTGCTTGATAGAGAAGAATCTATTAGAGAATAAGCCTTGTCAAGGTTTTGACAAGGCTTATTCTCTAATGCTGTTGTATGTTACTTTAACGTGAGTTCGATATAAGAATTTATACTAAAATTTAGCGTATTTTGTCATCTCGAACGTATGTGAGAGATCTCTTATTTTACGATATTTTTGAGATCCCTCGTCGCTATGCTCTGTCGGGATGACAGGTTCGCGATTT